>NZ_JALBWM010000046.1 GCF_023895975.1 Microbulbifer okhotskensis
ATCTGGCCGTGGTTCCTACCTATTTCGCCCCCTAAAACTGTCCGAAGTATTGTTTCAGCCATTCCTACCTTTTCTTGCCCTGTTAAGAATCTTACGAATAATGCGTGTTGATAGCCTAGCTGTTCACGGAAAGCAGTTAGTTTTGAATGATCTTTGAAGCTTGCTTCTCGATTGGTGGATTTTTAACTTCAATTGCTAAAAGATTTTCTGTTGTAATTCGTCTATGAATAATAACGTCTGGTACGACTTCACGCTGAAAAATATGTCCCTTGGGAGAGATTGCATACATTAATTTTTTAATATCATTCCCTTCTCGATCATATTTACAATCTATAGTCCAACCTGGAAAATATGGCGTTAATTTTGTTGCTAACTGGTGAGAGATGGCTTGTTCGCTAATATTATTTTGAAGGGCGTCACTTTGCTCTTGTATGAAATCATATAGTGATTTCTCAACATCTATTCCCTCTATTTTCACATTTCCTCCGCATCTCTAACAGTAAATTAAGGGTTCTTCCGCAAGTTACCTTCGTCTAGGCCATTTCAGAAATCTATAAAATTTCCAGGATAGACTTCCAACTATCGGTTTCTTTGCCGCTTAGCTTATTGGCCATCATGGTGACTTTCCCAACCACTGTAATAAAAAGAATCACTCCCCCAGAAATGATATCACTTCCCTTCTTGTGATTTATTAAAGGCCAAATCCTATCAACCCAATAAGTAGCTTTAAAACCCGTAGCACACAGTAATCACACACCTACCAAATTTCAAAATTCTACAAATCTTCCTGGGGCAACCCAAACCAATAATTTCCCGCCAAGCCCCGCTAACTCTACGGCCTCCCGGCCACTCTGATCAAAAAAACATACCGGCAAACGGGCCGCCGGTCACTCCTCCCCACGCCTGCCGACTTTTGGCTTTCTTTTGGTTGGTGAAATTGAGGAAGAGGTCGGGCTATGAGGTGGTGCGGGCTCTAGGGCAAGTTGGCTTTCCACACAATAATGAAGAGTTTTGAAGAGAAGTGAAGAAGGGTTTCGTCTAGGCCGACAGCGGATCACTGGTGCCCACAGGTGGGGCAATTGAGAACCAAAAAAATTCTACGTGGACACTTTAGTGGTTTTTGGCGTTAATTGGCACGTTTAGAAAACAATAAAAAACCCGCGAAAGCGAGTGCTGACGCGGGTTTAAATATGGTGCCCGGAGGCGGAATCGAACCACCGACACGGGGATTTTCAATCCCCTGCTCTACCGACTGAGCTATCCGGGCTTCGCGATTTTTCTGGGTTGCCCCTGTGTCGCGAGGCGCGTATTAAAGCCCTTCCCCATGTCCGAGTCAACCCTTTGATTGTAAAAAGTTTTTTTTCTTTATTGAGGGGGCTTTGGAAGGCCGAGTTACTGCTGTTCTGGAGGCACGTAGCCGTCAGCGGCGTCATATGCTTCACCGCTTAGGAACTTCATCATCTGGTCGCCCAGGTAGGCGCGGCTCGAGGGCTCCATCATGTTCAGGTGTTTTTCGTTAATCAGCATGGTTTGGTGGGACATCCATTCCAGCCAGGCTTTCTTGGAAACATGCTCGAAGATGTCCATGCCTTTGGGGCCGGGGAAGGGCGGTGCATCCAGGCCTTCCAATTCCTCTTGGTACTTGCGACAGAATACGGTTCTGGACATGGACTCCTCCTGATTTTAGTCGGCAGTGGTTGGGGCGAGCAGGGGGGCCTGCAGCGCCACTAGTTGTTTTGCCAGCTTGACGATAGGGGCGGGTAGCCCCAATTCCTGGGCCGCGCGAGGGCGGTTTAAACGTCGCAGTTTATACCAGCCTGCGCCGCTCTCCGCTACCCGTGCGGGGACTTTGCCCAGCTGTATCCACACCGGGGAAATATCCAGGTGGAAGTGGGTAAAGGTGTGGCGTAGGGTGGGCAGCGTTTGGATCTCATCGGCGCGCCAGCGTCGGGCTTTGAGCCAGTCAATTGCACTGTCGGATTCCGGGGGGCACCAGAGTCCGCCCCAAATGCCACTGGGTGGACGCTGTTGCAGGTAGATATCTCCACTGTGTTCCAGCAGTAATAGTGTGGTGCTGCGCAGAGGCTTTTCCTTGCGCGGTTTCTTGCCAGGGTAATCTTGTGGGTTGCCCTGAGCGTGGGCCACGCAGGATTTCTTTAGCGGGCACTCTTCACAGCGGGGTTTGGAGCGAGTGCACAGGGTGGCGCCCAGATCCATCATCACCTGGGTATAGTCGTTCACACGTTTGTCCGGGGTGTAGGTTTCGGCCAGTTCCCACAATTGATTGGCAACGGCGGTTTGTCCAGGCCAGCCCTCCACCGCGTGGAATCGGGCCAGTACCCGTTTGACGTTGCCGTCGAGGATTGGCGCCCTGAGTCCCATGCTGATACTGGCGATAGCGCCGGCAGTAGAGCGGCCGATGCCACTCAGCCCAATGAGCGCTTCCACATCGCGGGGGAATTCACCCCCATGTTCCTCAGCGATTGTCTGCGCGCATTTGTGCAGGTTGCGGGCTCGGGCGTAATAGCCGAGACCGCTCCAGTGCGCCAGGACCTTGTCCTGGGGCGCGCGGGCGAGACTTTGCAGAGTGGGGAAGCTCTGCATAAAGCGCTCAAAGTAGGGGATCACCGTGGTGACCTGAGTCTGTTGCAGCATGATCTCGGATACCCACACGCGGTAGGGGTTGATGTCCTGCTGCCAGGGGAGGTCTTTGCGCCCTTGCTTGTCGAACCATTTCAGGGCGGCGTTTTGGAATTGCTTTGGGGTCATGGGGATACTGCGGGGCTGGAGTCTGTGAATGAACGCGGAAGCGGTGCACCGGGTGGGCCCGGTGCACTTTGGCGGGGCCTTAGCGGCCGAACAAATTTTTCAGTTTTTCTTTCAGTTCGTCGACCTTTTCTTCCACTTTATCGCCATATTTCTTTTTGGCTTTGTGTTTTAGCTCCTCGCGTACTAAGTCGTCGAGGCGGCGGCTGTCCGGTTTGCAGGTGCTGATATTCACATCGTCGAAGTCGCCTTTGCAGCGCAGCGGCAGCGGCCGGTTGCGCCAGCGCTCGTTGCGCACGGTACAGCCGTCGGCAGAGGTACTCTCACCGACCAAGGCGAGACCGAGTTTGAAGTCGAAGTCCTGCTTTTTCAGGTCTACTTCACCATCGCCGGTAAGGGCGATATTTTCGATGCCGGCAAGAATTTCACTTACCTCAACATCATTCCCTTTGACCGCGATGGTTGCTCGCAGGTCTTGCAAACCGGTGCTTTCGGGCCAGTCCCGCGTGGGCATTTCGGTGCTCTCGGCATAGCTGAACAGCTGACACATGTTTTTCTCCAGATTGAATGGAGAAATCGTCATCTCTTTACTGGAAACCTTTACGGAGGCGCGCAAGTTTTTTTGTAGGTCTACAGAGGTTTTTCCCTGGGTCTTGGCGTCCCAATTGACACTGGCTTTGCCGGCCAGCTCGACCTCTTCACTGGGGAACAGCGCTTCCTGTACCTTGCCGATATCCACGTCGGTAAGACCACCGCGCATTTGTGCCTCGGCGGACTGGGCACGGGCATTGAGTTGGCCATTGGTGTTTAGCTGACCGCCATAAATATCGGCACTGAGTTTCTGTAGGCGGTAGAGGCCGTTGTCGATGGTGAGCTGTATCTCTGGGCTGTCCATCTGCAAGTCGGCGGCACGCAGTTGATCCAGGGCCAGGCTGATATTGGCATTGAAGCCGCGCAGTTCGCTGAGTGGCAGCGGCTGTGCTGTGGGTTGCGCCGTTGCCGTCTTGGACTTAACCGCCTGGGACTGGTCGCTTTGTGCGGTTTGCTCCACTTGTTCAGTGCCGCTGGCTGCTGGGACCTTGTCGTCACTGGAGCCCTGCTGTGTTTGCGCTGCTTGACCTTTTTCCTCTGAAGACGGGGGCAGGTAGTTGTCCAGGTTAAAAGCGCTGCCGCGTAGATTAAGGTCCAGTCCAGGCATTTCTGCATTGCGCAACTGGGCATTACCACTGAAGGTGGCATTGTCCAATTGCAGTTGCAGCGGGGTTAGGTCGAGCTTTTGCTCGGTACCTTCGATGCTGGCTTCAATACTCAGTTTTTGCAGAGCGGCTTTATCGCGGGTGTCGATTTCGGAGCCGGTCAGTTCGAACCAGGGGCGCAGTGGGTCGGCACTGGCATTGATATTTAACTGTATGCGCCAGGGCTGGGTGCTGCTGTCCCTGCGCAGGTAGCCGCGCATATGCAGGCTGGCCCTGGCAGTGTTCTCAGAGGTGAAATTTACTTGCAGCGGTTGCAGGCGCAAGCCGTTAAGCCCCTCATCCACAGCAAGCGTGCTGTCGAGTTTTAACTTCAGTGGGTGTTTCAGGTTGTTGCCGGTGATGTCGGCAGTGGCCGTGAGCTTGCCCGGTTCGCCGCCCGGCACTAGGTTAATAGCGCTTACCTGGAGGTCTTGGACCTTGTATTCCTTGTTGGTCTGGGCATCGTTGTAGAGCACCAGGCCTTTTTCGATGCGTAATTTTTGCAGGCTTAGCTCAACCTGTTGTTGCGCCGGTTCTTCCTGTTCTTTGGGGATGGAGAGTTTGGGGGGTTGTTTGCTCTGCGCTTCCAGGGCCTCAATAATCAGTTCCCAGTTGCCGCGCCCTTCTTTGTCGACCCTAAGCTCAATTTGCGGGGCTACCAAGACAATTTCTTCGGCCTCTACTTTGCGTTGCAGTAGAGGTTTGAGGGCCACACCGATGGCAATTTTGTCTGCCTTGACCAAGGTTTGTTTTGGCAGTTTCAGTGGTGCCAGCTGTACATTTTCCAGTTGGAGGCCGATCTTGGGCCATAGCTGCCAACCGATATCCCCTTCTAGCTGCAAGGAGATGCCCTGCTTGGCGGCGAGCTTTTCCAACTGCGGTTTGTATTGGTTGATATCGAGCCCTGCGAGCAGCCAGGCGACGGCGCCGGCGAGCAGCAGGAAGACAATCAAAAGTGCGATAAAAGTGCGCTTGATCCAGGCCATGGAGAGCATTGTCCCTGTTGTTTTGTAGAATATTAGTTGTGTGTTTCCACTTATCAGACGCCGCAGCGCGGCTCGATGTTCCCGCGCACTTCTACAAAGAGGTTATGCCGGAATTGTAGGAGATGCAGCCCCGCGAGGCTGGGAATGCGCTGCGGGGCCATTGAAGCAGGTGTGTGTCAGAAAATAAACCGCACACCGGCTTCGATACTGCGGCCCGCTTCGGGGGCGTAGTCGCGCAGTAGGGAGGTGGAGTTGCGGATTTCTTCATCGAGCAGGTTACGGGCGCTGGCAAAGATGACTGCGTCGCTGTCGCCAATATTGAAGTTGTAGTGGGCGCTCAGGTCCATACGGGTATAACCGTCAGTCTCGTCTTCGTAGGCGCCGGCGCGATTCTGGTCCGCAGCTTCAGTAGTGCGCCATTCCCAACCCCACTGATCGTATTCCGCTCCCAGGGCGATCCCAAGGCGCAGGGGCGGCATACGGGGTACGTCGGAACTTTCTCTGGCAATATCCTCATCGAAACTGGCGCGCACAATATCGCCAAACAGGGTCAGGGAGAGATTGCTGCGCAGGGGAAATTTCACCGAGGCTTCAGCACCGTAGAAGGTGGCATCGCGATTGGTATAGGCGTAAATGGGCAGCTCTTCATCAAACAGGTCATTGGTGTTCTGCGCGTAGATATAATCGCCGATGCGGTTAAAGAAGACACTGGCTTCAAACTGGGCGGCGTGCCAGCCACGGGCTGCTTCATTGTGGTGGTGATAGCCCAGCTCCAGATTAATGGAGCGCTCTTTGTCCAGGTCACTGTTTCCAATTAAGTATGTGCCCTCGGCCAGGTGCTCGCCGTCGGCAAACAATTCTTCGGCTACCGGGGCGCGCTCGGAGCGGGTGGCTCCGACACTGATATGTTGGTGCTCTTGCAGGAAGTACTGCAAGGTGGCGCTGGTGCTGAATAGATTGAAGTTGCGATCTTCTTCGTATTCCGGATCGACATCGACACGCCCAATACGTGCGCCCAGGTCCAGATGCCAGTTGCCCCACTCACGTTCTTTCATGGTGAAAAGGCCGGCACTACGGGTGCGGGAGGGCTGGATAAATGCCCCTTCGTCTGAAGTGAAGTCTTTATCGGACAGCTGTAGGCCGTAGGCACCGCGCCACTCGCTGCCACTGTCATGGGTGATTTCCAGCCGGCCCTCCCAAGCTTGGTTGGCATAGCGGGTACCGGCCGCGTCCTCTTCCAGCTCAACGTGTTCGTAGTCGTTGTAGCCGATGCGCAGGCGCATCTTGTCCCAATAATTGCTGTCGAAGCGGTGTTCGCCTTTGAGATCGTAGCGGGTTTGCGTCATATCGATGCGCACCGCTTCCACTTCGCTCTCTTCTTCATGATCTTCTTCCTCGTGCTCCTCTTCTTCGTGGTGGTGCTCGTGGGTGCCGAGGGGGATACCGTAGTTGTTTTCCAGCTTGTTGATGGAGAGGCCGAAATAGCCGCTGTCCGTAATCCAGGAAACACCGCCACTGTAGCTGTGGGCGCGGGCATTGGTGTTGCCCACGTAGCCGTCGGTGTTGAACCCCTCTTCGTGCTCGCCTTCGTCTTCGTCGTGATCGTGTTCTTCATGTTCGACAATCGCGAGACCGGGAATTTCGGTATCGTCGTTCTCGCGGTAGACACCGTCGAAATACCAGGCCAGTTGCCCGGCACCGCCGCTAAAGCGAAATACTGAGGCGTCTTGGCGGTTGGCGGAGTCGTGGCGAAGTTCTACCGCGCCTTTAACCTCCTCGGGCACCTCCGTAGGGATACGTCCGTCGATAATATTTACGACCCCGCCGATGGCGCCGCTGCCGTAGCGCAGGGCGGCGGGGCCGCGCAGTATCTCGATGCGCTCTGCCAGAAGGGGTTCGACA
Source organism: Microbulbifer okhotskensis (assembly GCF_023895975.1). GTDB lineage: Bacteria > Pseudomonadota > Gammaproteobacteria > Pseudomonadales > Cellvibrionaceae > Microbulbifer > Microbulbifer okhotskensis. The sequence goes on from NZ_JALBWM010000046.1 coordinate 6,890, forward strand.
CTGGCGGCGTGGTCGGCACTGGTACTGGAGGCGTCAGACACATCCAGATTGTCGTTCAGGATTTTCACCCGGTTGGCACTCTGGCCACGAATGACCGGCAGGCCGACGCCACTGCCGAAGGAGGCGTTGGCGACACCCGGTTGGTTTTTCAGGGTCTCGCCGAGAGTGGCGGAAGCGGCTTTACGCAGGGTCTCGCCGGAGAGTACCGATACGGGTGCGGCTACGGCATCAGCCGGCTTATCCAGAGGCGAGACAGTGACGTTAACTTCTTCCAGTTGATGGCTGTCTTTTGCGGCGCAAATAGCGGACACAGCCAAGCTGGCGATGGCCAGGGCCAAAGTGTTGAACTTAGACATTGGTTTTTATTCCTGTCACAGGCGGATGTCGCCATACGCGTACGAGCGCGGCCATCCGCTAAAAAATTATCAGTTTTTTGGGGTTAGTTGAGTGACAGGGAAACGGGAGGGGCGCGGGCATTCTGGCGCTCTGGCTGGCAATCGCGTGCTGTTGGCACAGAGGGCTGGTTGTAGTGACTTTGGGGCTCAGCCTGAACGAGCAATGGCTCGCTGCCGAGTGCTGCAGGTGAATGCATACAGCACAGGTCACACATTTCCACCTGGGTATTGCCCACGTGGAAGTGCTCCGCCCACAGCGGCTGAGCTGCGACTATGGCGAGTAGCAGAAACAGGCTGGCCCAGTATTGGGATTTTCGGCGCTTTAAGGTAACCATGCGCAGCATGATAGAACTTAACTGTTACGAATCAAGTTTCATCTGTCACTAGCGGGCCACAGGGAGTGTCATTCATCCTATAATTTGCGCCCTCTGTCTTATCGTCCCAATAAGGATTGCTCTCGATGCGCACAGCTAGCGTCACCCGTGACACCCTGGAAACCAAGATTGAAGTCAGCGTTAACCTGGACGGCCAAGGTCATGGCCAGTTCAATACCGGGGTTCCTTTCCTGGAGCATATGCTCGATCAAATCGCCCGCCACGGCATGATCGACATGGACATCAGCTGTGATGGCGATACTCATATCGATGACCACCATACGGTGGAGGATATCGGCATTACCCTAGGTAAGGCCATCACCCAGGCTTTGGGGGATAAGAAGGGCATGACCCGCTACGGCCACAGCTACGTGCCTCTGGATGAGGCACTCTCCCGCGTGGTGATCGATTTCTCCGGGCGGCCCGGCCTGGTAATGGACGTGCCTTTCACCCAGAAGCGTATCGGCAACTTTGATACCGAATTGTTCTACGAATTTTTTCAGGGATTTGTGAATCACGCGATGGTAAGCATGCATATCGACTGTCTGCGCGGCCACAACGCTCACCATCAAGTGGAAACGGTATTTAAGGCATTTGGTCGTGCCCTGCGTATGGCACTGACTCTGGACCCGCGTATGGCCGGTACTATGCCTTCCACCAAGGGAGTGCTGTGATGGGCAAGGTTGCGGTACTTGATTACGGCATGGGCAACCTGCACTCAGTGGCCAGTGCCCTGAACAAAGTGGCACCCGAGGCTGAAGTGGTGCTGGCTCAGACGCCGGAGCAGGCCGAGGATGCCGAGCGCATGATAGTGCCGGGAGTGGGCGCGATTCGCGATTGCATGGCGGGGTTTGTCGATGCGGGTTTTGCGCCGCTGCTGCGCGATGTTATTCGTGCGGGCACCCCGGTCTTGGGGATCTGTGTGGGTATGCAGATCATGATGCACCACAGCGAGGAAAATAATGGCGTTGACTGCCTGGGGGTTTTTTCGGAGCCGGTAAAGTTCTTTGGCAATAATATTCCGCCAACGCAGAGCGCCGAGCGTCTGAAAGTCCCCCATATGGGCTGGAACAGTGTGCAGCAGACGCAGTCGCATCCCCTGTGGGCCGATATTGCCGATGACAGTCGTTTTTATTTTGTTCACAGCTACTACGTGCCCGCGAATAATAACCCGGATATTGCCGGGCAAACGGAGTACGGTGTGTCCCTGGCTGCGGCAGTGGCCAGGGGAAATATCTTCGCCACTCAGTTCCATCCGGAGAAGAGCGCTGAAGCAGGCTTGCAACTGTTAAAGAATTTTGTCAGTTGGAATGGTCGAGTCTGATTCTGATAGAGATGACCCTCTGATCACATTGAAATTACCGCCGACGTAAAGAAAAGATATGATTGTAATTCCCGCGATTGATTTAAAAGATGGCCAGTGCGTTCGTTTGCGCCAGGGCGAAATGGATGATGCCACAGTGTTCTCCGATGACCCGCTCGCCACTGCACAGCACTGGGTAGACGAGGGCGCTAAGCGCTTGCATCTGGTGGACCTGAATGGCGCTTTTGCTGGCAATCCGGTCAACAGCGAAGCTGTGAACGCCATTGCCAGGCAGTTCCCCCATTTGCCGGTACAAATCGGTGGTGGTATCCGCGATCTGCACACGATCGAACGCTATTTGGATGCCGGTGTTCAGTGGGCCATTATTGGCACTGCAGCGGTAAAAAATCCCAAATTGGTAGCCGAGGCCTGCCGCGAGTTTGAGGGCCATATTATTGTGGGCCTTGATGCCAAAGACGGCCTGGTAGCCACTGAGGGCTGGGCGGAGGTTTCCGAGCTTAAGGCGACGGAGCTGGCTAAGCGGTTTGCCGATTGTGGGGTCAGCTCTATTGTTTATACGGATATCGCCCGCGACGGCATGATGCAGGGCGTTAATATTGAGGCGACCCTGGAAATGGCGCGCGCGGTGCAAGTGCCTATTATTGCCTCCGGTGGTGTCAGCAGTATCGAGGATATTGAACAGCTGCTGGAGGCGGGTGAAATCTACGGTGCGATTACCGGCCGGGCGATCTACGAAGACAAATTGAATCTGCGTGAGGCGCAGCAGCTCTGCGACCAACGGAACAAATAATGGCTCTGGCGAAACGTATTATTCCCTGCTTGGATGTTGACGCGGGTCGCGTAGTGAAAGGCGTGAATTTTGTCGAAATCCGTGATGCCGGTGACCCGGTGGAGATAGCCCGCCGCTATAACGAAGCGGGAGCCGATGAAATTACTTTTCTCGATATCACCGCCACCCACGAGCAGCGAGACACCATCCTGCACACAGTGGAAAAAATGGCTCACGAGGTGTTTATCCCGCTCACGGTAGGCGGCGGTGTACGCACTTTGCAGGATATCCGCAACCTGCTGAATGCCGGTGCCGATAAGACCGCGATTAACTCAGCCGCCGTTAAGAACCCGGAGTTTGTGCGCGAGGCGGCCGAGCGCTTTGGCAGCCAATGTATTGTGGTAGCTATAGATGCCAAGCAAGTTGGCGAGGGCCGCTGGGAAATCTTTACTCACGGCGGTCGCCAACCTACCGGTATCGATGCGCTGGCTTGGGCTCGGCAAATGGCCGACTATGGCGCAGGGGAAATTCTGCTCACCAGTATGGATCGGGACGGCACCAAGAATGGTTTCGACCTGGCCCTGACCCGGGCGGTTACCGAGGCGGTGCCGCTACCGGTCATTGCCTCCGGCGGCGTGGGGAATCTGCAGCATCTGGCGGATGGTGTATTACAGGGTGGTGCCGACGCGGTGTTGGCGGCGAGCATTTTCCACTTTGGAGAGCACAGTATTGCCGAGGCGAAAGCCTTTATGCAGAACGCGGGAATTGAGATGCGTCTGTAGGGCTCGAGTGCGGCGAGCGCTGGGCCCGCCACACGCTGTTTACTGCTGTTCGTCTGCGCGGGCAAGGCGCTCGCGCAAACCCCTATCCCTGTCCCTGTGAGCGTAGAGATTGAGGCCCTTGAGCACATTGAGGGCTTCGAAGATTTGGTTGTCGCGGTCCATCCAGTCTTCGCGACCTTCCTGTTCCCGTGAGCGGTCTTCAAAAGTGCGATCGGCGCCACCGTTGCCATTGTTTAGGTGACCGGCCAGATCGGCCTCCGTAGGCCGCGGCGAATCATCCAGGCGGGTGACTTTTACCCGTTCCACCACTATGTCAGGAGTGATGCCCTGGGCTTGGATTGAGCGGCCATTGGGGGTGAAGTAGAGCGCAGTGGTGAGTTTGATCGCGCGCTCATTATTGATTGGAATGACGGTTTGCACTGAGCCTTTCCCAAAACTGTCGGTACCCATCACCACCGCGCGGCGGTGGTCTTGCAAGGCACCTGCAACAATTTCCGCCGCTGAAGCGGAGCCTGCATTGATCAGCACTACCAATGGGGCGCCTTCAGTCAAATCGCCCGGTTCGGCGGAGTAGCTCAGGTTGGCGGCTTCATTGCGGCCTTCGGTATAGACTACCAGGCCCTCTTCCAGGAATGCATCGGCTACTTCCACTGACGATTGCAGTACGCCGCCGGGGTTGTTGCGCAGGTCGATAACCAACCCCTTTAGCGAACCTTTCTTTTGCAGCTTGATCAGCTCTTCGGTGACATCGGCTCCGGTATCCAGCTGGAATTGGCTGATGCGCAAATAGCCGTAACCTTTGTCGAGGATTTTGCTACGTACACTGCGAACGCGCACCGTATCCCGTTTGAGGGTGACATCGAAGGGTTGTTTGTGGCCTTTGCGGGCGATCGTCAGGGTAACGCTACTGCCTTTGGGGCCGCGCATCCATTCCACTGCCTCGTCGAGGCTGACGCCTTTCATGGATTTGCCCGACAGGCGCAGGATCATATCACCCGCTCTGAGGCCCGCGCGCGAGGCGGGAGTGTCATCCATCGGGGTCACAACGGTGATATGGTCGTTCTCGATACCGACTTCGATACCGAGGCCGGCAAATTCGCCCGTAGTGTTGGCCTGCAGGTCGTCAAATGAGCGACGATCCAGGTAGGAGGAGTGCGGATCTAGGCCCTGCAGCATACCTTTAATGGCATATTCCAGCAGGGTTCGGTCGTCCACTTCCTCGATATAACCCTGGCGAATCTGCTCGAATACTTTCGCAAAGCTGCGCAGGTCTTCCAGTGGCAGGCGCGCTGCACTGTCTGCAGCCATACGCTGTTGGGTATCGCCGTCGGTTAGACCCATTAAAGGCAGGGCTGTCAGAGCGGCCGCGCCGATCAGGGTCGTCAGCGCCTTGGGTATGAACATATTGTTGTGACCTCTGCCTTATTTCTTCGCTGCTTTGCGAAAGTGTAGACCGCAGAGATTGGCAGGGATTCTAAGTGAACGCCAAATTCTACAGTGTCACAGCCTTAGTCGTCATAAGCCCAGGGGTCTTACAACTGGACGGAACCCCGGTTTTCCCCGCTATTGGCGGGTAACTTAAAGTCGTTATTCCGGGCCTTTGGTTTAAAGCGTTCTCATTAATTAGCACAGGGACGGGACCAGAGTTGTAGCCTGGGGACTATTAGGCGGGTCTGTGATCGCGAGTGCCAATGTTTGTGAGCCACGATCCCTGTGTCTTGGTTGGGCGCCGCGCCCAGGATAAGGGTGTCCGTGCCATTGCGGCAGCTGCAATCCGGCCAATCAGTGGCTTCAGGCACGACACCAAACTGTTGGATCTTGAGCCTTGCCACGGTGGCGGATTTCGAAATAGACACCACTCTGACTAAGGCCGCCGCTGTTGCCTACCCGTGCGATGGTGTCCCCACTCTCCACCCACTCGCCGATATTACGGGTGAGGGATTGGTTGTGAGCGTAGAGGCTCATATAACCCTCGCCGTGGTCGAGGATGACAAGCATGCCGTGGCCACGCAGATAGTCGGAAAAAACCACACGTCCGCGATGTATCGATTGAACCGGACTGCCCTCCTTAGCGCGCAAGGTAACGCCCTTCCAGGTGATGCCATTGGCGCGGCGCTGTCCGTATGCATTGGCGCGACGGCCTTTGACTGGCCACTGCATCCTGCCGCGCTGGCGTGCAAAGGGTTTCTGCTCTCCGGGGCTCACCAGAGTAGCGATAGCGTGGCCCACCTCGTCGATCAGTTTTTGCAGACGCGAGCGGTCTCCCTGTAGTTGTTGGAGTTCGCCACCACCGTTGGAGAGGCGTGCGGCGAGTTTCTCCAGGGTGAGCTTGCGGTTCTTTTGCGCATTGTGCAGTTTGCTCTGGCGTTTTTGCAGCTGCTCACGTTCTGCTTCCAGGGTTTCGCGCTCGCGCTCAATGGATGTAGTTACAGTGTCCAATGAAGCGAGGGTTTCCAGGTAAGAGTCTATGATGCGGCTGCGTTCTTGGAGGAAGTAATCGTGGTAGCGGAGATGGCGGGCGACGTTCTGTGGATCTTGCTGGTTGAGGAGGAGTTTGATCTGCTCCTGTCGACCTAGTCGGTATGCGGCGGCGATCTCCTGTTCGACCCGCCGCTGCATACTTCGTCGCGATTCTTGCAGCTGTTGTTGTTCTTGCTGCAGTTCGCGCAGCCGCTCAGAGCGACTGCGCATCCCCTCCCGGATCTGGTCTATGCGCCGGTGTAGCCCGGAAATATCCTTCTCATTATCTTCCAAATCTTCTAGCAACTGATCGCGCTGGCCGCGCACTTGGTTGAGCTCCTGTTGTAAGGATTCAATACGTTGCTTGATTTCCGCGAGGCGCGCCTGCTCATCGCCTTCAGCCTGGCTCCAGGCGGGCAGCGACAGCAGGGTGATCAGAAAGAGTGCGAGAGTTTTCATCAGTCCATTTTTACCAAACTTTGGCCGGTCATTTCCGCCGGCTGTGGCAGATCCATCAACGCTAACATGGTTGGCGCTACATCCGCCAGACTACCTCCGTCACACATTTGCACATTGCGCGAACCGACATAGACGAAAGGCACGGGCAGGGTGGAGTGCTGGGTACTCACTTGGCCAGAATTGGCATTAAACATTTCTTCGACGTTGCCGTGGTCGGCGGTGATCAATACTTCACCACCGGCGTTTAGCGTGGCGTTCACCACCTGTTCGACACATTGATCCAGGGCTTCTACGGCTTTTACTGCGGCTTCGAATACGCCAGTGTGGCCGACCATATCGCCGTTGGCGTAGTTACAGATAATCGCGTCGTACTCGCCACCTTGGATTGCGGCCACCAGTTTGTCAGTGAGTTCCGGCGCGTTCATTTCTGGCTGTAGATCATAAGTGGCCACATCCGGGGACTTGATCAGTTCACGGGTTTCGCCGGTGTAGGGCGCTTCACGGCCACCACTGAAGAAAAAGGTGACGTGAGCGTATTTTTCGGTCTCGGCGATGCGCAGTTGGGTTTTTCCCTGTGCAGACAGGAACTCACCCAGGGAATTGATCAGGTTTTCGGGGGGAAAGGCGCAGCTGGCGTGGATATCGGCAGCGTATTCAGTGGTCATGACAAAGTCGGCCAGCTGTGGTTTTGCCTCGCGCTCAAAACCGTTGAAATTTTGTTCGGTGAAAGCGCGGGTCAGCTGGCGTGCGCGGTCCGGGCGGAAATTCATAAATATGAGGGCATCTCCGTCCTGGATAGGCGCGGACTCGCCAATCACTGTCGGAGCGACAAACTCATCGTTTTCACCGCGTTCGTAAGCGGCGGCCAGCCCTGTCAGGGCATCGTTTGCACGATGTTCCGCAGTGCCTAGTGTCAGCATGTCGTAAACAGATTTTGTGCGCTCCCAGCGTTGGTCCCGATCCATTGCAAAATAACGGCCGGCCAGGGTGGCCATATGGGCGTTGCCGACGGCATCACACACCTGCATCAAGCGCGCCAGGGAGGGCTCAGCACTGCGCGGTGGTGTGTCGCGGCCGTCGAGGAAAGCGTGAACATAAATAGCGCGGGCTCCACGCTGGGAGGCCAGGGTCACCATGGCGACGATGTGGTCCTCGTGGCTGTGTACACCGCCTTCGGACAGCAGGCCCATGATATGCACTGCCCCATTATTGCGGACGGCTTTGTCGACCGCCGAGGTGTAGACCTCGTTGCGGAAGAAGTCGCCATCCTGGATCGCTTTGTTGATACGGGTGAAGTTCTGGTACACCACGCGCCCGGCACCCAGTGTCATATGACCCACTTCGGAGTTACCCATTTGGCCATCTGGGAGGCCTACGGCCATGCCGGAAGTCTGAATAAGAGTCTTGGGACGGGAGGCCCAAATTTTGTCCCACACCGGAGAGTTGGCGGCGTGAATCGCATTGTGCTCAAGATTGTCGCTGTGGCCGAAGCCGTCCAGAATCAACAGGACCAGGGGGCGTTTTTGCGGGGCTTGGGTAGCGGCCATAGCGACAGTATTCCTCTTCCGGGGGTATAAATTGCGGACGCGGATTTTAACCTGTGAAGCGGCCATTTAACCATGTCATTTAGCTTAAGCCAGATTACATCACCGTTGGGGCGGTGGGATTTGGCTGGTTAGAATTTCGCCACGATAGTGTATACTCCCGCCGGTATTGGGCGCCGCTGCGCCCTATCAATAACCACTTATGGATTTTGGGGGCGGAGTGGATTTTTTGGACTTTTTGAGTGAGCAGTGGCTGCTGGTCGGCCTACTTGTGGCACTGCTTTACGCTTTTGTTTTGAGTGAACGATACAAGTCTGGTGTGCCGGCGTCTCTGCATGAAGTTACCAAGCTGATCAACAGCGATGGGGCCAAAGTACTGGATATACGCGATCGTGGCGAGTTCACCGCTGGACATATTGTTGACGCTGTACATATTCCCCACGGCGAGGTAACGGATCGTATTGCCGAGTTGGAACCGCTGAAGGATAAGACCATCATTGTCGCCGACAAAATGGGTCAGCACGGAGGTCCTGTAGGTCGCCTGCTGAAACAAAAAGGTTTTCAGGTACGCCGCCTGCAGGGCGGAATGAGCGAGTGGGCCAACCAGAACCTGCCGGTGGTCAAGGGCAAGGGGTAGTTGGGTCAATAAATTGATGGCATTTGGTGGAGTTTTGTAATGCAGGGTGTAGTGATTTATACCACTCGTTTTTGCCCATACTGCATCCGTGCGAAGCAGGTGCTCGACAGCAAGCGGGTCGCCTACCGTGAAATTCCTGTGGATAACGACCCCGCACTGCGCGCGGATATGGCCGCCAAAGCAGGTCGTCGTTCGGTGCCACAGATCTGGATTGGCAAGCGTCATGTGGGAGGCTGCGATGAGCTGATGGCGCTGGAGCGCAGTGGCAAACTGGATAATCTGCTGAAAGCCGCCGGTTAATTGGAAATTGACATGACCGGCAACACGCGGTCCCCAATTTTTGCTATTTATCCGGTCAGGGCCTTGAAACAGTTTGTGTAGGCCCCAACTTTTGGCTCATATGCGGAGCCTTTCTCACGGAAGGCATTAATAAATTTTTTATAATGAACAGGCAGTAACATGGCTGAAGAATTAAACGGCGCGGCGGCAAACGCAGAGGCTCCTCAGGTTCAATTTGCAATGCAACGCATCTACCTGAAAGACCTCTCTTTCGAAACTCCGATGGGTGTTGAGGTCTTCAAAAAAGAGTGGAAGCCCCAGGTAAACCAAGAGCTGAATACCAAGACAGCCAAGGTTGACGAAGATCTGTATGAAGTTGCCCTGACCCTGACTATCACCGTGAAGCTGGAAGAGGACACCGCTTTTCTGGTTGAAGTAAAACAAGCTGGCCTGTTCGGTATTAAAGGCCTAGAGGGCCAACAACTGGCCCAGGCACTGAACACCGCCTGCCCGCAAATTCTGTTTCCCTACGCCCGTGAAGTAATCGACAACGCAGTAGTCAAGGGCTCCTTCCCTGCTCTTATGCTGCCACCGGTGAACTTCGATGCCCTGTTCGCTGCGGCCCTGAACAAGGCGCAGAAAGAAGCCGAGGGTGTACAGGCGAACGCATAATTCGCTTTAGCCCCGATAAAACGATAAAAAGGTCCCTTAACGGGGCCTTTTTTTATAGCTGTAATCCAGAGGAGATAAGTTTTAACCTTGTGAAACTATTTCCTGTTTTGCGCTTTTAATTGAGTCGGGAGTTGCTTATGCAGTGGGATTTAGCCAATCCATTTGTTCGCAGTGTGGTGGTCGGAGCAGAGCATGTCGATGGCCTGCGCCATGCCAACAACGCGGAATATGTACGCTGGTGCGAGGCTTCCGCTTGGGCGCACAGCGCGGCTCTGGGCTTGGATGTCACTAATTATCAGCAGCTTGACCGGGGAATGGCCATTCGCCACAGCGAGTATGACTATATACTGGCGGCGAGAGAGGGAGAGGAGTTGATATTTGGTACCTGGCTGACCGACATGGATGGGCGACTGAATATGACTCGTCGCTTTCAGGTGTTTCGTGCCGCCGATGAGGCTGTGGTATTGCGGGCCGAATGGCGGTTGGTGTGCATTGAGCTTTCCAGTGGCAAGCCAAAACGCATACCGGCGATCTTCAAGGAAATTTACAGTCCGGCAGTGACTGCCCCGGAGGCTGAGAAAAATGAGTGAAGAGTTTATTACCCTGACTGAAAATTCAGGGGTGCTTAACAACAAGACCATCTTTATTACAGGTGCCAGCCGCGGTATCGGTCGTGCTATTGCCCTCAAGTGCGCGGCGGACGGTGCCAATATCGTGATTGCGGCCAAGTCGGCCGAGCCCCACCCAAAGCTGCCCGGCACTATTTTTTCGGTGGCAAAGGAAGTTGAAAATGCCGGCGGCAAGGCCCTGGCGCTACAAGTGGATGTGCGCGATGAACAGCGGGTAGAACAGGCGATGGCTGAGGCCGTCGATAAGTTTGGTGGTATTGATACGGTCATTAATAATGCCGGTGCCATTAACCTGACCAATGTGGAATCCACACCACCGAAGCGCTATGACCTGATGCAGAGCATCAATAGCCGTGCGGTATATCTCACCGCCCACCTGGCAATTCCTTACCTGAAGAAAGCGGACAACCCGCATATCCTCAGTCTGTGCCCTCCGCTGAACATTCAGCCCAAGTGGCTCGGGCCTTTCGCGCCTTATGCGCTGTCAAAGTTTGGTATGACTATCCTTAGCCTGGGGCTGGCAGAAGAACTGCGCGAAGTCGGCATCAGCGTCAATACCTTGTGGCCGCGTACATTGGTGGCTACCGCAGCGATCGAGTTTGCGGTAGGGAACCGCGAAATGTTTAAACAGAGCCGCAAACCCGGAATTATGGCTGATGCGGCCTACGAAGTGCTGACCACACAAGATGCGGCTTTAAGTGGCCGCCAGTTAATCGATGAAGAGTTGTTGGCGGAGCGCGGTGTGAAGGACTTCACCGGCTATGCCCACAATCCGGCCAACGCAGACAACTTAACCAAGGATTTATTTCTCGACTGACGCTGGTAGGGGGTATTTGTGAGCAGCGACAGCAAACTTTTTAAAGATGCTCTCGGGGAGATGGGAGACGTCAAACCACTGGCGCAGGAACGCTGCGTTACTTTGCGTAAGGAGCCTAAACAGTCCGAGTTGATACTAAGGGAGCGTCGTGCAGCTGCCACTCACAAGACAGAGCGGGAATTGAACCCCCTTTCCGGTGAATATATCGATTTGGTGGCGCCATGGGACCCACTGGAATTTAAGTGCGACGGTGTACAGAACGGCGTCTACCGCAACTTTCGCCTGGGTAAGTACAGTGTGGACGCACGTCTCGACTTACACCGTCACTCCGTGGAAATGGCGCGCAGTGCAGTGATGGAATTCGTACGAGACTGTGTCCAAGCGGATGTCCGTTGCGCGCTAATCACTCACGGCAAAGGTGAAGGGCGTAAACAGCCGGCGTTACTAAAAAGCTGTATTAAGCACTGGCTACCGCAATTAGATGACGTATTGGCGTTTCACAGTGCTCAGCCGCAACACGGTGGACTCGGTGCGACTTACCTGTTGCTGAAGAAGAGTCAGCGCAAGCGCCAGGAGATTTGGGAAAAACATCAGAGACGGGGCTGAATAGGTCCTTGTAACGCCCCTGTCATTTCTGCAGGTTAAGATGTGCCGCTGTGGCTTTCCTCCAGGGAATGCTTCTTATAGCTCACCTTTTTGATTCTTCTTGATTGTGATTTTGGCGACCCAAAGGGTCGCCTTTTTTATAGGGGCGCGCCTGACGATAACTGCGATCCACCAGGTCGAACTCAATACGGGAGCTACCATCGGTACTACTCAACATCATTTTATTCCCCACCACAACCATCAGTTCGGATTTTCTCAGGGCGTTAAGGTAATCGATTTCCAGTTCATCGCTGGGTTGCAGCTCTCCCATACGGGAAATGGCGGGGATACGCTGCCAGCTGATGGCCCCAGTGCTGGCGAGGGAAAAGCGTCCCAAGTAGGGATTAATTCCGCCGTTACCACGTACATAGCCAAAGCGGTCGCACTTGAAGAAAGGCCTGTTTCGCCAGAACTTACTCCACATCAGCGTCGATTCATAGGTGCGCCCGGAATAGGACAGGCTCGCTAAGACCCACTCCTGATCACAGGCGGACCAGGCCGATCGCTGCAGCTGGGGGACAGGTGGCGTTGGCGTACTACATCCTGAGAGCGTTAGGCCGCACAGGGCTGAAATCAGTAGTAAGTAGAAAGTACGACGTGGCATGATGTCGTTCTCATTATTTTTGCGACATTAAACCTAAAAAGTGACTGGCCGTCTGTGGCGGCGTTCAAGGACCGGCGTTAAGGTATTCTATATAGATTTCACCCGAGGGGTCACGTAATATCAAGCGGCTCCCACGAGACTTGGTAAAAGCTTGGCGAGTACCAGCAAGGGCAAACAAGTAAGTGTTTTCTTGTTGTATTTGTAGTTCGGACCCGCTCATCTTTGTCGATACAAAGCTGGATGTATCCCACAATAGCTGGCCGTTTCCGGTTACCTGCACCTCGCCGCGATAGGTATTGATTCCGCTTCTTCCCATCACATTGCCTTGCAGGTTGCACAGGAAGGTAAAGTCTGTGGGCCTTTGAATGGGAACAACGGCGCCACGGACACGTAAACGTACCAGTTGCCACTTCTTCCCGCACACAGCCCCCATGCTGCCTGCCGACTGTACAACCTGGGCCTCTTCAACGCGGTTTGTGAGACAGCCGCCGATAACCAGCAGGGCTCCTACCAGCCATACTTGTACTAACCTGCTCATCGACGAATAACTCCCTAACTCAAATCCTTCTTCTGCACCCACATACCGATCAGCCACTTTTTGGCTTTCGTAAAAGCTTAGTTGTTGGCCACAATGACGAGACGACACCCGTGACAAGCTATGCTTGCCCTGATGTAGAAAAAGCGTACTCGGCCACTAATAACAGGAAGTTAACAGGCATGATCAGGCGCACTAAGATTGTTGCCACCCTAGGCCCGGCCACAGATAAAAAGGAAACACTACGGCAATTGATAGCCGCCGGCGTCGATACGGTGCGCTTGAATTTCTCCCACGGAAAAATTGATGACCACCGGCGTCGAGCTCTATTTGTGCGAGAGGAAGCCAAGCGTCAAGGTCGACATATCGCTTTGTTGGCGGATTTACAGGGACCCAAAATCCGTGTCGGAAAATTTATTGGTGGGCGTGTGTACTTAAGTAAAGGGAGAGAATTTATTCTAGATCCCGGTTGGGGCAAAGAGAGCGGCGACTCGAACGGCGTGTGGGTGGATTATGAGTCCTTGGCTGAAGACTGCAAGCTGGGAGACTGTCTTCTGTTGGATGATGGTCGTTTGGGTTTACGTGTCAAAAAAATTAGCGGCTCATCACTGGAAACGACTATTGAATCTGGTGGCTGGTTGTCCGATAGAAAGGGAATTAATAAACAAGGGGGGGGGCTCACTACACCTGCGTTGACAGAAAAAGACCGCGGGGATATTAAGGCTGCAGCGGAATTGAAAGTAGACTATCTCGCGGTATCTTTCCCTCGCGATGCACGAGATATTCACAGGGCGAGGAAATTGTTAAGGGAAGCCGGTGGAACCGCACATATCGTCGCTAAAATTGAGCGGGCAGAGGCGGTTTCCAATGATGCCAGATTGGAAAAATTGATCCTGGCCAGCGATGCAATAATGGTTGCTCGCGGAGATTTGGCGGTAGAGATTGGTGATGCAGAATTAATGGGAGTGCAAAAGCACCTAATCAGTTTTGCCCGCTATTTGAATCGTGTTGTTATTACGGCAACGCAAATGATGGAATCGATGGTCTCCAGTCCGGTGCCGACCCGTGCAGAAGTTTGTGATGTGGCTAATGCCGTGCTGGATGGCACTGACGCAGTAATGTTATCTGCTGAGACCGCCGCAGGAGAATTTCCGGTTGAGACAGTCACACATATGGCCGAGGTCATAGTTGGTGCGGAAAAACACCGTAATATGTACTCGATGCGAGAGGGTTTGAGGGGGGATTACCCGGCCGGCGATGCCTGTATCGCCATGGCGGCGATGACGATAGCCAATCACTGCCGTGAAATTAAAGCCATTGTATGCCAGACCGAAACGGGTAATACCGCACTGCTGATGTCGAGGGTCTGTTCGCTAATTCCCATTTACGCTTTTTGCCGACATCAAAAATGTTGCAATCGTGTTGCTTTGTATCGTGGTGTCGATCCGGTATTAATGGATATGGCGGGGGTAGATGGTTATTTACGGGATCAAAAGGCAATAACCCATTTGTCGCAACGCAATCTGTTGAAGTCTGGTGATTTTGTGCTGATATCCCGAGGTTACCAACAGGATATTGGCGGACATACGGATACTTTGCGTATTGTTCGTGTGCCTTAAGAAGGATCGCGCGAATTTATTGGAATTATTCCAGAATACCCCGCTTTAAAATCGCAGCGTCAATGGTTTTCGTGAATAACTTTCAAAAATATTTAGCTCGAGCGAACGCATCGAACCAATATTTTGGTTTCCAATTCCTGCTCTATACAGCGAAACTTCTCACCATTTAATGTTAACAATTTTGGGCTTCCCTGGGGCGCGGTTGTTGAACAACCGGCAACTCCTGTCGCTAGGGCCACGGCGAACAGAATAGACAGTATTTTCTGCACCGTAGTTACCTCGTACTGTTTGTTGAGTCACGTAATGCGGTATCGCTTGTTCATTCAGGGTAGAGGCAATAGCTGTCAACGTGAGGCATTCCGCGCCAATTTGTTAAACGTGGCGACAAGAGATGGTATGAAGCTGAAGAGGGCAGTTTATGTGGAGGAGTTGTTGCCTAATCTAGAGGGATAAAATACTCCGCTATGCACTTTTAGAGTTATCGATGCGCACAGCGGGGTGAATGGCTTAAAAGTTAGATGAGTTAGCGTCTACCGCGATGATGTCCGCCGCGATGGCCCCGATATCCGCGGTGACTTCGATATCCGCGATGGCTCCGATATCCACCGCGATGGTGGTAGCTTCTATAGCCGCGGTGGTGGGCGCGATAGCGAACATGGGGTGAGCGCGGGTAGTAGAAGCGGTTGTAGTAGGGCAGGCCGCGATAATAGTAGCGAGCCCGGTATCGTGGATTGCCGCGGTAAGCGGGGACAGCGCGATAGTTAGCGTAACCACCGCCGTAATAGTACCTGTTAACAGGCGTATAGCCGACAGTTTGATAGACCGGTGTTTGGTAGGATGTTAAATAGACGTTACTCGAAGCGTAATAGTTGGGCGTCGCATAGGGAAAACTGCCGGAGGAGGTATAGGCAACGGTTCCCCCGCTGTAGCCTGCGTTGTAACCATCGGTTGCACAGGCACCCAATGTCAGGGCTGTGCAAACCGTTGCGGCGAAAATCACCGTCTTAACCGCTCTATTCATAGTGCATTCTCCGGTAAGTGGAATTTCCCCCCGGAGAGGCCCGGCAGGGGCCAAGCCCCTTAAGTGCGCCAAATAGGCGCACGTAATCTCGGGTTCAGTAGGGTCTTGCGCGCGGAGGCGGATCAACTACTTGATATTGGGTATTCACGACGGCGGGCGGTCTAAGGCGATAGAAGTTTCCGTCCCAATAGAAATTACAATGCTGCATGTTGTGACAGGTCCCGTCCGGGTGGCAGTGGGCATAGCGGCCGCGCAGGTTGTAATAGGTCTTGTTGTAATAAGGACTGTATCCGTAATAACTGGCTGAACAATCATTGCCACCGCAGGGATAGCCACTGGTTCCGTTACAGGCTGATAGGATGAGCCCTGCTGCAATGGCGACTACACAACCAGAGCTATGAAGAAGCCTTCTGGACAGTGGTTTCATCAAGACCTCCACGCCTATTGGCGGATAAAACATCTAAATTCAGCCTAGCACTTTTGGCGCGAAAATCATCATTTTGAAAAATAAATGCCCTAGTGAACCTGGAAAGCAAAGTGGGTTTGTATTGCGGGAGGTAAATTTTTGAGTGTCGAGATGAAGAGATCCTCCTGCTCAGAATCAGAAAAGGTAGGGTCGGCAGGCAGGTTAAACCACTAAATATTGGCCAGACACCGGGCAGCTGATCTCCCGGTGTCTGGCCAAGCTGGTTTCCAGTGGGCGGCGGCGGATCAGCGGCTGCTGGGCAGCAGATTAGGATTGACGGATTGCAGGTAAACGCCACTGCTGAGAAGTTGTTTGGCCGCTTCGATATCCGGGGCAAAGTAGCGGTCTTTATCGTAGAAAGGCACCCGTTCGCGCAGTTTTGCTTTGGCGGCTTCCAGCTTTTCTGTGGACTTGAGTGGCGCGCGGAAATCTAATCCTTGGCAGGCCGCAAGTAATTCCACCGCGAGAATACCGCAGGTATTGTCAGCCATATCCCGCAGGCGACGACCGGCGAAGGTAGCCATGGAGACGTGGTCTTCCTGGTTGGCGGAGGTGGGCAAAGAATCCACGCAGGCGGGATGTGCGATGGACTTGTTCTCGCTGGCGAGCGCTGCAGATGTGACCTGGGCGATCATAAAGCCCGAATTGACCCCACCGTTCTCTACTAGGAACGGCGGCAGGCCGGATAGGTTGCTATCGATCAGCAGTGCCATACGACGCTCCGATAAAGAGCCGATTTCAGCCAGGGCCAGTGCCAGGTTGTCGGCAACCATAGCTACCGGTTCTGCATGGAAGTTGCCGCCGGAAATAATATCGGAATTTTCCGGATTTTCGGTATCGGTAAATACCAATGGGTTATCGGATACACCATTCGCTTCGCCCAGTAATACCTCGGCCGCAAAGCGCATCTGCTGCAAACAGGCGCCCATCACCTGGGGCTGGCAGCGCAGGGAATAGGGGTCCTGAACTTTTTCACAAAACTCGTGCGAGTCACCGATTTGGCTGGTCTCACCGAGTAGCTCCCGGTAAATCGTTGCTACATCCCGCTGTGCACGTTGGCCGCGCGCGGCGTGGATGCGGTCGTCGAAGGGGCGGCGCGAGCCCTTGGCGGCCTCCAGTGTCATGGCCCCAGTTATCAGAGCTCCGGCGAACAGGTCTTCGCTGGCAAGCAGCCCAAGTAGGGCAAAAGCGGTGGAGGCCTGGGTGCCATTCAGCAGGGCGAGACCTTCTTTAGGCGCCAGGGTAATGGGCTCCAAGCCCGCCACTTTGAGACCTTCCTGTGCGCTCTTGCGCTCTCCGTTGATAAAGACTTCACCTTCTCCCAGTAGCACCACGCTCATATGAGCCAATGGCGCCAGGTCGCCGGAAGCGCCCACGGAACCTTTCTCTGGTATGGCAGGGTAAACACCGGCATTGACCAGCTGCATCAAGGCTTCGATCACCAGCGGGCGCACGCCGGAAAAACCCCGCGCAAGGGAGTTTATTTTCAACACCATCAACAGGCGCACGGTGGCTTCACTCATAAAATTGCCGGTACCGGCGGCGTGGCTCAATACGATCGCGCGCTGCAAATTGTCCAGATCGTGCTTTTCAATACGGGTGTTGGCCAGCAGACCAAAACCGGTATTGATACCGTATACCGTACGACCTTCAGTAATGACCTGGGCGACGGTATGGGCGGAGGCTTCGATAGCGGGATAGGCACTTTTTGCCAGGGAAAGCTGAACTGACTCGCGCGCGATTCGTCGCAGTTGTGCCAAGCTTAGCTGGCCGGGATCTATTTCTAATTGATACATAAATTAATTCACCAAAAAATATTTACTGCATTGGTGCCGGCAACTGCAGGACCCGATAACAATTTATCGAGCCATAGAATGAATTCTGCCGGCAGTATTTTTATTGCGGTAAAAGTCAGTCTTTCAGCATCGGCAGGTCAAGTCCCTGCTCTTTTGCACAGTCTTTTGCGATTTCGTAACCGGCGTCGGCATGGCGCATCACACCAGTGGCGGGATCGTTCCAGAGCACACGTTCGATACGTTTGCGCGCGGCTTCGGTGCCGTCACAGACAATCACCACGCCTGAGTGCTGGGAAAAGCCCATACCGACGCCGCCGCCGTGATGCAGGGAAACCCAGGTGGCACCAGAGGCGGTATTCAACAGAGCGTTCATCAACGGCCAGTCGGAGACTGCATCGGAGCCATCCATCATGGCTTCAGTTTCACGATTGGGACTGGCTACAGAGCCGCTGTCGAGGTGATCGCGACCGATGACTACCGGCGCTTCAAGTTCGCCATTGGCAACCATCTCATTGAATGCCAGTGCCAGGTGCGCGCGGTCTTTCAGGCCCACCCAGCAGATACGTGCCGGTAGTCCCTGGAAGTGGATACGCTCGCGGGCCATATCCAGCCAGTTGTGCAGCTGCGGGTTGTCCGGGATCAGCTCTTTAACTTTGGCGTCGGTCTTGTAAATATCTTCCGGGTTGCCGGATAGCGCCGCCCAGCGGAAGGGGCCGACGCCCTCGCAGAACAGCGGGCGAATATAAGCGGGTACAAAGCCGGGAAAATCAAAGGCATTTTCCACACCTTCGTCGAGGGCCATCTGGCGAATGTTGTTGCCGTAATCCAAGGTGGCGGCGCCGCGCTTTTGCAGTTCCAGCATGGCTTCAACTTGAATTGCCATAGATTGCTTGGCTGCTTTCACTACTGCTGCTTCATCTTTCTTACGCATTTCCGCAGCGTATTCCATGGTCCAACCCTGGGGCAGGTAGCCATTTAGAGGATCGTGAGCGGAAGTCTGGTCGGTAACAGAGTCCGGTAGAATATTGCGTTGGACCATTTCCGGGAAAATATCAGCAGCGTTGCCCAGTAAGCCTACGGAAATGGCTTGGCCATTTTGCTTGGCTTCATCAATCATCTGTAATGCTTGATCGAGGCTGGTGGCCTTCTTGTCGACATAGCCGGTGCGCAGGCGGAAATCGATGCGGGTTTCATCGCACTCTACTGCGATCATGCAGAAGCCAGCCATGGTAGCCGCCAGCGGTTGCGCACCGCCCATACCACCGAGGCCACCGGTGAGAACCCACTTGCCCTTTGCCTCGCCGTCAAAATGTTTGCGTGCGACGGCAGCAAAGGTCTCGTAGGTACCCTGTACGATGCCTTGGGATCCGATATAAATCCAAGAGCCGGCGGTCATTTGGCCGTACATTGCCAGGCTTTTCTTATCAAGCTCGTTAAAGTGCTCCCAGTTGGCCCAGTGCGGTACCAGGTTGGAGTTGGCAATTAATACACGCGGTGCATCGGCGTGGGTTTTAAATACGCCAACTGGTTTACCGGATTGCACCAGTAAGGTTTCATCCTCCTCCAGGCGTTTTAGTACTTCGACAATTTTGTCGTAGCATTCCCAGTCCCTTGCGGCGCGGCCAATACCACCGTAAACCACTAGATCTTCCGGACGTTCAGCTACTTCGGCATCCAGGTTGTTCATCAACATACGAAGGGGTGCTTCGGTGAGCCAGCTTTTGGCATTGAGCTTACTGCCGCGGGGCGCGCGGATTTTGCGGCTAGGGTCGTGGCGTTTATCGATAGACATGGCTTCCTCGTCAATTTTTCTCGTAAAAAAATTCACACGTCGCTGCTTTTGACAGTTTGTTTTCCCAGGACGCGCGGGATCAATAAATAACTAGAATCTGAGTTGTGCGCCGAGGCGGTAGCGGTTTCCCGGATGTACTAAACGCGCAAAGCTGACAGTGCCTATGCGGCTCTTGGTTCGTCGCCAAACTTGTAAGCAGGCATCCCCAGGGGCGATTTCCAGGGCGTGGGCGATTGCTGCTTCTGCGGCAATCGCCTCGACGGTAGTATCGGCTTGGGTAAGCGGTGCGACTTTGGAAAGATAGGCGTTGGGGGTGGTATGGACGAAATCTTGCTCCAGATAATCTGGGGCCAGAGCCGGGTTGGTAAATCGCTCTTCCCACTGGATCGGCAACCCGTTGTCGCAGTGCACAATAATGGAGTGAAATACCTTGGCCTGCTCGGGTACTTCTAGCGCTCGGGCCACGTCTGCACTGGCCATGCATTCCTGCGCCAATAAGATGCGGTTGCTGTAACTGTGTCCACGGGCCGAGATCTCGTCAGCAATATTACGCACTTCCAGCAGCGAGCTGGCCGCTACTGATTCGGCGACAAATGTGCCCAGTCCCTGAGATCGCTTTAGTACCCGTTCGTCGGTCAACTCAGTCAGTGCTCGCCGCGCGGTCATTCGGCTTACACCGAATTGCTGCGCCAGTTGGTTTTCCGAGGGCACCTGGGAGTGCATTGGCCATTCCCCAGTTTCAATTTGTTGGCGGATATAGCGTTTGATGGCCGCGTATCGGGGTTCGCTTGCAGTATTCATAGACTCAGGTACAGTGCCTCTGGTACTTGTATATTGTTGTATATACAAGAATGGTTATAGCTACTATGGTTTCTCCATTAGTGGCTGTCAAGTCGAAGGAGGGAGCTGTATCCTGCTTGAAACTGGTCTCTCGGCCACAGGGCTGAGCATCTATGGTTAAAAGGAAAAGCGCGCCGCTAAAAGCTTATGTCAGAACGCTGTGATTTGCTGATTACCAATTTAAATGTTGCCACTATGGATCCGTCCATTGCCGGTGGTTACGGTGTTATAGAGGACGCCGCAATCGCGGTAACCAAGGGACGAATCGTGTGGATTGGTCCGCGGCGGGATCTGCCCGGATGTACCTCGGACCATATTGTCGATGGAGAGGGGCAGTGGGCGACCCCAGGCCTGATTGATTGCCACACTCACCTTGTTTACGGCGGGCACCGCGCAGGGGAGTTCGCCCGTCGTCTCGGCGGAGAGAGTTATGAAGAAGTCGCCCGCGCGGGTGGCGGTATTATCTCTACGGTACGCGCTACCCGTAGCGCAAGTGCTGAGACACTGTACAAGTTGGCGGAGCCGCGCCTGCGGGCTCTGATGGCTGAAGGTGTGACCACGGTAGAGATTAAGTCCGGTTATGGCTTGGACCTGGATACTGAGCTTAAGCAGCTACGCACAGCGAGGCGCTTGGCTCAACACAACCCGGTGGAGGTTGTGACGACTTGTTTGGCGGCGCACGCGTTGCCACCGGAGTACGATGGCCGTGCGGAAGAATATATCGACCTGATCTGCGAGCAGATACTGCCCGCCGTGGCGCGTGAACAACTGGCCGATGCGGTGGATATGTTTTGTGAGACGATAGGGTTTACTGTCGACCAGTGCCAGCGGGTTGTCGATGCCGCGAAAAAGCTCGATCTCCCGGTAAAAGTGCATGCTGAACAGTTGGCGCGTACCGGTGCTACCGAAATGGCGGCCAAGGTCGGCGCACTGTCGGTGGATCATATTGAATACATCAGTGATGCCGATGTGCGGGCAATGGCAGAAAGCGGCACTGTGGCAGTACTCCTGCCTGGTGCCTTTTATACCCTGCACGAGACACAGGTACCGCCGATAGAAAAACTGCGGGAAGCGGGCGTCTGTATGGCTTTAGCCACTGACCTGAATCCAGGTAGTTGTCCCATTGCCTCACTGCGTTTGATGATGAATATGGGGTGTCATTTATTCGGCTTAACGCCGGCGGAGGCGCTAGCCGGTGTTACTCGCTCCGCAGCACGTGCCCTGGGACTCTGTTGTTCCCGTGGTGTACTGCGCGAAGGTCTACGTGCGGATATCGTGCTTTGGCCTATGGATACCCCGGATCAGCTGGCCTACGAAGTGGGAGCGCTGAAGCCGACAAAGATTTTCCTGGGAGGTAGCGATGTTACAGCTTGCTGATATGCATTTGTGGAGTGGTCGCACCGACAGTGAGGATGGTCGGGCCGGAGAGCGCTGGCATCAGCGAATTTCTCCCCTGCAGTTGGATGATCCTCCCGGTATGACTATTCTCGGTTTCGCTTCCGATGAGGGCGTGCGGAGAAATAAAGGACGCATCGGTGCGGCGAAGGGGCCGAGAATCCTACGTTTGGCGATGGCCAATCTGCCGGCTACGTTTGATGCACCCCTGTACGATGCCGGCAATGTCCGGGTCGAGCGGGAGGATCTTGAGTCTGCCCAATCCCTACTGGGTGCCCGCATTAATGAATTGCTGGGCGCAGGCCACTTCCCCCTGGTGTTAGGGGGGGGGCATGAAATAGCTTTTGGTAGCTACCAGGGCATTGCCCGTTGGATGCGTGAACACCAGCGCGATAGTAGCCTGGGTATTATCAATTTTGATGCGCATCTGGATTTGCGTACACCGTCTCCAAAGGGATCATCGGGAACCCCATTTTTCCAAATTGCCGAGCAGTGCCGGATAAATGGGCGCGAATTCAATTATCTCTGTGTGGGAGCTGCGGATAACGCCAATACACCGGCGCTATATCAGCGCGCCGATGAATTGGGTACTGAGGTTATTCGCGATCGCGAAATTAATAGCTGGAATTTGAAGAAGGTGAAGGCCCAGATTCGAGAGTTTACTGACAAGGTGGACTTTATTTACCTTACTGTTTGCCTGGATGTCTTGCCTGCGGCAGAGATGCCTGCCGTTAGCGCCCCCTCTGGTCGGGGTGTTTCAATGGCGCTGCTCGAAGAGCTTTTGGATATGGTTTTGGACTCAAACAAGGTTTGTCTCGCGGATATGGCCGAGTTCAATCCCTACTTTGATATAGAGGATCACGGCGCACGCACTGCCGCACGACTCTGCTTCCAAATAGTAAATAGTGCGGCCCATCGTACCGCCTGAATTATTTTTAATTGGTTTTTAATACAGGATTGCGGACGATGCTTATTGCCCGCAATCCTGTATTGACTGAAAAATAATGACGCGCATTCGTTTACTGTATTAACTTTTTTACTTGTTTATAGGTTCGAACGCCAGTCGAATACTTCCAGAGGCCGGAATGATAAAAAACCTGGAAATTAATCATCTAAAAACCTTAAAAGCGCTGTTTGAATTTGGAAGCTTGTCCAGGGCCTCAGAACACCTACGGATATCCCAACAGGCTGTAAGTTCGCAGTTGAAAAAAATTAGAGAACTTGTTGGGGATAATCTGTTTGTGCGGACCGGCCATGGAGTGGCGCCTACCAATTATGCAAGGTTGATAGAACCACAGGTCTACCGAGTGCTTACTCTCCTCAATGAAATTCCGGCGCCGAATGATGTTGATCTGAAAAATGTGCATAGGACTTTGGTCATATCCGCGACAGACTACACACAGAAAATTATTCTTTCCGAACTGCTTGATGAGCTGAGAAATCATGCGCCCAAGACGAGATTGGTTGTAACAAACATCGAAAGCGCCACTCTGACTCAAAAAATGCATCAGGGTGAGATCGATCTTGCCTTTACTTCCGAAGGCTACGTACCAGAAGGCTTAGAGGCTGTATCACTATTTACAGAAAAGTATTTGTGTGTAACGACAAATAAAAAACCCTCCTCAGCGGGAGTACTGTCGCTTGATGAGCTGGTTAGCTATGGATTCATAATTACTTCACCAGGTGTGGGTGGCCTGAAAGGGTCGGCGGATTATTGGTTTGAAAAGCAAGGTTTTCAAAGAGATGTAGTTATTTCCGTTCCATCCTTTTTTATGGCCAAGGAATACCTGAAGAAAACAGATGCAGTTGGCTTTATACCCTCCCGTCTTTTACCAGAAAAAGGCTTATCTGAAATTTTTCTTGAGAAGTATCCGCCGGGGTATGAAGTTGTGGCAGCATTTCATCCCGGTGCGCGGCATGATCCACTATTGAATTGGTTAATTGATAAGCTCACGGAACGATTCCGAAATCAATAAACTATAGCTTGTAACCGTAACAAGCCTGGGTTGATCGCTCGCCCAGGTTATCACCCATACTATAAGTCTTCAGTTATCTGTAGGCTTATAGGCTTTATATGAGTATTGTAAATATTAATCCGGATTCGCTTTATGACGGTAGTCCGTTCAGCCTTTCCCAGGCTAAAGTAGATACAGTCAGCGGTCTGATATTTGTATCCGGACAGGTGGACTGGGGTAGGGATTATGAAGTTATCAACAAGACAATTGAGGCACAAACAGAAAATGTGGCAAAAAATCTACTCACAGTTCTAGAAGAAAGCAGTTCTGCTGTAGAATATTTACTCCATTTACGTATTTATATAAGAGGTGAGCTCGCTAATCATATGCCTAAGGTTGTACCAATTATTGCCAAATATCTAGGTGCCGCCCGTCCAGCGATAACCGGCATAGGGGTAGCTTCTTTAGCCACACCAGATACTTTAATTGAAATCGAGGCTGTGGCTAAAATATTGACTTAGACTTGTTCAAAGTAGCCCTGCAAGCGGGGCTACTGTGCTCTTTCTGCAGTACCTCGGTGTTCTCTTAATTGAGAGCCGGCCGGAACCGAAGTTGCTCGTACCGTTATTAATTGGATCTATTGCTAGTTTCAAGTCGAAACGTGCAGACGCACATCGACATTGCCACGGGTTGCATGGGAGTAAGGGCAAACCTCTTCATGGGCGGTATTGGCGAGTTTCTTTGCTGTGGTCTGATCTAGCCCCGGAAGATGGATATAAAGATCAATATCCAAACCGAAACCCTTGCCAAGTGTGCCTATTCCAACTTCGGCACACACAGTGGTCTCATCCGCCACCTTTACCTTTTTCTTGCCCGCAACAAACTTGATAGCACCAATAAAGCATGCAGCATAGCCTGCCGCAAATAGCTGTTCTGGGTTGGTGCCCTTACCACCGGCGCCTCCTAATTCCTTTGGCATACTGAGTTTTACATGTAGTTTCCCATCTGAAGATTCAGCTTCGCCCTCACGGCCACCGTTGGCTTTAGCTACAGCTTTATATAGAGCGTGCATATGAATGTCCTCGTGATCGTATTGGAAACAGTTGAGTGTACTGAGAGTCAGGATATGTTCCAGCTGGCTGTGAATGTCGGCTATTGGTAAACAAGTGCGCTAGCAATGGGTAGGGTAAGTTGCCTTAACTAGTGTGGCTAGACCGCTAAAGAAAAAGTAGTTGAAATTTGGTGCACTGCTGAAATCAACGCGTTGTTGAGGCTGTTTTCTCAGGTCGAGTGTCTATCGGCCTCATAGAGCCAGTGGACCCTGGATGGATGTCCCTGGTCGACCAGCAGATGGCTTTAGGGCACTCATCCATCTAATAGTGATGTGAACTGTGTAAACGAAAGGCTTCGAGGGGCGAAATGGACAACTGCAGATCACCTTACCCTGTCCACAGTGCCGACGTAATTAGCACATAGGTAAACCCTAGATTCCCACAATGACCGACACACTTGGCGATAGCTAAGGGGGCCAGCTCAGGTTAAAGATGATTGTAGGTAGCACCTGGTATATGTGCCAAAGAATCAAATGGGGGCATTGAGGCGGGAGATTGGAGTGATATTTTGAGGGTTATGCTGTCAATAGGGCATTGAGTGGGTCGAGACGTACACAATGAGGGATCTTATTCATGTGATGTTAATGATTCCTCCAAAGTTCAGTGCTTCCAATCCGGTTGGGTCTCTAAAAGGGAAATTTGCGATCTAGATATTTCGGATGTACAAGCATGTACAGAGAAATTTCACAGGAAGATACTTTTGGGCTGGAGGCTACTGCGTGAGTACAGTGGGGCTAGACGAGTAGGTGATTGGAGAGTACATCAAAAATCAAGAAATTGAAGAGCACCACCAAGAGCAGATGGAATTGGCGGGATTGTAACTAGCCCCCTCTGGGGCCTTTTACCTTCCACCGAGCCGTTGCTGATTCCGCAATAGTAGCTCTACTAACAATATATGCCATTGGATGGCACTAGTAACGCACTTAGCGGGGAAATGTTTTGTAAGGTTTTTCGCGTCATCGGTACAGTATTCATTAGTGTAAAGAGAGTAACCGGTGGAATTGCGAGATCAATTGTTTCAACAGGCGATAGCTGAGCATACGCAGGGGGTGTCTCGCGTAGCGCGTAGTTATGTGCGTTCCACTGCGGAGCAAGAAGATCTACTGCTGGAAATATGGCTGGGGTTGTGGCGAGCTCTTCCCGCCTTTCTTGGCGATGCCAGCCTCAAAACATTTGTATACCGTATTGCACACAATCGCTGTGTGACGGAGATAGCCCGACGAAAGCCGCAACATGCTGGTGAAGAAGAATTGATGGAAGTTGTGGACAGCCATCCTGGGCCCGACGAGTGTCTAGCAGCTGAGCGTAAATCCGAGAGTCTTGTCAATGCGGTACAACGTCTCCCGCTGGGATTGCGCCAAACGTTGACCTTGCGTCTGGAAGGTCTGAGCTATGCGGAGATCTCTGAAGTGCTTGGTATTAGTGAAAGTAATATTGCCGTGCGGCTTAACCGAGCAAAAGAACGGCTGAACATTTACCTGTCGGGTGGTGAGAAATGAATGAAACGAACAGTGAAAAGCAGTGGTTAGAATTGGAAAGCCTATGGAGGCGATAGCCGGTTAGAGTGGAGGTACCTTCTGAATTACTGAAATGGGTATACCGACAAGAGCGACGTATGCGTCTTGTCGTTGCCTCTGAGTTTTTTCTGTGGGGAATAGTGGCTATCTATCTTGTCATGACGATACTGAATAAAAACCTACCCGACACGCCGGCCAGACTATTTTTTGCATTTAGTATTTTTTTCTTGGGTGTTGGTTTTACGATAGTAAATCGCCGTGGATTGTGGGGCCTTTGGAGGAGACAGCACAAGGTTATATCGATCTGGCACTATTAAGACTGCGTCGTAAACGAAGAGAAGTACACTCCAGTTGGCTTTATCTGTTAATGCAGCTAAGCGTTCTTGGAATTTGGCATCTTGTATCTATAGAAGTAGATTCGATTCCCCCACTGGTACGCAACGCTCAAGAAGCATCCTTGGTTATCTCGGGTTTAACTGCCTTTTTAGCTGTTTATAGCTACTACATCTACTGGCGCACTGGACGTGAAAGGCTATGCCTACAAGAGTTACAGGAAAAACACCTCAATTAAATGTAAAGAATATGCTTGAGCCGAGACAGTAGATAGTCACTGTGAGTGAAATCAAAATAAGGAATTACAGGCTATGTTTACAGATTTTGTGAAGTTAACTTCCAGCTTCATGGAAATCCCAGGGCTGTCCCATATAAATCAGCTTAAATCGTGACTGTAATTATCTTGTCTAAA
>NZ_JALBWM010000470.1 GCF_023895975.1 Microbulbifer okhotskensis
TCCATGCTTCAGTGCCATTACAGAGGCCGGTTGCGTGCATGACAAGATTGTTTGTAGTGGTGGCCGGGTTTCTGTTGAAGAGCCTGAGTTCTATTGGGTAAATACGGTACTTGGTAATTTAAAGGGCGCACTGCGTAGTAGCTACCATGCAATTAGACCCAAATATGCGCAGCGCTATTTGGCAGAATTCCAGTACCGATTTCATCGAAGATTCAACTTATCGGCACTCATTCCAAGACTTGTTTATGTCTCTCTTCGGACACCACCAAT
>NZ_JALBWM010000471.1 GCF_023895975.1 Microbulbifer okhotskensis
TCACTTCATCCACGCGAAAGCGGTCGCCGCGAAACAGCACCACATTGCCGGGGGTCAGTTTTATATAATTACTGGGCAGGGTAATTTCGCAATCGCCGCGCTGCTCTTCGATCATTACCTTGTGCATAACCACGGCGATCTGTGCAGCTTGGTCGGTCTCCAGTACCAGCGGGGTTTCGATACTTTTTTCCCCTTCGCCCCGAGTATCGATGCTGCGGTCGCTGGTCTGCTTGCAGGTGTCGATGCCGCCTTCGCTGTCGTAATAGT
>NZ_JALBWM010000472.1 GCF_023895975.1 Microbulbifer okhotskensis
AGAGCAAGGACGGGCAGAAATTGGAGCGATCAATTTTGAGGTGGTGGACATCGCCAGTCAGCTTTCGTATGTACTGCGCGATGAGTTGGAACAGGGCAGCAGTATAAAAGGTCGAAGGGTCCGTTTGTTTCAAGGGTTTGTCGGGCTTGATTGGGATGATTTCCGCTTAGAACAGACTCAGATTGCGGAAGACTCAGTTTCTTACGCGGCTGGTGCTTATAAAGTGCGTTGTAGAGATATTCAGCGGGAGATGCGGCGAGATATAT
>NZ_JALBWM010000473.1 GCF_023895975.1 Microbulbifer okhotskensis
TGCTGCTGTCTGGCACCGTGGTCATAGTGCTCTACAGGCGCGAATTCGTCTCTCTGGCGCTGCAGACCATGATGATGAGCACCGAAGTCGAGCGCTGAAATGGCGTGGCCTGCAGGGATTATGCACATGCGCTTTGCATTCAGGGCTTGAAATTGATTTTGCCGGCCCCATCTCTGGAACACAGGCGAGTTACCTGAAATTGTTGCAGAACCAAGGGCCTATATATTCATGAGTACTGAAACCCAGAAAGAAACTCTCGGATTCC
>NZ_JALBWM010000474.1 GCF_023895975.1 Microbulbifer okhotskensis
TTCTAGGTCTATTCTGTTCGTTTTTACACCGATTTATATGGGACAGCCCTGCCCCTTGGGCGAAGTGCGCCTGACTTACAGCGCCCAATATTCCACTGAATGACGCACTCCCGCGTCGGACTTTCATTTCTACTAAAGCGACTGGAGAATCCCTATGTCCCAATTGGCTCAGGGCACCAACCTATATTTTATTGATCCGGCAGATGACTCTGTACAGAAAGTGACTGGGGTGAATTCTTTTAACCCCGGCGGCAATCCAGCGG
>NZ_JALBWM010000475.1 GCF_023895975.1 Microbulbifer okhotskensis
TCGGAACCGTTACGATTTGCCCGCCCCAGGTTGTAGCCAAATGATCAGCAATAGCACAGCCTGCCTGATCCGCAATATCAGTATCCACGCCATGCTGCTGTAACACTTCACGAGCATGGGCGTGGATTTCCTCCAGGAGTTCATGACGGCGACTCTCCATATTTGGATCTTGATGCCTCACTGTTTTCCTCCTTTATTCTCTTCTCGATCCAGCCAGGCTTTCAGCGCTTCGATCACTTTTGTAGCCTGCTGACCATTTA
>NZ_JALBWM010000476.1 GCF_023895975.1 Microbulbifer okhotskensis
CATGGAATACGGTACTCACCGCGAAGGTGCCATCACCATCACCGCGTTGCAGGACATTTTCGGCTTACCAGACACGGTTTACAGTGTGGAGCAGCCCAGCACTTGGCAGCCCCCCAGCCGGATTCCCCTGGCCGTAACCGATCAAAAATTATTTGAGGTTTCCTACCGGGATTTATGCCTGGAGTTATCCCAGACAGAACTCACGGCACTGGACGAAGATGCCGGCTTTATTGGCGCCCTGGGTGCGCGCCCCAACGGC
>NZ_JALBWM010000477.1 GCF_023895975.1 Microbulbifer okhotskensis
GTATCGGGACCGCTCTGTGCCGGGGCGGTTTTGATTATTTCCATAGTCATCCCCCCTTAGCAGCTTTCGGCTTCAGTGATTAGCTTTTGCTTCAGCTCAAGCAGGTAGGCCCCTTCCCACACTGTGGTCTTTGGTCCTAACTTTGTACCGCGTTTGGCTTTGCCTGTTTTGGTCCAATTCCACCAGGTGGATAAACCAATGGAGTAAAACCGGGCGCAATCTCGAGCCCTGTACATGGCGGAAGGATTTATTGATTGTT
>NZ_JALBWM010000478.1 GCF_023895975.1 Microbulbifer okhotskensis
ATACGCAAACCGGTTGCGGTGTGAATGCGGACCCCTTGTGGCAATCCGCCAGCGTTACCGCCGTTAATACTGATGAGCCCAAAGTCACCTATCAGGTGGACGATATTGCCAGCCTCAATACCCGCACCCATCGCTGGCGGGTGCGCTGGGTGAGTGGCGATAACGTCTCCGCGCGCCTGTATCAGATCGAAGCGGTGGACACTGCCAGCGGCCAGATTACCCAAATCGAACCCCTGCCGTTTGCGGTTGAGCCCGGCG
>NZ_JALBWM010000479.1 GCF_023895975.1 Microbulbifer okhotskensis
AAACTCATTGTTGAGTGCAATATGAATACCTTCGGTCTTTGCGTTTCGCCAGTAATTTTTACCGGACGATCCGCAAGTAACTGCCAGTGATTCACTCACACCCATACGCAGTAAATTTCGAACTTTCGTTCTTACCCTACGCCAATTCTTCCAATAGCTCATTCTTAATCGCCGCCGTATCCAGCAGTCAAGATCAATACATTTTTCCTGCATTCAACTCTGAAGTGCATCACCCTTTAGGCTGCTGCAGCAGCCGTA
>NZ_JALBWM010000047.1 GCF_023895975.1 Microbulbifer okhotskensis
GAGCGGTACAGTGACTATGGGGCTATAGCTGCATGAAACTGTCCGAAGTGTTGATTAGCTGAAAATCGAAATATATCGAATTCAGGCTGTATTACCTTGTAGTGATATATTAATTTTTCCAATACCAAAAGTTTGAAATTCTTATCTTTGAACTCTGCGTATTCACTCATCTTTACGGTTCCCTATGCCAAGTCCGATATCTGCATTATTATCCACAGCCATTTTAAAGGTGGGGAACTTTTTTTCGGTTGAAGGTAGAAGAGTAGTTCCCACTTTAAAGAGTAAGAAATGCAGTTATTACTGTGGTTCCTGGAGGGTGTGAAGCGTTGGATACACTATATAGGTGAATTTCAATCGAAAGAGGATTGATAATTCTTGCGATGTGGTTTTTTTTGCAGTAATAGACAGCTGGGGGATACTTGAATTAGTTTGTATCCTGATCGGGGTTTTCGCTGGTTTCAAATGCCTGCCAGAATTCCCGTTCGTAGGCTTGGATGAGCCGTACTCGGATTTCAATATCGGATTCTCGAATGCCCGATGCCAGTCCTTTCGCGATTATCTCGGTGGCTTGCTGTCTGAATCCGTTCGGTAGCTGTGTAAAAGCCATCAGATAGCTGAGTTGCTTGTTTGATAATTTTTTGTACTGTCTAAGTGCTTTTGCCACCCGCGTGGTATTTTTTCCAAAGCTTTGAAAGTTGATAAGCAGCGCGGCAGCAATTTCAGCTGGTTGGGCGTAGTTGGCTAGCCAGGCAGTATAGGCTGGGTAGGCCTGTGCGCTCGCAAGCGGTTGGTATTGGGCGATTTGTTCTGGGGAAATGCCCAATGCTTGAAGGAGGATGGGCATTTGTTTGCTGGCCTGGATCTCTGCAATCGTTATTCCAATAAAAAACGCCCTTGTGTTTTTGCCGGGTATACCACCAAAGCGGTGTAGTGATAGTGCGCTACTTCTTAAGTCCGAAAGGTTAATCAGGCGCTGCTCCATCGCAAAGGCTTGAAGCTTTGAGTCCGGTAATGTGTTCTTTTCTAGCTGTTGCACAAACGCTGGGGAAGCGTTGTTGAGATATTGTTGTTCAAGGCGTTGGATCAAGGTTTTTGCAGCTTGTTGGTTGGTCGCAACGTCCGCTGTTGCGCCTTGAGTCGCGGTGAGAAGAATGATCAGTCCGAAAAATCCAATGCCTACTAGTTGCATATTGACCATTATTCCAACTCCGCTGCTGATCGAATCAAGCATAGCAGCAGGAGAAATAGCGGTGGGCAGCCTGTCACTGGTTCAAGAGCGTTTAAGCAGTGTTACTGCTTGCGTTAATGAGTGCGGCTGGGTCCAGGCGATAAAAATGGCTCAACTCTTTATAGAGTTCCGGGTGTAAGGTGCGCGTCGCGATTGGGATCATGTAGAAGCTTTCGGTCGCCACAGCAAAGAACTCGGCGGGAGATTGAGCTCCGTATAAATCCAGTACAGAAGGGCTTGCGCCAGGAAACTCGCCAAATTCCGCTCTTTGTCTTAGGCGACGAAATTCCCGGCTCATTACCGCAGCCCAGGTGGCGCCCTCTTCGGTACTTTCGAATAGTGGGCGCCCGTCAAAGTAGCCATCTTCCTCATCGACTTTGTGGGCAAACTCATGTAGGGCGACATTGTGGCCCTGTTCGGGGGATTGCAGATTGCCCTCTAAATCTCCCCAGGAGAGGACCACTGGGCCACGGTAGTGGGCCTCCCCCGCTCGCGCACTGGGCCTGGCTGTTTCTATATATCCCTCTCTGCGAATTTCGTGGGCCACATAGGTGTTGGGGTAGAGCAGCAGGCTGTATAGGTTGGGGTAGCATTCATTCTTACGCCCGAGTAGTAACAGGCATGCGTGTGCGGCAATGACTACTTTCATCCGTTCGTTGACCTGTAGGCCATCGCAGCCAACAAATTCTTTATCGTGCAAAAAAAGGGCAATATTGCCGCGAAGCTCCTGCTGTTGGTTCGCATTTAAGTGATGATATAGCGGTAGCGTTTCTTGCAGTAATTGCAATTGCTCTCTGTTTAGCGCTTGCGAGCGGAGGTAGCTAATACGCCAGCGATGATAGAAATGTGGCACGAGCCAAATGGTCAGCGCCAGCAGAATAATAGCGATAAATGCACTCACGATTTCAGCGCCGATTGTCCACTTGAAATATTGTCTTTCAATTCATATTCCTCACCAAGACTACCCTGATGGTATTTCATTTACTGGTATGTACCCAGATGGAAAATCGCTTGTAAAGCCCGATGTAGTCTCCTCGGTCGATTCGCTGTTCAGATTCATAAAGCAGCATACTTACAGATTCTGAGAGGTGAGGGCACTCATCGTTTTGACTGTGATCTTCCCGGTCAGTATTACCCTCCTGCTGCATAATTTTCTTTTTTTAAGTCAAATCTGCGGGCGGGTTTGCCAGCTTCTCTACAGTCAGGGCTTAATAATTGATTAACGACCTTCGGGTTCTTGCGCGTCTCTAATTGATGCCGGGTTGTCTCATTCTTTATCAGAATACCCGCATTTTTAGTCATCTACGTAATGCCGATAGCATTTCATTGGTTGGGGTTGTATTGCACCGCCAACTGCAATGACTCACGAAAGAAATCAAAATATTGGAGAGCTTGACTGTAAATCCCCAAAATTTTGGTACGCCTTGTTTGAGAATGGGGGGCTTGATGCCAAATTCAAGGCCTTGGGCTGGTTAGGTTGCAGCCTAAGGCCGCTTGATAAATGGTGGTTGCCTGTCAACACTTAGAGCGTCTGGGTGATTTCCCTGTCACTGTGGAGAGACTTATGCGTTTGCTGATGGCCTTGCTTGTTTTAATGTTCGGGGTTTGTGTTCAGGTGTTGGCCCAGTCGGGCGGCACGCCGCTAAGAGTGGCGATCGCCGGGGATGCACCCCCTTATGTGATCGACGGGGCAACCAGCGGGCTGGAGGTGGATATCGTTCGGCAATCGCTACCGGGCTATGCGTTGGAGTTTGTACAGATGGGGTTTGCAGAAACAGCTCCGGCACTTAAGCAGGGCATGGTCCAGGCGGCAGTCAATGTGATGAAAAAAAAGGATGACGGCCTGTTTTATTCCAACGATATGATCAGCTTTGCCAATTATGCGATTGCCAAAGCGGGTGCTGGGGTAAAAATTGGCAGTATTGCAGATCTTGCCGGCAAAAAGATCGTCACTTGGCAGGGGGCCCCACAATACTTTGGGCCTGAATTCAAAAAAATGTTTGGCCCGAACGGCCCTCAACGGCAGAACCTGATGCAGGCGCAAACGGCTCGAGATCTGGTTGCCCAATTCTGGAAGATGCCAAATGCCGTCGCTGTAGTGGATATGGCGCTGTTTAAGTACTACAGCAATAAAATGGGTCACACCATGGCGCAGGTGGATCTATTTCAGGTTTTTCCGCTGCTGACAGATTTCCGCGTGGGCTTTCGTGATCGAAAAGTACGGGACGACTTTAATCGTGGACTGGCGGAGCTATGCAGCAGTGGCCGCTACAAAGCGCTACTGAAAAAATACGATGTAATGCAAAAACAGGATATCTGTCGATAAACCAGTTCTAGCATTCCGGCCTTACTTCATTCGCTTTGTTACTGGCTGTAAATGCAGCGGCTGATTTGTGAGGAAGTAGGTATCGGGCAAAGAAAAAGAGCCTATATCTTGCGATATAGGCTCTTCTTGTATGGCGCGCTCGGGAGGATTCGAACCTCCGACCGCCTGGTTCGTAGCCAGGTACTCTATCCAGCTGAGCTACGAGCGCGTCGTTATGGCTGCGAACTATAGAGAGTTGATTTATTACCGTCAACCTCTTTTTGGGAAAAACCCTTAAAAATCCGCAACTTATCGAACTTCTGGGCAACTCTGAGAGCAATTTGCCCGGCTCGACAGGGCGCGAATTCTGCCGCGCCTGGGGCAAGTTTACAAGCCCTAGATTTAAAAATAGCGCTATTTATTCATGATGGACTTTTGTTGTGTGAAAAGTCAGGGAGCAAACCGGCATAAGAGGCGAATGGCGGCGAACTATACTGGATAGCTGAGGGGGTCGCGATGACTCACATCTTCCCATAGCGGGGCTGGCTTGTCGGCCGGGCAGCGGCTTTCCCCAAACACAGCGAGAAACTATGGCGGATGAGCAGGATCAAGAGCAAAAGCTGCCGCAAGAGGAGCCTCTTTCGCCATTGCCGGGAAAACCGCTGCAGAAGGGGCCGCTGAGTTGGTTGCAGTACTTTCTGTGGGTTTCCCTGCTGGTTGTGACTGTTCAGTACTGTACTAATGGGCAGCTTCCAGGAAAGCCGACCGAGCTGGCCTATAGCAGTTTTAAGCAGGAAGTGGCAGCGGGCAAAGTGGCGAGTGTTGTGATTGAGGGTGACAGGGTTACGGGTACCTTTAGAGCTGAGCTCGGTCAATTGGGAGAGGGAAAGGCAACGGCAAATAAAGAGAGCAAAAAAACACCCCCAGAACGATTCACTACCATTTTGCCATCGGTTCAAGACCCGGAGTTACTGCCTTTACTGGAGAAGCAAAAAGTAGAGATCTTGGCTGAGTCACCCGGCGGCGGTTTCTTGCAGCGTATGCTGATTCTATTACTGCCCTGGATATTGATTATTGGTTTATTAGTCTGGATGGGGCGGCGGATGCAGGAAAAGATGGCTAGCGGTGCTGCCGGCAGTCCATTTGGCTTTGCCCGTTCGCCAGCAAAGCGCTTTGAGCGCAGTGAGTCCCAAGTGACTTTTGATGATGTGGCCGGATTAGCCAACGCCAAGAAAGACCTGCAGGAAGTGGCTGGCTATCTAAAGAATCCGGGGCACTACCGTAAGTTGGGGGCCAAGATTCCCCGTGGGATTCTGTTGATGGGGCCTCCAGGCACCGGAAAAACCCTGATGGCTAAAGCGTTGGCCGGCGAGAGTGAGGCTCCGTTTTTTAGTATCAGCGGTTCTGAGTTTATCGAGATGTTCGTGGGTGTCGGTGCTTCGCGAGTACGGGATATGTTTTCCGAAGCCAAGAAGGATGCCCCCTCAATTATTTTTATCGATGAAATTGACTCGGTTGGCCGTGCTCGGGGAGCCGGAGTTGGAGGTGGCCACGATGAAAGAGAGCAGACGCTAAACCAGATACTGGGAGAAATGGATGGTTTCGATCCCCAGGAAGCCGTGGTCGTGGTGGCTGCAACCAATCGACCGGATGTGCTCGATGCGGCCCTGATGCGTCCGGGACGCTTTGATCGAAAAATAACCCTGGACTTGCCTGACAAAGCCGCTCGCAGAGAGATTTTGGAAATCCACTCTCGGGATGTGCCTTTACATGGAAAGGTGGACCTGCAGCGGCTTGCAGCGCTAACGGCCGGTTTTGCGGGCGCCGACCTTGAAAACCTGATTAACGAAGCGGCCCTTTTGGCTGGCCGGGAGGATAGATCGGCCGTTGACATGGACTGTCTGTTGCGGGCTCGTGACAAAGTAGTTCTCGGCAGCGAGCGGGAGATGGTGATCGGCGAAGAAGACAGGGAGATTATTGCCTACCACGAGGCGGGACATGCTCTAGTGGCGACGTTGTTACCGCACGCCGACCCGCTGGAGAAGGCGACTATAATTCCCAGGGGGCAAAGCTTGGGGGCCACGGAGCAGATTCCTATC
Source organism: Microbulbifer okhotskensis (assembly GCF_023895975.1). Taxonomy (GTDB): domain Bacteria; phylum Pseudomonadota; class Gammaproteobacteria; order Pseudomonadales; family Cellvibrionaceae; genus Microbulbifer; species Microbulbifer okhotskensis. The sequence continues at coordinate 5,633 of NZ_JALBWM010000047.1, forward strand.
GAAGAGCATCACAGTATGCAGGTCAGTTATCTGCGTGATCGTATTGGGGTAATGTTGGGCGGGCGAGTTGCTGAGCGGGTTGTTTTCAAGGAAGTCAGCACTGGTGCTGAGGCTGACCTGAAGCAGGCTACGGGTTTGGCTCGCCATATGGTCACCCACTGGGGAATGAGTGAGAAATTGGGCCCCGTCGCCTTCCGTCGAGGGGAGGAGCATATTTTTTTAGGACGTGAAATGGCTCAGCAAAAAGATTTCAGTGAGCACACTTCGGAGATTATTGATGATGAGATCATCGCCTTAATTAGTGGTATCGAGAAAAAAGTAGAAAAGTTGCTCACAAAAAATCGCAAAAAACTTGATGTATTGGCCAGAGCGCTTTTGGAAAAGGAAACTCTTGAGGCCCTGCAGATTAATGAAATACTTTTGCATGCCGATACCCGTGGCGATGACGCGACTGCTATTGAGGATTGATTGCCAAATTATTATTAAGAGCTATTTCGAGATAGACCGATCGGTCAAACACCCTGTGTTCAGCTGTGCCAATTTAGTGAGTATTCAGGGCGTGGAATATTGTCCTTTATAGGGTGGGCTTATGGAGTAGCGGAGCCTTGTAGAAGTCTTAGTGACAAGCTATTTAATGATTAGGTGAAATGGTTCGGCTTTTCCTGGTGTTTAGGTAAAAAATGTCATTGGCATTTTCAAAAGCAATCAATTTTTAAATAGGGTGGGGCGTGAGTGGTGGCGCCCCCAAACAGTGCAAAATTTTATTCGTTAAAACTTATGTAATTTTTTTCCCTCAAGTTGAGCGAACTTTCCAGGCTAATTGAGTTATTTTTACAGACATTTACGATAAATAGACTTCCACACACGGTTGGTAGCCTGTAACCTGTTCTTGTCACAGATTCAATTTGAAATCTGTGCCTCTTTATCAGCACGGTCTTGAATCGGAGCTTCACTAAGTCGGAATCTCTTTTTAGAGGGTAGAGCGGTGAAGCCAAGAGGTACCGATTGCGATGAGTCCGTTGTTGTACATAAAAAAAATAAAACAATGGAGAGAAAACATGGGAAGTCCGTCAAAACCCAAGCAGCATTCCGCTCTGCTTTCCGCCTGTTCCGTAGCAACGCTTTGGTTAGCCAGTGGTGTCAGCCCCAGCTTTGCCGCAGAGGGAGCAGTCGGCACGCTTATGGAGGAAGTACAAGTTACTGCCCGTAAGCGTGCAGACGCAGAATTACTTCAGGACGTACCGGTAGCGGCTACCGCCTATTCCGGAGACCAGCTGGAGGCACTGCAAACCAGAGATTTACAAAGCCTTTCTTTCAAAATGCCTAATGTCCAATTGGAGGATGTAGGCACCGTAAAAAATACTGCAAACTTCACGGTGCGCGGCCTCGGAGTGAACAGTTCCATTCCATCTATTGACCCGACGGTTGGCGTTTTTGTGGATGGCATGTACCTGGGTGTCAATGCAGGTGTGGTAACAGATCTATTTGACCTCGAAGGTATTGAAGTTCTTCGTGGACCACAGGGTCTGTTGTTTGGCCGAAATGTCACCGGTGGTGCTGTAGTTGTTAAAACTGCTCGCCCCTCTGAAGAGTTTTCCAGCCGTTTCAAATTTTCGACAACCGATAATCTGGACATGGTTGCGGCAGGCTCAATTAATGGCGCAATTTCCGATACAGTAAACGGTCGCCTGACGGTTTACTACAACGATGATCGGGGCTGGTTTGAAAATGTGGCCACCGGCAATGACAATGCCGGCGCTTCAGACAGCTGGTTCGTGCGTCCAAGTTTCAGTATCCAGTTAAATGAAACTTCTGAGCTTATTGTGCGCATGGAACACGGGCGCATGGACTCCGATGGGGTTGTTGCCCAAAACCGTGGTAACGAAGCTTATGTTATCCCGGTTGGAGACACTTACATTGGTTATCCCAGTGCCACACAAATTGCCGAGGCAATGGGTATCTTGGATTGGGATAACAGTGAAGATTCCTTCGAGGTAGCTCAAGATGAAGAGGGTTACCAAAAAGATGAGTGGAGCCAGATAATTACTGAATTCAATAAAGACATTGAATTTGGTGATGGCACCATCACCAATATCCTAGCCTGGCGTGAGTATGAGGCGCGCGGTTTAGGGGATATCGACTCACTACCTATTGTAGGTTTCCATGCGGATTCCGCCGTAGAGCAAAGCCAGCTCAGCAATGAGTTGCGCTATGCCGGTCGCTTTGGTCGCACAGCATTGACTACAGGTGCTTACTGGTTTTCCCAGGATGTGAGCTACCTGGAGAACCGTTTGTTGGCCGGTGGTTTAATCGACTGGACGGGTGGTGGTGAGCAGGATCACAGTACTTACGGTGTTTTTGCACAAGCTGATATTGATCTGAACGAGGCCTGGGTGCTGACACTTGGCGGGCGTTACTCTAGCGAGGAAAAGGACGCCAAGATAGCTTCGATCCCCCTAAATCTGTGCACTTTGGATGGATGCGCGGCCTACGACTTTGAAGATAGTGAAAGCTGGAATGCTTTTACCCCGAAAGCCGGCTTGCAGTGGACCGTCTCTGATGACCTCCAGCTATACACCTTCTGGACCAAAGGATTCCGTAGCGGGGGTTATAACTTCCGCAATGCGGGTATAGACCCAGCTACGAGCATGCCCTATACCCCCCAAGCGACAGACCAGGAAGAGCAAAGCAGTTTCGAGGTTGGCGCCAAGGTAGATTGGCTTGATGGACGCCTGCGTACCAATATGGCGGTATTCCATAACAGCATCGATGATATGCAACGCGAGGAGAACCTCCCTGATGCGGTGACCGGGGTGGCGCAGATAATTCGCAACACCGCCGATGCGACTATTCGCGGCGCTGAATTGGAAGCAATGGCAGCACTGAGCGAGAATCTGCTATTTACCTTCAATGTCGGTTATGTCGATGGCGATTACGATAAGTTGCTTGGGGACTTGAATGGTGATGGCGTTGTCGACAGTGTGGATCTGGGGCTAGAAATCCCCCGCCTGGCTCCCTGGACTTACGGTATAGGGTTAGTTCACGACCTTTCATTGGGCTCTTACGGAACCCTGACGTCTCGAGTCAACTTTAACCATCGCGATGAAGCACCTTACACCGATGATAACGAGGGTATGTTATCTGAAGTGGAGATGCTGGATTTCAGCATTGGCTTCACTTCCGACTCTGGCCAATACACGGTTTCTCTGTTCGGTAAAAATATGCTCGACGAAGTTACCGAAGGCAACGATACGCAGCTGCCGGTAAACCTCGGTGGCATTGGTGCCAGCTTTACGCCATTGAATAAAGGCCGCATCATGGGCGTCGAGGTTATTTACGAGCTTTAATGACACTTTCTAAATGGTGGTCTGAAGTTTAAAAGCTTCGGCTCCCAGACTCTCCATTATGGCCAGGTGCTTTTCTTTCAATTCACAGTAGACTCATGTGATGAAGGGGAGCCCTGGCCATATTTGTTTTCACGATATAGGTTTTTCCTGCGGAAAATTTTGTTGGAGGTTTTTGGTACACTCGCTGTAATCACGTTCGATCTATTTGGTATTTCAGAGGGATAAGGCGATGCGATTTATCGATTTGCCCACTTTTGGTGACCCGCAAGTGATGCGGTTGCAGAACATGGATAAGCCGGAACCGGCCCTGGATGAGGTGCTTATTCGCGTAAGTGCCGCCGGCGTCAACCGTCCGGATATTGTGCAGCGGCAAGGGTATTATCCGCCGCCGCCGGGCGCTTCTCCGGTACTGGGTCTGGAAGTTGCCGGCGAAATTGTAGCAATTGGGGAAAAAGTAAAGCGGTGGAATGTGGGGGATCAGGTTTGTGCGCTGACTAATGGCGGAGGCTATGCAGAGTTCACAGTGGCTCCTGAGGAGCAGTGCCTATCCATACCCGTGGGTCTTTCTATGGAAGAGGCAGCCGCTCTACCGGAAACTTTTTTCACTGTGTGGGCCAATGTGTTTGAACGCGCGCACTTAAAGCGCGGCGAAATTATTCTAGTTCACGGTGGTTCTTCCGGTATTGGCACCACGGCGATCCAGTTGGCCCATAATTTCGGTGTTCGGGTTTTTACGACGGCGGGCACCGCGGAGAAGTGCGCGGCCTGTGAGGAATTGGGGGCGGAGAGGGCAATTAATTATCGTGAAGAAGACTTTGTGTCGATTGTTCGCGAGGCGACTGCGGGTCACGGTGCTGATGTTATTCTCGATATGGTGGGTGGTAGTTATATCAGCAGCAATATTCGGGCAGCCGCGCATGATGGGCGAATTGTGAATATTGCCTATTTGGCGGGAGCTAATGTAGAAATCAATATGATGCCGGTTATGTTGAAGCGTTTAACGCTGACAGGCTCAACGTTGCGAGCGCGCTCAGCAGAGGTTAAAGCTGGAATTGCCACGGCGTTGCAGAGAGAAGTTTGGCCACTGATTGAGGCCGGTAAAATTCGCCCTCAAATAGCTGCCAAATTCCCTCTGGAGCAAGTGGTAGAGGCCCATAAACTGCTCGAGTCAGGGACGATCGTTGGCAAGGTAATTCTCACTGTGTAAATCTAGGGTTTACTATAGGCTCCGTTGGATTTTTACGGCGAGTACCTAAGGGGAGGAGTACCTGGGGGCTCGTTGATTGAATCCTTCGGGTACATCTCCTGGAGCACAGTAGGTTTTTGCCGGTATTGGACGTAGGGGAGGGCGCAGGGTGACGTCATCGCTCATCATCTCGACATAAGCTTTGTAGAGGTTGCTGATGTTGCGTACATACTGCACCGGCTCTGAGCCCCTCACGTATCCGTAACGGGCCCGTTTGAAATACTGGGGCTGGGCCAGTTTCAGCATTGCTACTTCCACGTTGTCGAACCACACGTTGGGGTCCAGGCCCAATTGCTCCGCCAGGCGCTGTGCATCGAGTAAGTGTCCGTAACCGGCGTTGTAGGATGCGAGGGTAAACCAGAGCCTATTGACCGTTGGCAGTGCTGGGTTAAATCTGTCGCGCACCCAGTCCATATATTTCACACCAGCTTTAATGGATCGCTCGGGTTCAAACAGCGGTGGTGGAAACCCCATTTCTTCTGCAGTAGCTGGCATCACCTGCATAAGCCCCTGGGCTCCCACGGGTGATTCGGCTTTGGGGTTAAAATTACTTTCCTGCCACATCTGTGCGACGATCATACGCCAATCAAAATCGTACTTAAACGCGGATTCCTGCACCAATTCATCGTAGGGCGACAGGTTTTCCCCCGGTATTACCCGCGAGCTGACGCGCTGCATAAATCGTTTGTTGGGCTCGAAATACGCTTGGTATTGTTTTTGATATTGGCCCGTTTTTCTGTAATTTTGCAGGAATTTATTTAAGTTTTTCAGTAGGTGCCAGTTCTGTTGTAAAACCATCCATCCCTGCGGGCGCGGGTCGCCAATAAGGGCTCCTGTGACGAGGTCAGGTTGGACTGAGGCCTCGATTTTGGCCCGCCCGGAGTGTGCGATAGTGGCATCAATCAGACCATCGGTAATTAACGAGAAAATTTGCGACTGAGAGATATCGGGTGGGGCCACCCGGATATCGACATCGATACCGGCATTTTTCAGGGTTTTTGCGGTTTCAATAAATGAAGAGTAGGCGCGCAGGGTGAGTTTACGCCCATTTAAATCCTGAATTTGATTGATGGGAGGGCGGCCTTTGCCGCTCACCACCTGATCTGACGATTCTACGTAAGGTTTGGTAAATACCATACCCTGTGCTTCGCGTGCAGTGGTGATATTGAGTTCGGCACCGGCAAAATCACCGCGTCCGGCCCTGAGCCAGTCGGCCAGATCTTCTTCATAGGGAACAACAATAACCTGCAGTTGTAGTTTGTGTTTATTGGCAAAGGCTTGGGCTAGGTCGTAGTCAAAACCCATCAATACGCCTTTCCACAAAAAGTAGGTGGTGGGGCCGTTATAAGTGAGCAGGCGAATAACACCGGATTTTTTAATGCCCTTCCAGTCGGTAATGCGCTCTTCCTGAGCTTTGACCAAATTACGGGTGAGGAAATTGTCTACGGTGGTGTGAAGGCGTTTAGAGGTTTTGCGAACCCCCCAGGCGATATTTTGCACTTCCGAGACTTCTGCACCCACTCTCAAGTCGTCTCGGTAATTGAGCAAATCCTCTGCGGCAAAGTCCTCTAAAATGGCGACGCGATTACTCTTTCCGCTAATAGCATCCATTAAGGTGTCGCGATTGCCGTGAATATCCACCTCAAGAATAGTCAGGTTAGCGTTGGGGTTTTCGGCTACCAGCTGTTCGGCAGTTTCTTTAATTGAGGAGCCGGAGGGAATAATGAATTCAATATTTTCCAATTTACTGGGGTTGGAGATATCGGGACCTTCCGGTCCGGTGACCAGTACCAAGCGTGAGTGGCGAAGGGGGACGGTGAAGTCGATCAGCGCTTCGCGGGCATCGGTGACCGTTAGGTTGTAGGCGATGACGTCGGCCTCGCCATCAATGATCATTTGCACTGCATCATCGGGTGTTTGCGCTTTGATCCATTTGGGCTCCAACTTCAACTGCTTAGCCAATTTATTGGCGAGTTCAAAATGTCGCAGGCTCACCACTCCATCACGGGGCAGTAAATTTTCGGAAGCGCCGGTCAGATTAACAAAGCGAATAGTTCCCTGTTTTTTAATGGCCCGCAGGTCGCCAGTTTCGACGTAGTTAACCAGTTGCTCTTTCGCGGGTACGGCATTTGGCGAGCCTCGGTTCTGCTGGTTGGCACTAGGGGCTTCAGAAGCTGACATAGTGACGGACTCGGCAACACCGGGCTCATTGTTCTTTTCTGTGCACGCAGTGATCGCGAGAAACAGCACAGAAAGCACTATCAAACTCAACTGATTGAGGTGGATAGCACCATAATTACTACCCATAGATCGCTCCGATCACACTCTACCCACCGATTATAGTGTCGCGTTAAAGCACCTCTTGAGCGACTTGCGGGGAAAGAAATTTTCCACAGCCTGTCAGTCTGAGCGGGGACTCTGGAGTCCCGACTCAAGTAGCAAGCGGCTTACGCGGTTGTGGGGGCGTGAGTGGACAAGCGGGATTAAAAGGTCTGTGGCAACTGGTTTCCCATTTGCCGGTCGGCAGTTCAGTCCTCGGTAGACGTTACCTTGGCGCTAAAGCTTCCGCTGGCCAGTCGAACACGAACTTCCTGGTCAGCGTTCAGGTCTTTAGTGTTGCGGATAGCCTGGTTGTTCGAGTCCATTGCAATAGCGTAGCCACGCTGTAATACCGCCAGAGGGCTGACGTTTTGTAGCAACTTCACCCCGTGGGACAGCCTGTCGCCACGGCGTTGCAGCAGCAGGTGCATGGCGCGCTGTAAATTCCCTTGTGATTGAATGAGTCGCTTGCGGCCTTCACTGAGGCGGCGCTCAGGCTGGCAGTGGTCAAACGCTCGTATTGTGGAGGCCAGTTGGGATTTACGTGAGAGAATTTGCTGCTGGCCCGCTGCAACCAGGCGCATTTCCAGGTGGTCCAGACGTTGTGCCTGGTTGAGAAGTTGCTCGCGGGGGTGGCGCAGCCGGTTGCGTCGCAGTTGTATCTGTTGTTGCAGATACTTCAGTTGGTTTCCGATGGCGCGGTGAAGTCTGCGCTGTTGATGTTCGAGTTGCTGTGATAATTCTGTTGCGTTGGCACTGGCAATTTCTGCCGCGGCAGAGGGGGTGGGCGCACGCAGATCTGCGGCCAAATCTGCGACCGTGGTATCTGTTTCGTGTCCCACCGCAGAAATCGTAGGGATGGGGCAGTTTGCCAGTGCTCGCGCAACGACCTCTTCGTTGAAAGACCATAAGTCCTCCAGGGAGCCCCCGCCACGGCCAACGATGAGTAGATCGTGGCGGCCGCTACGGCCGGCTTTTTCGATGGCGGCGGCTATTTGTTGGGCCGCACCCTGGCCTTGGACAGCCACCGGCCACAGCTCAATCTTTGCTGCTGGGTGGCGCCTGCTGAGCACATGGATCATGTCTCTTACCGCCGCTCCGGTGGGCGAGGTGACAATGCCAATATTGGTAGGCAGGAAGGGCAGGGGACGTTTTTTTGTCGCATCGAACAGGCCCTCGGCACTCAGTTTTGTTTTCAGCTGCTCCAGCTGACGCATCAGAGCGCCAAAACCTGCTTCCTCCATATGTTCTACTATCAGTTGGAATTCGCCGCGCCCCTCGTAGAGGCTTACCCTGGCCCTGATTAATATCTCGCGACCATTCTTGGGTTGGAAGGCAACACTGCGATTGCGCCCGCGAAACATGGCGCAACGCACCTGAGCTCGCGAGTCTTTAAGGCTAAAATACCAGTGCCCAGAGCTGGGTACGGAGAAGTTGGAAATCTCTCCGCTGATCCAAAGAAGGGGTACATTGCTTTCCAGGAGATGTTTCACTTCCCGATTCAGGTCGCTTACCGTCAGTACACTGCGATTGGCATTTTGACTTGGGGAGACAGGTTGCATCGGTGAATCTCATCAAAAAATCTGGGCGGAGCAATATTGCAGTATCGCCACTATAGGTAAAGGGCTTTACTGTACAAATCGGTTTTCCCGAAAATTGTTATTTGCGCTTTAGGCGCGTAGGGGTATAATCGCGCCGATACCCAATCCCGCCCATTCGAGGTTTGAGTGTCAACCATGTTTGAATCCAATCTGCGCATTGCGCGCGAAGCCCTCACTTTTGACGACGTCCTACTTGTGCCCGGATATTCCGAGGTTACTGCCAAGGATGTTAGTTTGAAAACCCAACTTTCCCGTAATATCTCCCTGAACATTCCTATTGTATCCGCCGCCATGGATACAGTGACGGAAGCTCGCCTGGCCATTTCTATGGCTCAGGAAGGGGGGATCGGCATAATTCATAAAAGTATGTCGATTGAAGAGCAGGCTCTTGAAGTCCGCGCGGTGAAGAAGTTCGAAGCCGGCGTGGTCAAGGACCCAATTACTATTGAGTCCGATGCCACGGTGCGCGAGTTGATCGCGTTGACGACCCACCACAATATTTCCGGAGTGCCAGTGATGGACCGGGGAGATTTGGTGGGCATCGTTACCAGCCGCGACGTTCGCTTCCTCACCGACCTGGATGTCAGTGTCGCCAGTATCATGACGCCGAAAGAGCGTTTGGTAACGGCCCATGAAGATGCGAGTTCCGACGAAGTGCGTGAACTGTTACACAAGCACCGTATCGAAAAGGTGTTGGTGGTAAACGACAACTTCGAACTGCGCGGCCTGATTACCGTTAAAGACTTCAATAAAGCCGAGCAGTACCCGAATTCCTGTAAAGACTCCGATGGTCGCCTGCGCGTCGGTGCTTCGGTGGGCACCAGCCCGGATACCGATGATCGAGTGGCAGCACTGGTGGAGGCGGGCGTTGATGTTTTGGTGGTGGATACCGCCCACGGCCACTCCCGCAATGTGATTGATCGGGTGCGTAGAATTAAAGTAATGCACCCTCAGGTGGATGTGATTGGCGGCAATATTGCCACTGCGGAAGCTGCCCTCGCTCTGGTTGAAGCTGGAGCGGATGCGGTGAAAGTGGGTATTGGTCCCGGTTCTATCTGTACCACTCGTATCGTAACCGGTATTGGCGTGCCGCAGATCACTGCAATCTCTGAAGTTGCTACCGCTCTGCAAGAGTCTGGGGTGCCAATGATTGCTGATGGTGGTATCCGTTACTCCGGTGATATTTCCAAAGCCGTTGTTGCTGGTGCTTCGTCAGTGATGATGGGTTCCATGTTTGCCGGTACTGAAGAAGCGCCTGGTGAAGTGGAGCTTTATCAGGGGCGTACTTATAAATCCTATCGCGGTATGGGTTCGCTCGGTGCTATGTCCCGTACCCAGGGTTCTTCCGACCGTTATTTCCAAGATGCCAGTAAAGGTGCTGAAAAGCTGGTGCCGGAAGGTATCGAAGGACGTGTACCCTACAAGGGCCCACTGTCTGCGATTGTGCATCAAATGATGGGTGGCCTGCGCTCTGCTATGGGTTATACCGGTAGTGCTGACGTGGATACCATGCGTACACGTCCCGAGTTTGTACGGGTGACGGCTGCAGGTATGGGTGAATCCCATGTACACGACGTGCAGATCACCAAAGAAGCCCCCAACTATCCGGTGGGCCGACGCTAAGTCTTCGACCTTCCCCGGTGAAAAAAATACACACGCAACAAGCGGCAAACGGACCTTCAGGGTCCGTTTGCCGTTATTTAATCCAGTTATCGAGTAAGTCATGAGCCAAGATATCCACTCCAGCCGAATACTCATTCTCGACTTTGGGTCTCAGTACACCCAATTGATAGCCCGCCGCGTGCGCGAACTGGGCGTTTTTTCTGAAATTCGCGCCTTTGATATGAGCGAAGAAGAAATCCGCGAGTATCAGCCCAAGGGCATTATCCTCGCCGGCGGTCCCGAATCTGTCCCAGAAGAGGGCTCGCCTCGTGCGCCGGAGGTTGTTTTCAATCTGGGCGTGCCAGTACTGGGTATTTGCTACGGCATGCAGACGATGGCGCATCAGCTCGGCGGTGTTGTGCAGGGCAGTAATGTTCGTGAGTTTGGCTACGCCCAGATTAAGGTGGAAGGCCAGTCCAACTTGTTGCGGGATATCAAGGACCATCTCAATGACGATGGCAGCGCCCTGTTGGATGTGTGGATGAGCCACGGTGATAAGGTCGTGGGAATGCCCGATGGCTTTGAATTATTGGCCTCAACAGATTCCTGCCCGATAGCCGGTATGTACAGTGCTGAGAAAAACTTCTTCGGCGTACAGTTCCACCCGGAAGTTACGCACACACTGCAGGGCATGCGTATTTACGAGCACTTCGTCATTGATATTTGTGGTTGTGAAAAACTGTGGACGCCAGCCAATATTATTGAGGACTCAATCGCCAAGGTGCGCGATCAAGTAGGAGAGTCCAAAGTGCTGCTGGGGTTGTCCGGTGGTGTGGATAGCTCTGTAGTGGCTGCGCTGTTACACAAAGCTATTGGTGATCAGCTGACTTGTGTATTTGTAGACAATGGCCTCCTGCGTAAAAACGAGGGCGATCAGGTGATGCAGATGTTCGCCGATAATATGGGCGTTCGAGTGATCCGCGCAGATGCCCAGGAAGACTTCCTCGGTCGCTTGGAGGGGGAGAGCGACCCGGAGGCGAAGCGCAAAATTATCGGCAACACCTTTATCGAGATCTTTGACCGGGAGGCCTCCAGACTACAGGGCGTAAAATTCCTGGCTCAGGGCACTATTTATCCCGACGTGATCGAATCCGCAGCGGCAAAAACTGGTAAGGCTCATGTCATAAAATCCCACCACAATGTCGGTGGACTGCCGGAAGATATGCAGTTTGAATTGGTAGAGCCGTTGCGCGAATTGTTCAAGGATGAAGTGCGCAAGATAGGACTGGAATTGGGTCTGCCCTACGATATGGTCTACCGACACCCATTTCCAGGACCAGGCCTGGGGGTGCGTATTCTCGGTGAAGTAAAGCGTGAGTATGCGGACATCTTGAGAGAGGCAGATGCCATCTTTATAGAAGAGCTGCATAACGCCGATTGGTACCAAAAAACCAGCCAGGCTTTTGTAGTATTCCTGCCGGTGAAATCCGTAGGGGTCGTGGGTGATGGTCGTCGTTATGAGTATGTTGTGGCTCTGCGCGCTGTGGAAACAGTCGACTTTATGACGGCGCGTTGGGCGCACTTGCCTTACGATCTGCTTGAAAAGGTTTCCAGTCGTATTATCAACGAGATACAACATATCTCCCGTGTGGTGTACGACGTTTCCAGCAAGCCACCCGCCACTATTGAGTGGGAATAAACGAAAAATAGAACGGGGTGTTTAGCACCTCGTTCTTTTGTTTTTTTGGGTTCACCGTCCCATTTTCCACAGCGAGTCTTTTTATTTTCCCAGCTTCCGGTTAGTGCGCCTTTCTACTAAGTAGCTTCCTATACTTTCGCTAACTTGTTGATTTTTTGAGTATTTCTGTGGTTGTTTATTTTTTCTTCATATTGTCACAATGACCGAGCCACGGGCTTTGTCGGGCTGCGCTTTGAGGTTATTCACAGAGATATACACAGAATCTGTGGGTAGAGGGGCTGCCGGGCAAGTTGGCCTTTAAGAGTCGGGATAAGTTTGGCGGGGGCGGGTAATGGTTGTGGAAAAGAGGGGGGCAATATGGCGTTGTCCCCCTGAGTGGGATTTAGCTTTCGCGGCGGAAACTAATCAGTGCAGCGGTAATGGCTACATTCAGGCTTTCTACGCCATTGCGCATGGGAATACGTACCAGCTGATTACATTGGTTGGCGACGGCATCGCTCACACCATGGGTTTCGTTACCAAGAACGAAAATGGTGGGAGTATCATCAGCCACTTCTTTCAGGGTGGTTTGTGCATGGGATGAAAGGCCACATATCTGTGCACCGGCTTTGCGGAAGTCCCGAAGAGTGTTCGCCAGCTTGTCACAACGCAGGATGCGGGTTTTAAACAGGGTGCCGGTACTGGCCTTGATCACCAAGGGGTCGATCTGTGCACAACCTTTCTTCGGCAGAAGAATCCCATCCACACCGCCGGCGCAGGCCGAGCGCACGATCATACCGAGGTTTTGTGGGTTGGTGATGCCGTCTAAAGCCAATAGTTCGTAAGGTTTCTGGGCACTGCGAGTTGCGATTTCTTGCAAGAATTTGTCGGCCCGGCCGTAGTGGGGCAGCGCCAAATCCAGTGCAACACCTTGGTCTTGGCGGGAATTTTTGGATATCCGTGATAATTCATTGCGATCTGAATAGGCGATCTCGATCTGCCGGCTTTCCGCCAGGGCTTCCATCCGCTGGATCAACTGGTCGCGCCGGTTACTGCTCGCCAGATGTAATTTGTATACGGGTACTGATAAATCCTCCAGAGCTTCGAGTACAGGTTTGCGCCCGTAAATGGTCAGGAGGCTGTCGAAAAAGGCTTTCTTTTGTAGGTATTCGGAGGAGTCTTTCACCGCGTTGGCTCACTCAGCAATTCGATCAATTTAGCCGCGCTCTCTTTTGAGAGCGGGCCGCGTCGCGCCAACTTTACACAGGCGAGACCCAGATGGCGATAGCAGACCGCCAGTTGATCATCGACAGCGGTCAGGCTTTCAACTTGTGCCTCTACGGTTTCGAGGTCGCCCCGCGCAATGGGGCCAGTCAGTGATTTCTCCGGTCCTAGGGCCATATTGTTCTCTACGGTTTGCATAACAATCGGTGTCAGCAGGCGCAGGGCATTGTCTCGCTCAATACCTGCAGCGGCGAAGCTTTGCAAACTCAAGTCCATAAGGGTAGTGAGATAGTTTGAGGCGATAACAGACCCTGCGTGATAGAGGGACTTGCTTTCTGGATCGATAGCGAGAGTTTCACCGTCGATAGCAGTAAAAATATTGGCCAGTCTTTCCACCGCTGGATTGTCTCCCTCGAGCGTTACGCTGCTGCCGGCGAAAGTGCCTAACGAATACTCGGGCTTGGCAAAGCTGTGAACCGGGTGAGCGCTGGCAACAGAGGCGGGTTTGAGGGGCGTGAGGACCTCCGAGCTGAGCGCGCCGCTGCAGTGAAAGACGATAGCCTGATCGTCCACGAGCCCAGTTTGCGCCAGCTGTTGTGCGACATTGGCGATTTCGCTATCGGTACAAGCGATAAGCCAGTAATTCGCTTTTGGCATCGATGCGATGGACCGGGCTACCTGTCCGGCACCGATAAACTCAATAGCCGCCAGGGCGCTTGCCGGGCTGCGGTTATAAACGGATTGAATCTGAAAAGTACCACCTTCCTGCCAGAGTCGGCCGAGGGTTCTCCCCAGCCGACCAGCGCCAATAATATTCAGGTGTCCCATCAGTTACCGGCGAGGCAGTTAAGGTAGGCGCCGACGGCATTTTCCAGCCCCATACCGATGGCGTCCACGGTGAAGGCGTGGCCGATGGAAACTTCTTGTAGGCCCGGTAGGGTGCGGTAGCGTGGCAGATTGACCAGGTTCAGATCGTGTCCAGCATTGATGCCGAGCCCCAATTGGTGGGCGTGTTCCGCTGCGGCGCAGTGGGCGGAGAAAATGGTGTTCAGCTCTTTACTCTGCTTGACGACAGCCTCGGCATAGGGACCTGTGTATAGCTCGATGCGGTCTGCGCCGACCTCTTTTGCCAGACTGATTTGATCGAGATCCGGGTCCATAAACAGACTGACCCTAATTCCCGCATGCTTTAGTTGATCGATCAAGGGGACCAGGCGGTCTCCGTCCCGTTTCAGATCAAAACCATGGTCTGAAGTTAGTTGGTCGTTGCTGTCGGGCACCAAGGTGCACTGGTCCGGGTTGGTTTCCAGCACCAGTGACATCAGGCCGGGATAGTCTCCCGCAGGTGCAGCGAAGGGGTTTCCCTCCACATTGAATTCAATACCTTCGCGGTTGGCACACAGTGTTGCGAGGTCGCGCACGTCGCCGGGGCGAATATGTCTCTGATCCGGGCGGGGGTGTACTGTCAGGCCCTGAGCCCCGGCGTCCAGGCAGCTGCGCCCATGGGTTGTCACATGGGGGAAATTGCCTTCGCGGGAGTTGCGAATCAGGGCGATTTTGTTGAGGTTTACGCTGAGGGCTATCACGGCTCATTCTCCCTTGCTGGTATCAGCAACTGGGTTGCTGTCGGCAGTAATTTGTTTGGCAGACAGGATGCGGATGGGGACATTGGGGGCACTGGGGTGCTTGCGATAAATACCGCGGGGCTTCTGTACGATTTTTTCAACCACATCCATGCCCTCTATGACCTTGCCAAAAACGGCATAGCCGGGTTTGTCCTCACTGGCATCGAGCCGGGTATTATCTATCAGGTTAATAAAAAACTGTGAAGTGGCGCTATCGGGCTGATTGGTGCGCGCCATGGACAGAGTGCCGCGCAGATTTTGCAGGCCGTTGGCTGACTCATTGGTGATGGCGTCGCGTGTTTCTTTCTTCTGGAAGTCAAAGGTGAAACCACCTGCCTGAACCACAAACCCCGGCACCACCCGGTGGAATATGATTCCGTCGTAGAAGCCGTTATCGGTGTAGGCGAGAAAGTTTTCTACGGTGATTGGGGCCTGCTTGGAGAACAGTTCGATACGGATAACGCCCAAGTCGGTTTTCAGCTCTACCTGAGGGTTTTGGGCAAATAGCGGCAGGCTGAGCAGGGTGCAGAAAAGAAAAGTGAGTAACTTGCGCATCATCCTAGTCCTTTGAATGTCTGGTAAAAGTGGGCGTGTGGCCGTACTAGTGTGCAGTACAGGGGTATTTATGCGGCTCGGGATATGGTGGTCTGCTGGGTGCAACAAAGGTGCACCCGCAGCCGTATAGTAAGCGATTCTTGCCGTGGTGAGGGAGATCAGTTGGCCCATTCAGAATTGCGTTTGCGCGGGCGCAAATGCGGGGCAATCATCGCGAGAATGGCGCCCAGCGCGACAGAAATGGCGCCGTAAAGATACCACTTGTGGGTTTCGCTGCCGGAGAGGCGCTGGATCTCCGCCTCTGCCATGCTTTTTTCCTGTTTCAGTAGTTCGTGTTGATGCAGGAGTTTTTGGTGGCGTTCGTTGAGTGAAATCGCCTCGGAAGACAGTGACTTTAGGCTCTTGAGCTCTGTAGCCAATACCTGGCTCTGCTGTTGTGCTGAGGTCAGGTCGCCACT
Organism: Microbulbifer okhotskensis; assembly: GCF_023895975.1. Taxonomy (GTDB): domain Bacteria; phylum Pseudomonadota; class Gammaproteobacteria; order Pseudomonadales; family Cellvibrionaceae; genus Microbulbifer; species Microbulbifer okhotskensis. The sequence continues at coordinate 21,288 of NZ_JALBWM010000047.1, forward strand.
CAACTGGCTGTTTTCTGTCTCGAGGCGGCGAACTTCTCCTCCTAGGTTGCCCTCCATTTTTTCAAAGCGCGCCAGGTTTGCTTCCGCTGTTGCCAGTTTTAGCTTTGCCACGGGCTCTTGAACTAGATATTGGCTTCTGATCCAACCCTCTGAACCACCGGGCGTGCGCACTTTTGCCCAGCCTTCAGAGGTTGCATCCTCAAGCAGGGTGAGTTCTGTGCCGCTGGCCAGGCCCCGGTGCAAAATCCGAAACTCGCCGCCTTTGCCGGAGCGCATAGGAACGTGGAGCTGATCGGTGATGTAGCGGGTCTCGGCGGCAAGGGTTGCGGGCGCTGAATTTAACAGCGCCACAGCGAACAGGCCGGACAGTAATCTTTTCATTGTGATACAGCTTTCTATTAGAGTTCTTATCAGGGCAGTACGAGCTTGTAGGGCTTAACTGTAACCGATGCGTAAACCCCGGCTTCAATATAAGGGTCGCTGTCTGCCCAGGCTTTGGCTTCTTCCAGTGAGGGAAATTCTGCGATCACCAGACTGCCGCTAAAACCAGCTTCACCGGGTTCTTCACTGTCGATACTCGGGTTTGGACCGGCAGCCAGAAGTCGCCCCTCATCTTTGAGGTGGTTGAGCCGGGCCAGGTGATCTGCACGTGCTTTTTTGCGTAACGGGAGACTATCGCTAACATCTTCACTGATGATTGCGTACCACATTGTCATTAATGCTCTTGTTGGTTTTTATGGAGAGTAACTATTGGGCAACCATGACTTCTTCCAGCTTCAGGCCCGTCAGTTTGCCGATACGGGAGAAAAGGAAAAAGAGTGCGGCCATCAATATCAGGGCAGAGGGCACTGCGATAACCAGATAGCCCAGCGCTGTCATTTCGCCCAGTTCCGTGTTGTAGGCTTCAGTGCCTGGAGGGCTGGTGACGATCATTTTAGCGAGGATGTAGTTCAGTGCTGAAGAAAAAAAGAAAGAACCGGCCACAATCCACGAAGTCTGTCGCAAGGTGCGGTCAAAGGCCAGCTGGTTACCGTTTGTCTTTAAGGTCTGCGCAATTTTTGACGTGTTGAGAATTTTATCGTTGTAGAGCAGAGTTTTTACCAGGGGCCAGCGGGTGTAGACCGATATTGCAGTTGCCAGACCCAGCAAGCCTGGGATGGCCGCTTCTTTGATCGCGATATATTGTGGGTCCAGCTCCAGCAGGCTGATGCCCCCGGTGAGCAGAATGCCAATGATGCCGAGCGCTGAGAAAAAGTTAACTTTGCCCAGGCGCAACAGGTCGCGAAGTCCATAGCCCAGGGGAAAAGCCAGGGCGACTATCAGAGCCCAGGTAGTACCCAGCCACTCGTCACCGGAGAGCTTGGTCAGTATCAATGTCGGAATGATGACATTGAATGCTAAATTACCGAGAAAGCCTTCCTTCTGCGGTTTTTCTGGAGCTGGGGAGGTCGAATTCGTTTCGGTCATACTCAATTCCGGTGATAATGCCCGCTGGTAATTGATAGAGCGTCAAAAATTATTGACTGCCGGTTTCAATTCCTCGCTGACAAAACTGCTGTCAGACTTTGGTCCCGGTGCGTCGCCTACGGCTGACTGCAGATTCCGGGCCTTATCCCTGAAAACGCCGGGTGCCACATTGACAGTAACACTGGGCGAATGTTCCAAAAAAGACAGATACAGCGACCTTTTCCATCGTCAAACTGAGTGAGAGCCTGTTGTTTAAGACCCTTTCAGCTGATTTGAAGACAGATCTAGTGGATCTGCACAGCCACAGTACCGCGTCTGACGGTATTTTAAGTCCTGAGCAGCTGGTGTCGAGAGCGAAATCTCGAGGAGTGTCTCTATTTGCTCTAACCGATCACGATACAGTCGGCGGGATAGCTGAGGCTCAGCGAACTGGTGACCGACTGGGCATTGATGTAGTGGCTGGGATTGAGTTCTCCAGCCTCTGGGGTCGCCGCTCAGTGCATGTCGTGGGACTCAACGTAGACCCCCAGTCAGAATCATTGCGCCAAGCGATCGTTTTGCGAGAACACTTGCGCCAGGAGCGGGCAGAGCGTATAGCCGGGCAATTGGAAAAACGTGGTTTTCACGGTGCGCTGGAGGGCGGCCGCGCCCAGGCGGGAGAGGCGGTGCTCGGCAGGCCGCACTTTGCGCGCTGGTTGGTGGAAGCTGGACATGTAGAGGATATGTCGCGGGCCTTCAAACGCTATTTGGGAGCTGGCAAAGTGGGGGATGTGCGAGTGGAATGGCCGCAGATGGCCGAGACCATCGAGACCATTCACGCCGCCGGAGGTTCAGCAGTACTGGCTCATCCTCTCAAATACGGATTAACCCGCACGCAGCTATTACGCTTGCTGGGGGCTTTTCTCGAAGAGGGTGGCGATGCTGTGGAATTGCTTTGTGGGCGTCAAAATCCGGTACAGACCCGGGAGTTGAGAAACCTATTGCTCGCGGCAGCTGAAACGGCTGGAAAGCCGCCACCGCACTGCTCTTTAGGCAGCGATTTCCACCAGCCAGAACAGCCCTGGCGGGAACTGGGATGTGTTTGGCTGCCAACAGACGTCGAGCCGGTGTGGAATCTGTGGCACACTCTGCACCGGGAACAGCGGAGTCAGACTTCGCTACCCTGATTTGCCGGGGCGGAATCAGGGGCTGCTGCCAAAGTTTGAGAATGGGTAGCAGTGTTATTCACCGTAAGTTGTTTTCATTCGGTAAAGGCTTTTGGGGGGCTTTGTGGCGCAGTTTTTTCAGATTCATCCGGATAATCCTCAAGGGCGCCTGATCAGTCAGGCCGCAGAGATCGTTGCCCAAGGCGGCGTTATTGTTTTTCCCACAGATTCCGCCTATGCCATTGGCTGCCGACTGGGGGAAAAGCTGGCTGTTGAGCGTATTCGTGCAATGCGCCAGCTGGACAAGCAGCACAACTTCACATTGATGTGCCGGGACTTATCTGAGTTGGCAACTTACGCCAAAGTGGACAACCAGATGTTCCGGCTGTTGAAGAATCATACACCGGGCCCCTATACCTTTATTATGCCGGCGACGGCAGAGGTGCCGCGCAGGCTGATTCACCCAAAGCGCAAAACAATCGGTATCCGAGTGCCGGACAATGCGATTACCCTGGCATTGATTGAAGAATTGGGCGAGCCACTGATGAGCTGCAGTCTGATTATGCCCGGTGAAGAGCAACCGCTGACTGAGCCTTACGATATTCGCGACACACTGGAACATCAGGTAGAGCTGGTGATTGACGGTGGATTCTGTGGGGTGGAAGCGACCACGGTTTTGGATCTCACTGGTGATGAGCCTCAACTTGTTCGTCAAGGATGTGGTGCAACTGACGAAATACTCGGCTGAAAGCCGCGGCGCTCGTGTATAATCGCGCGTTTGCACTTTTGAGGGTGGGCTAGGGTGTCCAGTGGAGAGTTACTAGCAGAGGTCGAGGAGCAGGTGCTGGCTGAAGTTGCAGCGAGCGATGGCGAGGCTTCTGTTCTGGCTGGCGAGCAGGTCTTGCAGAGCCAGGACTCAGTTGACGAGGATCCCCCTCTCGCCTTGGTACAGGGCGAAATCTTTAACGACCTTCCTCAGGATCTCTTTATTCCGCCGGATGCCCTTGAAGTTGTTTTGGAAGCCTTTGAAGGGCCTCTGGATCTGCTTCTGTATCTGATTCGACGCCAAAACCTGGATATTCTCGAAATCAACGTTGCGGACATCACCCACCAATACATGTCGTATGTGGATATGATGACGGCAATTCGCTTTGAGTTGGCGGCTGAGTACTTGGTAATGGCAGCCATGTTGGCGGAAATCAAGTCGCGCATGTTGTTGCCGCGACCGCCAGCTTCTGAAGAAGAGGAGGGTGAGGACCCTCGCGCTGCTTTGATTCGTCGCCTACAAGAGTATGAGCGCTTTAAGGCTGCGGCTGAAGACTTGGATGAGATCCCCCGTGTTGGTCGGGACATTCACCAGGCCAGCGCCGAGAGCCCCGACCGCAGTATCATGCGCCCTGACCCGGATGTGGACTTGAAAGAAGTACTGGTGGCCCTGGCTGATGTACTGCGGCGTGCAGATATGTTTGAAAGCCACCAAGTTGAGCGAGAGAGGTTGTCCACACGGGAGCGAATGACCCAGGTATTGGATAGAATACGTCACGGTCAGTTTGTGCCTTTTGTCAGTCTTTTTACGGTTGATGAGGGGCGGCTGGGTGTTGTGGTTACTTTTTTGGCGGTGATGGAGTTGGTCAAAGAGTCCCTGGTGGAGTTGGTGCAGAATGAAGCCTTTGGTTCCATTCATGTGCGAGCTGCTACGCAGGCTGATGAAAGCGACACCGAAAATGAACTGGCGGACCTGGAAGATGAAGTTGCGGGTCCGGTAGAAGAGGTTTTGGCGGATACCTAGGAATCGCCAGACAACTTATCTGAGTTAGAAGTTATTAGAAAATGACAATCGCTCCGGAATTACTGCGCAAAATTGTCGAAGGGGCCCTGTTGGCTGCGGGTCAGCCTCTCAGTGAAGATAAGTTACTGTCTTTGCTGGACGAAGCTGAGCAGCCAACCAAGACCACTTTGAGAGACGTGCTCGAAGAGATTGCCCAGAACTGTGCGGGGCGCGGATTCGAGTTGAAAAAGGTTGCAAGCGGCTGGCGCTTTCAGGTACCTGAAGACCTGGCTCCATGGGTCAATCGTCTCTGGGAAGAAAAAGCGCAGCGATATTCTCGCGCAACCTTGGAAACCCTCGCCATTATTGCCTATCGCCAGCCGGTGACTCGCGGTGATATCGAGGAGATTCGCGGCGTTGCAGTGAGTTCCCAGATTGTTAGGACCCTATTGGAGCGGGGTTGGATCAAGGTAGTGGGGCAGCGGGATGTGCCGGGGAAACCGTCCCTTTATGCCACAACGCGTGAGTTTCTCGATTACTTTAATTTGAGCACCCTGGATGGCTTGCCGACTTTGGCGGAGATTCGGGATATCGAGAGTTTCAATCAAATCCTGGAGCAGGAGGGATTGCCCGCAGAGCAGGCAGCGCCTTCTGTTGGGGCCCCAGATGCTGAGGCCGATTCGAGGGGGCAGGCAGCGCCAGATTTAGCGAGTGAAACTGAAGCTTCCCCCGCTGAGTCATTATCAGAAAGTGATGATGAAGTGGATGATGCTTTGGTGGCGTCTCTGGCGGATGTAATTGAGGCTGAGGCAGTGGCGTCAGACTTACCTGAAGGAGACCCGCTGGAGTTGAGTGAAGAGGTAGTGGCCGACATAGGTATTGGGACTGAAACAGAAGCGGGTGAACTCGCAGAAGAGGAAGACCCGGTGGAAGTTGCAGTAACTCAGGTTGAGCGGCAATTGGCAGAGAGTGACTCTGCAGAGTTGGTTGAGCCGAATGCTGGCACTGATTACAGTGGAGAAAGTGAAATTGAAAGCAGCGCAGAGTCGCTGCAGGTAGAGGAAGAGAGCGAGGCCTCTCTGGCGGCGACACTGCCTCCCAGCAGTATGTTTGCCGAAGGCGACACGGTCGACAATTCCGCCGAGGAGCCGGCGGCAGGGAGTACTGATGTCGATGAAGATTCCAAAGAAGTAGTACAAGTGGAAAACACCACCTTATGAGTGATGGTACCCCGCCAGCAGGCGAAAAGTTACAGAAAGTATTGGCGCGTACGGGCTTGGGTTCGCGGCGTGAAATGGAGCGCGCGATCGATGCAGGCCGCGTGACCCTAAATGGCAAAGTGGCGGAACTCGGAGAGCGGGTAACCGACGCGGATCATATTGAGTTCGATGGTAAGCGTCTGCCCTCAGCAGAGGCAAATCGATGCCGGGTAATGCTTTACAATAAGCCGGTAGGCGAAATTTGTTCCCGGCATGACCCTGAGGGGCGCCCCACGGTATACGATCGCTTGCCCCGGTTAAAAACAGGTCGATGGATTTCTGTCGGGAGGCTGGATTTCAATACCAGTGGCCTGCTTCTGTTTACCAATAGCGGTGAGTTGGCGAACAAGTTGATGCATCCATCCTCGGTGATCGATCGGGAGTATCTGGTGCGCATTCAGGGCGACGTAGATGATGAGATGAAACGGCGTCTGCTCAAAGGGGTGTTGCTCGACGAGGGGTCGGCTCGCTTCACTGATATTGTGGAGAGCGGCGGTGAGGGCAGGAATCGCTGGTTCTATTGTGTGGTAATGGAAGGCAGGAACCGTGAGGTACGCCGTCTGTGGGAATCTCAAGGAGTGAGAGTCAGCCGCCTGAAACGGGTGCGTTACGGCAGTGTCTTTATTCCTTCCCATGTGCGTGTAGGTCAGTGGATCGAGATGGAACCCCGTGAAATCGATGATCTCTGTGTTACTGCGGGAATGCCAAAACTGGGACAGCGCCCGTTGACCCAGGGCGAAAAGCAAACCCTGGAGCGCCAGCGCAGGAAATTGAGAAAGTCGCCAGCGCCCGCGGCACGGCGAAGCCGGCCGAAACTGACTTAGAATGAAAAAAGCCCGCTGATGCGGGCTTTTTTTTGCTGGATTTTTTGCCTGACAGTTATTGTTCGTTTTCCGGTGTCTCGCCGGCCTCCTCGGTATCCTGGTCGCGCAGCTCAGATTGCACACCCTGTGGGCCACCACCCATTGCGTCATCTACATCGGAGGGAATACCTGAAGCCGAATTGGAGGAGGGGCTGTTTTCAGGGGCGGTTTCCACCAGGTTTTTCAGTTTTTCCAGTCCTTGCTCGTAGGACTCGCCCACCATTTTTTTCACTGCCAGGCCCATCCAGCGCTCTCGAGGGCCGCCACCCGTGTCGCTGTGGAAGCTCCAGGTAATCTGGGTGCCGCCATCTTTTGGTTCCAGCTGGAATTCCGCAGTTGCCTGGCTGCCGTCACCAAACTCAAGCTTGGTTGCCACTACCGAGTCTTTCTTGCTGGCAAAAATTGTCTGGCTGCCGCTTCCAGCTTCGGAATTCTCTCCGCGCCAAGTCATTTTGGCACCGATACCTTCTTGGGGCCCGCTGTACTCGTAAAGTACGGAAGGATCGATATTTCGCCAAGGGGACCACTCGTTGAACTTGTGAAAGTTGTTGAGGTAGGGAAAGACCGTATGCGGTGGTTTGTCGATAAATATACTGCGATAAACCGTGACCTCTCGGGGAAACAGGTAACCCGCGAGCAGGAGAAGTGCGAGAACAATCAGGATGTAAATAATCCAGCGCATAGCGGGTTCCTTTGCTAATTGCAGGTGCCGAAAATCTACCGCCAGTTAATTCATGGCGGTAGAGATGGTTATATTAGCTGCTGTGCCGCTTAATCGTCAGTGATATGTAGCAGTGGCAGCTTTATCTCGACACAGAGTCCCGCTTCTGCGCTGTTTTGCGCACTGATGCTGCCTCCGTGGTGGAGAATGGTTCGCTGGGCAATGGCAAGCCCTAGGCCGATGCCGCCACTTTCTCGGGTGCGCGCGCTATCGGTTCGGTAGAAGGGACGGAAAATTGCTTGCAACTCTTCATCAGCTACGCCAGCACCGGTATCGACCACCGATATTGTACAGCGGTCAGTCGATGCCTGAATGGAAACGCTCACCTGACCACCCTCGGGGCTGTACTTGATCGCGTTGCGCAGGATATTTTCCAGTGCGGCGGTCAGGGAGCTGCCCCGTGTTGCCACGAGTAATTCTTCTCCCTCGGAGTTCACAATAATCTGCAGGTTTTTGTCTGTCGCTTCGTTATGCAGGTCTTCGGCCAGCGCGTCAATCAAACTATTGGCTTCCACAACATCATCCAGGGGGCGCTGCTCCTGGGTGCTGATAGGGAGTGAGAGCACGTCGGCGATAATATCTTCCAGGTAGTCGGCGGCCTTGCCGATCTTGTCTAGCTCGGTATCGAGTCCTTGCACGTGCTTCTGCCGGGCAATGGCGAGTGCGACTTGCAGGCGCGCAAGGGGCGAGCGCAATTCGTGGGAGACATCTTTGATCAGGCGGCGTTGTTCCGACATTGACCCCTGAAGCTGGGCGGTCATTGAGTCGAAATCTAGTGCCAGATCGGTCAGTTCATCATTGCGGGATTTTAGCGACGGGGTGACGCGATAGTCCAACTCCCCCGCAGCCACACGCTTGGTGGCTGCACGCAATTGATCGAGAGGGCGGCTCAGGTAGCGGGCCAGCCAGTAGCACGCGACGCCGGAGGCGATCATCGATAGCAGCAGCATGGGCCAGAAATTACGCCATAGAAAACGCAGTAGCAGGCCTTCCTTACTATCGCCGGCAACCAAAACGATACGCAGGGGGTCACCGGTGCGCAGGGGAAGGAAAAAGCCCACGGTCGGTTTCTTATTGATAAGCTTGTGCGCTTCACGATTGCGGTAGTCGAGGCTTTCGATCAAGGGTTTCATGCTGGAAGGCACCGGTCGGCCAAGGATGTCATTTCCCTGTTGGTCCACCGCGTAGACCCGACGTTTAACTTTTTTCGGCGCATTTTCGAGCCAGTGCTGGAACTGTTCGGGGCCGTGGCGACGCGTGATCCGCATGTTGCGCATCACTTCGCGAAACAGGGCGGGGCCCTCCCAGCGTTCCTCCTGCCTGGGATCGCCAAACTCACCAAAGTGAGTGATGTAAATGGCGGCCACGACCATCACCATGGCGGTAATCCAGGCACCGAAAAAAATCTTCCAGAAAATACTGCGCATCGTGGAAAAACCTACTGTTTACTTTGGGTGAGCATATAGCCGGCGCCTCGAATATTGATAATGAGGTCGCGACTGGCGCCTTTATCTGCAAGCTTTTTGCGAATATTGCTGACGTGGACATCAATTGAGCGGTCGTAGGGCATCAGTTTGCGCCCTAGGGCACTCTCTGTGAGAACCTCTTTGCCAACAACTTCACCGGCATGCTGCATCAGCACTTTGAGCACAGCAAACTCGGCGCCGGTCAGGGCCAGAGCCTGATTGTTCCAATAGCCCTGATGTTCCGCAGGCAGCAGTCGTATTTGCCCGCTGGTCAAACTGTCATCACCTTGTTCGTTTTCCACTCTGCCGCGGCGCAGGACAGCGCGCAGTCTCGCGGCCAGCTCCCTGGGATTGCAGGGTTTGGGCAGGTAATCGTCTGCCCCCATTTCCAGGCCGACAATGCGGTCTACAGTATCGCCCTTTGCTGTGAGCATGAGGACGGGGAGAGAGCAGGCCTCTTCGCGCAGTTTGCGAAGAACTTCAAAACCGTTGTGGACCGGCAGCATCACATCCAGTACCAGAGCATCAAAGCTTTGACTCTGTGCCAGTTCTAGCCCACGTCCTCCGTCATTGGCGGCGGTTACATCAAAGCCCTCTCCAGTGAGGTACTCCTTTAACAGGTCGGTGAGTTCGGTGTCGTCGTCAATTAGAAGGATGCGGCTCATGGCGTTCTCTCAGTTGCTGTGTGGCCATTATATGCAAAGCGTTGGCGCTGATTACTGCCCACGATGAAGCTTTTAACCGTTCTTAACAAATGTTTACCGGTGTTTGCCCCCGTTTACACAAGCCGGGCTTACTATGCAATGACTAAACGCAAGCAAGAGGACAAAGGGATGAAATACTGGAAGCAGGTACTGGGAAGTTTGACGCTGGCGGGTGTTTTGGTTGCCCCCCTTACGGCAATGGCTTTTGGCGGCGGTGAGGGACACCAGGGGCGTGGATTTGACCATATGATGCGCCAGTTGGAGCTAACTGAAGGCCAGCAAGCGCAATTGAAAGCCAACCGGGAGAGCACCCGCGAAGCGAGAATGGCACAGCGCAAGCAACTGATCGAGCTGCGCAAGCAAATTAGTACAGCGATTGAGTCAGGAGCTGACCAGGCAACGCTGGATCAGCTGAGTGAAGAGTTCGGCAAGCTGAAGGTTCAGGAGATGGCGAACCACAAAAAGATGCGGGAGCAGTTTAAGGCGATTCTGACTGATGAACAGAAAGCCAAGTTAGAGCAATTAAAGAGTGAGCGTCAAGAAAGTCGTATGAAAAGGCGTGAAGAGCGTTCTTCGAGCCAGGATACTGAGTCCTAGCCCCCCAACCCAAGACTCCTTGTGCGATCCACCGGGTGCACCCTTCCCCAAGGCCCGGTAGGTTCATAATCCTTAGCCCCCGCTGCCCCGGGGGCATTTTTCTTTATCTTCTTCCTATTACCCCTGATTACCCTTGGTAACTTGCTGCGCCCGGATATTGCTGGGAGAATACGCCGCCTTGTAAATGCGTATGTAGTGGCCCGGATCGGGCGGAGAGGGGTAACAGTGAGTAAAATCGGCTTGTTCTATGGCAGCGACGAGGGAAATACCGAGTCTGTAGCTTTGCGTATCCGCGCCCGCCTTGGTGAAGACAAGGTAGACCTGTTCGATATCGCCGATGTCACCCAATTGGATATTGCCAATTTCCAGCAGTTGATCTTCGGTATACCGACCTGGGACTTCGGCCAGATTCAATCTGACTGGGAAGAGTTTTGGGAGGAGGTGCAGGAAATTGATTTTACCGGTAAGACTGTTGCTCTGTTTGGTTTGGGGGATCAGTTTGGTTACGGTGATTATTTCCTAGATGCAATGGGGATGCTGAACGACGTGATCGTTGAGCGAGGTGCTGCCGTCATCGGCCATTGGCCCATAGAGGGCTATGAATTTGAGGCTTCCAAAGCTGAAGTGGCAGGCGAGGCGAAGTTTGTTGGCCTGGCTATAGACGAGGATCAGCAGGAAGAGATGACAGCCGAGCGATTAAACCGATGGTGCCAGCAAATTGCCGAAGAGTTTGCGCTCGAAGGTGATGTGCTGGAGTTGGATGACTAGCGCCCTGATGAGAAACTCTATGCCCTTCAGCGAATTTTGGCCCTGGTTGGCTGAACATACGAATTGTATTGTCAGAGCTGGCAGCAGCGATTCAGTGATTTACGATGATGACGATTACCACTGGCGTTTTGCCTCTGAGGATACGCGTACCAAACTGGTCCAGGTAATGCGTGGGAAAAGACCAGTTGCTGAGCTGTTTATCGAGCCTGAGCATATATCTTCTGTGAGGATTTCCCTGGGTGAAGGGGGCGAATTCAATTTTGATTTGATTGCTGACATTCAGGGCCGAGAACAGATTGTTTACCATTTTGTATTGACGCACGCCTTGGAAGAAATGGATGTTAAGTCACACCCTGTCCAAGGTAAGTTACATTAAAGAGGTCGTATTGAAATTGCTGGAGGGTGTTCAAAACTCTGTGTCAGCTAAACGGTTTATAGGCTGATGTATTTCTC
>NZ_JALBWM010000480.1 GCF_023895975.1 Microbulbifer okhotskensis
CGCCGGGCTCAACCGCAAACGGCAGGGGTTCGATTTGGGTAATCTGGCCGCTGGCGGTGTCCACCGCTTCAATCTGATACAGGCGCGCGGAGACGTTATTGCCACTCACCCAGCGCACCCGCCAGCGATGGGTGCGGGTATTCAAGCTGACAATATCGTCCACCTGATAGGTGACCTTGGGCTCATCAGTATTAACGGCGGTGACGCTGGCGGATTGCCACAAGGGGTCCGCATTCACACCGCAACCGGTTTGCGTAT
>NZ_JALBWM010000481.1 GCF_023895975.1 Microbulbifer okhotskensis
CGCGAATAACCCTTTTCAAAAAACTGGCATAGACAGTCTTTGTATAAACCTCAGTCGAATCATTCAGAGCGCCAGCATGCTCAAAACGATTCAAGTCGGCAATAAAGTCAACCTTTCCATCGTATTTTCTGGGGCGTCCAGTGCCGCTGTAAACACCTTCATATAGCCACAACAAGTTTGCGTCAGCTCGCAACTTGCCAACGATGTGTAACCCCGTTGGAATGATGGCCGAAATGAATTTCACCTTGGTATAGTAG
>NZ_JALBWM010000482.1 GCF_023895975.1 Microbulbifer okhotskensis
GTCTAACAGGCAGCGGCTGGTAATGACCTTGCCGAATGGCTTCGATAATTTCATCCCCAATTGCCTTGAAGTGCTGCACAAAATCATCAACGGTAATCCCATCAATGCCTGCGGCACCTTTATTAGCTCGAACGTGCTTCCATGCAGCATTGAGGTTTTCTTTGCTTAGGATAGCGTCGAGTAGATTTTCATTTGAGTTAAGTATCAATACTTCGGACAGTTTTAGGGGGCGAAATAGGTAGGAACCACGGCCAGA
>NZ_JALBWM010000483.1 GCF_023895975.1 Microbulbifer okhotskensis
ATAAGCGTTCGGGAGGGATAGATTCACGGCCATATTCACAATATGCTGAATCCAGTAGCCAATCTATGCGTTTGAGGGCGAGGTTAAAGAGAGTCAGGATAGCGCGTAAAGGGTGCTTCTTAGGAACGAAAGATTCCAGGTGAACGGTTGTAAATAAAGCTTCTTGGTTGATATCGGCGCCGCGTATTATCGTAGAGTATCCAGAGTTTATCTTCTCGATATTCTACCAAAACCAGTATCTATGCGGGCG
>NZ_JALBWM010000484.1 GCF_023895975.1 Microbulbifer okhotskensis
CAGCAGACGGCATAGTAGCCAAATGCCAAGATTAATACCTTGGACAGGGTGAAGGGCTGAGCCTAAATCCACGAGCTAAAAGACAGGGCTAGCCTACCGATAGGTTTCCAGTCGGTTAAAGTTGAGGTAGCGCACTGCCATGACCCTCAACTCAAATGAATAGCCGTTCGACACTATCGTTGGGTAGAGATTCAGTACGGATAGGGAACCGCCCATTGCGGACCCGCATGATGGGTGGTGTGGGGGCCGG
>NZ_JALBWM010000485.1 GCF_023895975.1 Microbulbifer okhotskensis
GCTGGCTGCTGGAGTACAACTACGACGAACGGGGTGATAGTGCTGCCACGGTACTGCAGGACGATATCTTTTTCGGGGCGAGATTCACCGATAACGATATCCATAATACCCGCATTCTGGCGGGGGGCACCGTCGATATGGACTCCAGTTCCACCTTCGCCAATGTGGAAGCCTCACGGCGCTTGAATGAGCATTGGGTTATTGGCCTGGAAATGCGACTTTTTACCAATGTGGACAAGCAGGACCCGCT
>NZ_JALBWM010000486.1 GCF_023895975.1 Microbulbifer okhotskensis
TGACCTTGATGGCATCCAGCGATTTCACCGTGGCAATGGCATTGCCGGCATAGATCGGGCGCTTGAAGGTATCGGCCGACTCAACCGAAACGATATCGGACAGCTGACCCACATCCAGCAGGGCCGCCACGCGAGGCAGCAAATTCTTGCCGGTGGTGGTGGCCGGCGCCAGCACATACTCAAAGCCGGCGGATTTGGCCAGCTCTGCCACCAGCGGCGCGACGTTCTCAGCCAGCTGATGCCCATAGGC
>NZ_JALBWM010000487.1 GCF_023895975.1 Microbulbifer okhotskensis
TTGGTCACCTTGGAGCCGAAGATACGGCCTATCAGGAGGGCGCGGTCAAATTCCAGCAACTGGTAAGACAGTTTTCCGATAACGACATAGACGTGCAGATATTTCCCAACGGCGTGCTTGGTGACGAGGGAGAGCTGTTCGAGCAGCAAATGGCCGGTGTACTGGATGTATCCATTATCAACCCCGGAAAAATCACCGATTTTTCCGAAACCGCCAACATCTTCAGCTTTCCGTTTCTGTACCGCGAT
>NZ_JALBWM010000488.1 GCF_023895975.1 Microbulbifer okhotskensis
ATATACGGCTGCTGTAGCAGCCTAAAGGGTGATGCACTTCAGAGCTGAATGCAGGCCCTAAATAACAACAATCAACATCAGAAATCTCACAGCCCCTTCAGGGCTAGCTTAGCAGGCAATGTATATACCTCCCTTCATCCGCATAGTAAATATTTTCCTCCCACACCCACTTATATTCAATTATTCACCAACCAACACTTCGGACAGTTTCATGCAACTATAGCCCCATAGTCACTGTACTGCTCG
>NZ_JALBWM010000489.1 GCF_023895975.1 Microbulbifer okhotskensis
TATCTGGCCGTGGTTCCTACCTATTTCGCCCCTAAAACTGTCCGAAGTATTGACGTAAAGAAGGCTTTAAAATTGGTCGCTATCGTGTCCGCAAGCTAATGAAAAAGCCAGGTTTGGCAGTAAAACGCATGAAGCGATTTACACTGACGACAGATAGCAAACACCCACTGCCTATCGCGGGAAACCTTCCAAATAGGGATTTCTCACCGAGTTCTAAAAATCAAGTTTGGACTACTGATATCACGT
>NZ_JALBWM010000048.1 GCF_023895975.1 Microbulbifer okhotskensis
GCTCCGGTATAGAGTATGGGGGCATGAGCAGTTACACAATTTAAATTACAGCCTCTTTTTGTGTGTCAGCTTTGTTGATTTTAGTATTAATACGGACACTTCCTCTATTCATATATTTCTTTTTTCTGCTTTTAGTCTCGCCTAGTAAAATCATCTGTCAATCTGTTGAGGAATAGCTTTGGGAGAAATTTCTCATAGCTGTTTTTACGTTTTAAGCCAAACTTCCCTTGTTTGGTAGTCTAGTGGAAATGATATTTACCATTGGCTGCAAGTCCAAAGAGGGATATTTGATCTTTCATTGAGAATTAGAAGACATCTGCGAAATCCTGGACTGAAAATGCCATGCCATTTTCCCTGAGAATTAGGAAACTTACTGTATTTGTAAAGATAACGCTAAGAAGGTTTATACGATGAAAAGAATTTTGACGGCCAATTTAGGCGTTGCTGGCCTGCTCTCGGCTGGATTCGTTTCAGCAGTCAGCTGTGGTGATATTGTTACTACGCCAGAGGTGCTGGATCAGGATATAGCATCCTGTAATGTTAGCCCCGCTGTAACAATAATTGGCCCCGCCGGTTCACTTGATCTAAATGATCATGTAGTTACTTGTAATGGTACGGATGTGGGGATATTACTAGATGGACAAGCAGCCTCACTTCAGGGTGGGGTGAGTCAAAATGGTACAGTTGGAAATTGTGCAACCGGTATTTCAGTCGAGGGTAAAGGGTTCCACAGCATCCAAGGCGTTGTGTTGATGAATAATGGACTGACAGGAATAGAGATTATTAGCGATCAGAACTCGGTAAGTTTATCCAGCTCAGAAAATAATGGTGACACCGGTATCACCATTTCAGGGGCACGGAACTCTCTACTATTAGTCGCTGCTGAAAATAATGTAACCGGAATTTTAGTGGACGGTGACTACACCTCAATAACTCAAAGCAGTGCGAGCTTCAATTCCGGTGTTGGCATCGATGTTCTTAATGCAAATTATAGTTCGTTTATCCAAAACACTATGGATGGCAATTTAGATTTCGGGCTATTAATGGGAGGTAATGGCCAAGTAGGTAACTTAGTGACAGGAAACACAGCCATGGGAAATGGAGAGGATTTGTTTGACGGGAACAACCCAGCATGTGTCGGTACTACTTGGGTTGCCAACTTATTCGATACCGCTAATAATGCTTGTATAGAGTAATCATACAGGGTGATTGTATATATTTAAGCAGGGGAAGCTATGATGAAGAGAAATGAAAATTCCACACGTAAATTAGTTTTAGCCACTGTTTTAGGATTCTATACAGTGAGTGCGGCCGGACTCATATTCGGTGATGTTCAATGCGGTGATGTTGTAACCGGCATTGAAACGATGAATCAGGACTTGATTGACTGCTCATCCAATCCAGCCGTTACAGTCCAGGGTCCCACTGGGTTTTTATTTATGAACGGACACATAATTCAATGTGACCTTGGTGATGGTGTAGGAGTACTTTTGGATGGAATGGCTGGTTTTTTATCCGGTGGTGGCGAGGTAAGGCAGTGTACCATTGGCGTATCGGTTGGGGGGAATGGGTTTCATACCGTTCAGGAGGTTTTTACGTTTGTGAATCAAGATGCCAGCATTGAAATTGTATCAGATTATAATTCAATTCGATTAAATGAATTGCAAAATTCTCTATTTAATGGAGTCAATGTATTGGGTGATAACAACACCATAATCGATAATGCACTATTTAATTTTGGAGGAATAGGTATCTATGTGAATGGCGATGGCACATTCATCTCCGGAAATAGTATCGATATTAATGGCGGGGATATGGGCATCTCCCTTGATGCCACAAACGGAAGTCGAATTATTCAAAATGAGATAACGAATGCCGATGACGGAATCTCTATGACAGCCTCCGGGCAGATGAACAATGTGGTAAGTGGAAATGTTGTGTCGGGGAGTAGTAACCTTGATCTTTGGGATCAGAATGCTAATGCCTGCACCTCGACTAATAGTTGGGTTGGAAATGCATTTACTACTGCAGACCCAGTGTGCATTGATTGAGTGATCAAGGGCGGTCATTTGCACTTATTGTAGCGATGTGTTGTTAGCGCAATTGATTAAGCTTAAACGGTTGTTTTGGCATGATTCATTGCGCGCTAGAGTATACATCCATCAAGCTGCACCTATAGTGGACTGGTAACCAACTTGGGAGTCACTATGAATTCAAAATGGAATTGGCTATCCATGCCCCTTTTGGGCTCTCTGATTTTTGTTCCAGTTCACGTCAGCGCTCAAACGGAAACAAAAGATAACCTGGAGGGCACCTGGTGTGCGGTTGAAGGGGAGTCATTTATTTTCTATGAGCACCGTAAAGATGCGTTCACCCTAGAGAAGGGGCAAATCTGTCGGACCTTTAAAATTCTCAAGCAGACTGGTGTAGGTGGTGGCGGCCGCTATCTTGAGGTGACCAAGAAGCCCGATGTTAAACATCAACTTACCGCCGTAGAAGAAAAGACGAACGGAGCAATTCTTGCCAAAGACATTGGCATATTCGCCTACATGAAGAGTGGAAATAAGATTCAATTGGTGGCGGTGGATGTCTCAGATGAAAGTGTTACGAACTTAACGCTGGATGGCAGCGGCACCATGCGGGGATTTATTGAGGAAGTTACCGCTAACGATTCCGCCAAAAGAGGGTATGAAGCCCATGTTGGGGTTCTTTTTTTTAGGAGGACTTCCGAGACTATACCCGAAACCTTCGATCATGAGTGGGAAGTAATCTTTGGTAAGACGCATACCAGGCAGTAGAGGTGTAGCTGTCAGTAGAGAGTCCTTTTGCTAGATTTTGCACGTTTCACGGCGAGCACTTGGCCTTTGCGGTATCTGGGTAATCCGCCGAGGTATCTCTCTACCACCTTGCCCCTTAAGAAAGCAGTTCCGCCATCTTCTTCATCAATATGGCGGAGGCGTTATCGGTAAACTGCTGCCCCTCTTCAATATACTCCCAGACAGTGGCATCACTTTTCCAGCCACCTTGCTTCTTGATTAGCTCAAAACCTACCTTTTCTCTTGCCGCTGACGTCGATAGACCACGGCGAAAACTATGACTGCTCAGCTCTGCAACAAATTCAAAGCCACAGGCATTTCCCAAATTTTTAAGCAGGTCGTTGATTGCTGACGAATTTAGTTGCCGAGCCTGCACCGTGTCCCAACGATTAACTGATCGAAAAACGGGCCCGGTGGTAATGCCGCTCACTTTCAGCCAGTTTTTTAGTGTCCGCGCAGGGCAGATTTCAGGGGCGCCGTAGGGGAGGGCGCGTATCAATCCTTCGCCACTTTGATCCGTTTTGGATCTGGGCAAGCGGATAATCAGGCCTTCCTCTTCCCAAATCAGGTCCTCGACCTGGATAGCAACCAGCTCACTACGACGGAAGGCACCAAAGAAGCCTGCCAGGATAATTGCCAGGTCACGGACCTTCTTTTTTGACTCCGGTTGTGAATGCAGCTGTCGGGTCAGGGCTGCTATGTGTTCAAGGCTCAATGCCTTGGCTTTTTGCTTGGGTTTGCCGTGAGTGCGGCGAATACCGCGCATGGTTTTCTGTACCAGGGGCTCGCCAACTGGGTTAGGAATGCCTTGATACTGGTGCCACTGGCCTATTGCGGTGAGGTGTAGATCCAGAGTGCGCGGATTCAGATGTTCGGCCCGACTTAACAGATAGCTCACCAATGAATGGCTATCGGTAGGCAATCGCCCCCCCCACTTCTCAAACTGGCGGACAGCGGATTTATAGGCCTTGCGGGTGCTATCTGACGTCGCCGCTTGCAGATACTTCTGGATGTCTTGTTCCGTGAGTAGCGAGCTGGTTCCGCTCAGTGTATCGGGTAAAGGCGTGCTTAAAGGGCTGTGGCTTGGGGGCTGTTTTTTCATGAATTCTGAATCACCGTGGAAAGCGCCACTTGTACTGTAGGTACGTTATAAGCGGGATTTCATATCTATCTAACCTTCGATAAGAATCATTATCGAAGGTTAGTCTGGGTAATTCAAGGATTTGTATATTTTAATATATTATGTGATATTACGTATTACGTTATTTGGTACGAAATAATCTGAGGAGCTGCTAATGGCGCGCACAGGGGTCACTTATCTGGATGTTTTTGAGGCAGCAAAGGCGATAAAGGCCCGCGGGGAGGAGCCCACAGTCGATAAGGTACGGACCCTGCTGGGAACGGGCAGTAAAAGCACTATCGCGCCACTGCTGAAACGCTGGAAGAGTGAAACTGCTAGTAATACGGATGTCAGTGGGCTACCTAAAGACTTGGTGGAGGCGCTGAAGGGGCTGCATCAACGTATTCAAAAGGGTGCAAATCAGCAGATTGAGCAAGTGCAGCAGGAGTTCGGGGCCCTGGAAGCCGAGCTTAGTGAGAATTTGACCGAAGCGCAGGAAACCTCTGTCAAGCAGGCTGCCCAAATCCGTGAACTGGAACAAAAACTATCCTCTGCTGAGTCTGAAAAGCGCAGGCTCAAAGTCGCTTTGGATGAAAGTCGATCTGTCTTGGAGAAATGTAAATACCAGCTTGAGGATTCTTCAGCCCGGGTTTCGGAGCAGAAGACAGCCATTGAAGAGATGAAGCAAGAAAATCGGGATATACGCGAACATTTTGAGCACTTCCAGCAGCGAACTGCTACGGATCGTCAACATGAGCGGGATCAATACCGATCCTCAAGTGATCAGTTGAAAGGGCAGGTAACCTCTCTGTCGGAACAGTTGGGACTGGCTGAGCGAAAATTAAGCGATCAGGACTTGCTGTATAAGCAGGGACAAGCCCTCATCACAGAACTCAATCGTGAAAAGCAAGATCTGCGACAGCAGATCGGTGTTGCTCTCACTGAAGCCAGCAACTTAAAACTGCAAACCGAAAAGCAAGTAGAAATGGCTCAGACCAGATCTGCTGAAATTTCTCAGCTTCAGGGTGAGTTCGCTCAACTCCAAAACGACAGCTCGGCAAAAGAGAGAGAGATCCAGCTCCAGCAGCTGTCACTGGAAAAATTGGAATCAGAGCTTGTTACCATGAAGGATCTGGCGGAGCGGTTATCAGACGAAAATCGGATGGCTCTACAAGAAAAAGCCATGCTTCAGGGGCGGTTTACTCAGTTGGAGAGTTCGCTGAAACGGAGGCAGGATCTATGACGGTGAGAGCCAAGCATACGCATGAGTATTGCAATCACCAAGCAGCCTTCCCACAAATAAGGACTTAAATCATGCAGTAACTGACATTTTGGCTGGTCCCCGCTCTCAACCAACCCTTTGTTCAGAGCAGTATTGGCGAGCCCCTAATGACAAGACATAAATCTATGTCACACTTGCAGGTTATTAATTTTGGCTCGGCCACCCGTATATCATTTAATCCACATTAAGGGGGGAGCTTAAAATGAGACATTTTGATGATTGCTAACCTGACCTATCTGTTGATACCTATCATTGCATTTATTTTTATCTATCTGATGCGTCCTGGGGCCTTAGGTAAAGCAGTAGACCGTCAAAAGAGTACCGATTATTACTTCAACAAGTGGAACACTCGCATTTATTATTCGCCATCGGGCAACAGTTTCTCTTTGGGTAAAAACCATCTGAGAGGCGTGGATATAAGTACTTTTCAAGTTCTAGGACTAAACAAAGCAAAGGATGCTGACCATAATTACTTTGAACATTACTGTCATTTCCAAGGTGTATTTTTCTATAGTCTCACCAGGACAAATATTTATCGGATGTGTTGGTATGACCCGCTGAGCCGGAGGTGTCTTCCTCTATTTATCTTTCGAACACTTAATCAGATCACGGTGCTAGATGCTAACACGATAAAAAATGGAAGAAACATATACGAATTTGAGCCGAAGCTTGGTTTTTTCAAAAAACAAATAGTTACCGAGCAATCGGCCGAGAAAGAATACAATCTAGGCGAATAGAGGGGCTGCCAAACCAAATTAGAAGGGCGGTCTTGAATATGCTTGTTCTTCAGGCGCTCCTGGGTTACTCAGTTAGCCCTCCAAAGATTAGCGGCTAACGCTTTAATAACCTGCTCATGGCCGCGGGGGGAGTAACGGGGTACCCCTTCCGCCTCTTCGTCGGAAATTGCTATATCATTGTCATTAAAGTCAATTTTCCTTTTTAGCCCCTCAACGCCATAAACAAAAAATATATTATCTATGTCTTGGGGTTCAAAGCCCTTTATTCTGCCAATAATACGCCATTCTCCCTCAGTCTTCCTGTCAAACAGGGAGTAGCTGTCAATAATGAATGGCGCAAGGGCTCTGGTTGCGATATTCAGTTCGCGCTCTGTGATAGTGGGCTCCTCTTTAGCAAGGTTAAATATTTCAACAATATGCCCTATAGAGCTACGACCTGAAATTCTACCAAAAACAAACGTTGCCTCAGTGTGCTGAAAGCAAAAAATATCGCCCGCCTTTATAAAACGCAGCAGAGTTTTTGGTTTTTTGTTCCATCCCTAAAAATTTAGTTTGCTCATTTATACACCCCCTCAGTTACCAGTCTGTCGATCTAAAACGCAAGGATTTATATAGACTCGACGCCTGCAAGTCAAAATCCTCAGCTTCTTCGTCGATTTGGCCTGAAAGGGTGATATCACACTGGCACCACCAATATGCGCCCTAGGGGCTCGCCCTGCTAGAAAGCTGACGACTAATGCACTCATCATGAAGAGTTGAGGAGTAATCTTGCCCTGCCAGGCCCGCCCTAAGTATCGATGGTAGTAAAGTGAGAAACAGTAAAGACCGGGTCATGGCCACAACTCGATTGAAATGTTATAGCAAGCTGCTATTATTACGCGACAAATAAAAGCAAATTTAGAAGTTGTTATTCCCGACTCCTTTCCTTATATAAGTTCTACTCAGTAATACCGCAGATCAATCAGTTCTTTATATAAAGTCGCCCTTGCTTTTATCTTGCCGCGGTTCATAAGGCAATTGGGAGGCATATGTTAACCAGCCAATTTAAAGATATTATTGATAAACCCACCTTTTTTGGTTCGCTGGCGCTGCTTCTGGCAGTGACAGTGCCCCTGGTACTGTTTCCAGAGATGGGGGCGGCCTGGGTTTTGATTGCCAAGAGCTTTGTCACTGACAAGCTGGGCGTTTTCTATTTGGCCCTTGGCGTGGGGGCAATCCTGTTTATGGTCTATATCGTGTTTAGTGATATCGGCCAAATCAAGCTGGGTACACCTGAAGAAGACCCGGAATTTTCTACGCTATCCTGGGCTTCAATGCTGTTTTGCGCGGGAATTGGAGCATCAATTCTCTATTGGTCCATGATCGAGTGGATCTACTATTATCAGACTCCGCCTTTCCAGGTAGAGGGGGGGCACCCCTGAGGCGGCTCGCTGGGCCGTAGCCTATGGCATATTTCATTGGGGGCCTTTGGCGTGGTCTATTTACCTGATTCCAGCCCTCCCCATTGCATACTTCTATTACGTGCGTAATCACAGCGTTTTGAAGATCAGCGAAGCCCTAATGCCGGTTTTGGGTGAGCAGAGGGCCCAGGGAGGAATTGGCAAACTGATTGATGTCCTGTTTATTTTTGGCATGCTGGGCGGCGGGGCAACTACCTTGGGTATTGCCGCCCCATTGATTACCCAGGGCGCCCATGAACTTATTGGCGTACCCACCGGCCTGAGTACTCAGGTGGTTGTGTTGATGATTTGCACATTGATTTTCGGTTACAGCGCCTTTGTGGGGTTAAAGAAAGGTATCCGCGCACTTTCTAACCTCAATATGTGGTTGTCAGTCGCACTTCTTACGTTTGTTTTTCTTGTGGGCCCCACTCTTTTTATGTTGAATACAGGGTTGGATGCTCTGGGGCGTGTATTGGATAACATCTTTCATATGGCGGCATGGACCGAACCATTCTCCCAGTTCGAACAGTTTCCTGACACCCATTTTCCGCAGGATTGGACCATTTTTTATTGGGCCTGGTGGTTGGTGTTCGCCCCGAGTGTTGGGTTGTTTATCGCACGAATATCCCGCGGTAGAACCATAAAGACAATGGTGGTTGGCTCCATTTTCTTCGGTACTCTGGGGTGTTTTCTGTTCTTTATGGTTCTTGGTAACTACGGTGTTTATCTGCAATTTTCCGGTGAACTGGATGTAGTGCACGTACTAAATGAGCAGGGGCCGACTGCCGCTATCTTTGCCACACTGAAAACGCTGCCAGGCAGCAAACTGGTGATCTTGGTTTATACCGTGCTCGCGTTGATCTTTACAGCAACTACTTTCGACTCCATTTCTTATATTCTTGCTGCGGTTGTGCAGAAAGAGATGGATGAAGAACCTGCGCGCTGGAATCGACTGTTTTGGGCCTTCGCACTGTCAGTTATGCCGATAACGTTGATGTTCCTCGGCGGTCTGGACACCTTGCAAACCGCTAGCGTAATTGGGGGGGTACCGCTACTGGTGGTTGCTTTATTACTCTGTATATCGATCGTCAAAGCGGCACATTACGACTTGCGCTACCAGCCTACTTACGAAGAAAAAGAAATCTATATTGAGGAGTTCCCGGACGATGACCCCTGGACTAAGGAAGGTGACTGGGATGTCTCCAACCTATCCGAACACGGGGTATCCCATGATGACAAGCCTCATATTGAAGGCGATCAGGGCAGTCATCCCTCTAGATTATAAACGCCTGAATTAACGATTGCTGGCGGCGGTGATATGACGATAAGTCTCATCACTGCTGCTTAGTACATCAAACTACTTTTTAAATAAGAGTCTTTGCGCCCAGCTATCCGTACGGTATTGAAGCCACTGCGCTACTCCTAGTAATTGCTCCTTCTTTGATCGCGACACTTTCCTTTTGTGGCCATTTCATGCGCGCCGTGATTTTCAGGATCGCTCAATACCAAACGAGAAAGGAATCTGCCTGGGCAAATTATCTGAAGATGCTTTTTTTGGGGGGGCTAGCGGACAAGGCAGAGGTAAAAGAGAGGGAAGATCCGGGGCCATATAATGACCCCGGAATACTGTTCAGTTAGAAACTGAATTTGCGGGCAACAGACAGTACGATACGTTCGTCAGCGTTATCTGTATTGAGGTTGGTATTCTCAGCAGCAACATTGAAATCGAAGTCGTTATAGGATGTCATATATTCCACACGGTAGTGATTATAAGAATCACCATTTTCCCAGCCCCACTTGTCTTCATTGGTAGAAGTGGAGCGATCAACGCTCAGACGTAGGTTGTGTCCTTCGGCGACTTCGAAGGTGTGGGCCAGCATCATAATGTAATGCCCAGCCCCAGTACCAAAATAGTCCCAGCTGTACCAGCCGTTAACTTCTGATTCGCCCAAGTTGGAGCTGTAGCCCAGCTTGGCATAGGCTTCCGGGTAAGCGTAATCATCAGAGGAGTCTTCATCGCCGTGATAGGTGTAATAAGCAGCACCAAGATCCAGGCTGACTTTTTCATTGAGCTTTAAGAATTTACCGCCGTAGAAATCCAACTCGAGGTTGGTGTCTTCATCCTTACCAAAATCCACATTGGAAGCCCAGGTGCCGATGTACCATCCACTATCGAAGCCGTAATCCAGGCTGGCTTGCAGAGCAGGATCATTCTGGGTTTGGCTGACACCGTTAAAGGTGTAGTCAGTCGTCAGGTTTACAGTAGAGGACAGCTCAGCTTGGGATTGCTGTGCGAGCACCAAAAGAGAAACACAAGTCAGTGCTGAAAGTTTTAGCTTTGATTTCATTGTTAAATTACCACTTATTTATATTTTTTAGTCCCTACCCAAGTTTGGATAGGGACATTTCAACTGTTAGCTGGCCAGTTCGAGCTTACTGAAGTCGATTTGGTTTTCCTTGGGAGAGGAGTTGATAGCCGCTACCGCCTTGTAACGCTTCACTAGGATGTAGCCGAGGCAACCGAAGAAAATGCCAATAACCAGAGCGCCGATCCACTGGATTTGCAGGAAGTCCAGCTTGAATAGCAGGGTGAGTAAACTCATCGCAATCAGGTTAAGCACGAAATACTTCCACTTACCCAAGCGTGCAACCGTCATACCCAGATTGTCGGTATAGAGGCGGATCAGTGAATCCAGAGAATTGATCACGAAGGTGATACCCACAATCACCATGGCTAGGTTATTGAATCCGCTGGCATCCAGGCCCTGGCTGGAGTAGTAGTAGAGCACGGTAAACCAGAGTGCGATGGGGATGGATGGGAACACCAGCATCGCCGCCAGCACTTGGTAAGTACGCAGGCCGCCGACAAAACGGGAGGTGAACTGGCCAATCATGATGCTCCAGGCAAACCACCAGAACAGGTAGAACTCGTGATAGTCGTTCAAAGGCAGTGCGAACTGGTGAATATTGCCGAAGTAACCGCCGAGCAGGCTGAAGGTATCGGCAAAGTCACCAATACTACCGTTCTCACCGGTAAAGGCACCGACCCACATCAGGGCGATCAGGCCAATAAACAGCCAGGTAGTTGCCAGGCTGAGGAAGCGCACATAGCGCAGGTTGGTCGATGAGTAAACCGCTGCCGCAATCACCACAAAGACGATCGCGTAAAAAGTGCCAACAATGGTTTCACCGTCGCCAATTTGCGGCAGGTACCAGGGCAAATTACTGAGCAACAAGTAAGCGGTAAAGGCACAGGTACCGATAATCACGATATTGTTGATCAGTTTTACCGGGAGCAATTCAAAAAACTTCACTTTTGGTTCGATAACACAAAAGTAGAAGCAGGTGAGGAAGTAGAAGCCCCAGATCAGGAAAGCCCAAAAGCCAAACTCAATGGCCAATGGGTTGGTAAATCCATATTCCGGGCTTTTGGCTAAATCTGCATAGCCGGCAAACTCGGTCAGAGGAAACATGATCAGGCCGACGTCGAGACCGGAAGTAAATAAAATTGCTATGAAAGTGAAGGTTTTGACCGGGGTGACCCCGACCATCTTCACATTTCCCCATCGAATCAGTGCGAAAATTATTGCCGTAAAAGTAAACAACAATCCCGCAGTAAGCCAAGCTGTCATCGCTGTGTCTCCAGCTGGTTATTGGTATACCGGCGCCCCCAAAAGGCATAGCTGCGCGAGATTTGACTATCCCCGTCACCAGAGAAGGGGACAGTCAAATTTCTGACAGAGCGTCGGTGTTAGTTAGCTAACAGGCCGCACAGGGCGGCCGGGTCGCTGGGTGCTGGGTGCTACTTTGGCCACCGGTGCCTCGGAGGGCGCCAATACCGGGCGCCCTAAAATCAAGTCGGCAGCTCTTTCCGCCACCATAATAGTGGGGGCATTCAGATTGCCGTTGGGAATGGTGGGGAAGATGGAGGAGTCTACAACTCTCAAACCTTGCAAGCCGTGTACACGGGTTTCCGGGTCTACCACTGCCATTGGATCAGTACCCATCTTGCAGGAGCAGGACGGGTGATAAGCGCTCTCGACGGATTCGCGCACGAAAGCATCTATCTGTTCATCGGTTTCGATGTCGGTGCCGGGCTGGATCTCATCACCGCGGTACTCATCAAATGCGGGCTGGTTGATAATTTCACGAGTCAGGCGTACACAAGCGCGGAAGCCCTCGACATCCTCTTTCTCTTGTAAATAGTTAAAGAGAATAGATGGCGGCTGCTTGGGATCACTGCTAACCACCTTGACCCTGCCGCGGCTTTTGGGCTTGTTGTGCCCGATATGTACCTGGAAGCCGTGGCCATCAAAGGCCTCTTTGCCGTCGTAGCGCATCGCCGCCGGTAGGAAGTGATACTGCAGGTCCGGCCATTCGGCACTTTCATTGGAGCGAATAAAGCCGCAGGACTCAAAGTGGTTGGTGGCTCCAAGGCCATCCTTCTTCAATAACCAGCGTGCGCCAATCAGGAATTTATTCCAGGGGTCGAGTTTGCCATTCAGGGAGATCGGCTGGTTGCAGCGAAACTGGAAATAAAACTCCAGGTGATCCTGCAGGTTTTGACCGACACCGGGAAGTTCATGCTGAAGTTTGATTCCGGCTTCTGTCAGGGTTTCAGGATCTCCGATACCAGAAAGCTGTAGCAGGTGAGGGGAGCCGATGGGACCTGCGCAGAGAATCACTTCCTGGCGCACCTTGAATTCATGGACTTTGCCTTTGCGTTCAAGCTTTACCCCGACAGCCCGTTTACCTTCAAGAATTACCCGGTGTACAGTAGCGTGGGTCAATACCGTCAGGTTGGGGCGTTGCATTGCCGGTTTAAGATAAGCGTTGGCGGTGGACCAGCGCTTTCCATCTTTCACCGTCATATGCATCGGGCCGAAACCCTCTTGCTGCTCGCCGTTATAATCTGCGGTGTAATCGTAACCGGCTTCTTTGCCGGCCTCGATAAAAGCGCCGTACAGAGGGTTTGCCATTTCGTTGCCGTTATTGACCCCGAGCGGACCTTCGCCACCACGGTAGTCATCGCCACCAAAAGCCCAGCTCTCGGAGCGCTTGAAATAGGGTAGGCAGTGGGCGTAATCCCAGCCTTCGGCACCGTGTTGCGCCCATTCATTAAAGTCTTTGGCGTGCCCGCGTACATATACCATGCCGTTAATCGAGGAGGAGCCACCAAGCACCTTGCCTCGGGGACAGTGCATACTGCGGTTATCCAGATGCGGCTCAGCCTCGGTCATAAACTGCCAGGCGTACTTCTTGGTATTCATGGGAATGGACAGTGCGGTCGGCATCTGGATAAAGATACTGCGGTCACTACCGCCCGTTTCTACCAGAAGGACTGTTTTATCTTCCTGGGCCGACAGTCGGTTAGCCAGAACGCAGCCGGCAGAGCCGGCGCCAACAATAATGTAATCAAACTCACTCATGCAGGGTACCGCTTAAAATGGACTTTCCAGTGGAGCCAGGCCCACATACACCGCTTTGAGCTGGGTGTAGTGGTTCAGGGTCGCAAGTCCATTTTCGCGTCCAACTCCGGATAACTTGTATCCGCCCACCGGCATTTCCGCTGGGGAAGCGCCATAGGCGTTAATCCAGCAAATACCTGCTTGCATCTGGTGGATCACCCGGTGGGCACGGGTAATATCGCGGGTAAATACACCAGCAGCGAGGCCTAAACGGGTGTCATTCGCGCGGCGAATTACCTCATCTTCATCGTCAAACACCAAAACCGACATGACTGGGCCGAAGATCTCTTCGCGGCAGATAGTCATGTCGTCGTGGCAGTCGGTGAATACCGTTGGAGCAACGAAGTAGCCGTTAGGTGCATTTTCAGGAGAGAGGCGGTGACCGCCACAGAGGAGGGTCGCACCTTCTTCTTTGCCTTTATTGATGTAGTCCATCACCAATTGTTGGTGTTTGGCAGAAATTAGTGCGCCAAAGTTGGTGTCGGGGTTCATCGGATCACCGACAATGATGTTCTGTTCAGTTCGCTCTTTTAAGCGTTCGAGAAACTGGCCGTGGATACTGCGATGGACGAACACCCGAGTGCCGTTGGTGCAGATTTCGCCCTGAGTGTAGAAGTTACCCAGCATCGCGGCAGAAACAGCCTGCTCCAGGTCGGCATCATCAAAGATAACCAGTGGTGATTTGCCACCCAGTTCCATAGTGACTTCCTTCAGGCTGGAGGCTGCCGCCGCCATCACCTTCTTGCCGGTGCCTACTTCGCCGGTAAAAGAAACCTTGGCGATATCTGGGTGATTAGTCAGCCAGGCGCCAACGGCACCATCGCCCTGGATGACGTTGAAAACGCCGGGGGGCATACCCGCTTCGATAAAGATTTCAGCCAGCTTCAAGGCTCCCTTTGGAGTTTCCTCTGAAGGCTTGAAGATCATGGCGTTGCCGCAGGCCAGAGCCGGGGCAGCTTTCCAACAGGCGATCTGCAGCGGGTAGTTCCAGGCGCCGATGCCAGCGCAAATGCCCAAGGGCTCGCGGCGGGTGTAGTAGAAATCTTCACCGACCTGCTGCTGATTACCCTCGATGCCCGACGCTAAACCCGCGAAAAACTCAATGGAGTCGGCACCAGTCACTACGTCGACAACACTCGCTTCCTGCCAGGGCTTGCCAGTGTCGGCCACTTCAATCGCGGCCAGCTCGTCGTTGCGTTCACGCAGCAGTGCTACCGCTTTCAACAGGATACGGCTGCGCTCGATGGGCGCCATGGCAGACCACTGTGCGAAACCGCGCTTGGCGCTCTCAATGGTCTCGGAAAGCACCTTGTTATCGGCAACCTCTACTTGATAGCTGACTTCATTGGTAGCGGGGTTAACAACATCGAAGCACTCGCCGCTCTCGTTGGCCAGATAGTGGCCATCCACAAAATTCCGTTGTTTTTCCAGTGACATCTGTCTCTCCATACTGCTTTAACAGAGGGCAGTCGGTTATCTATCGGCGATGTGGCAGGGGCAACCGGAATCAGCAGCCCTGTGAACCTTTGGTCATCGCAAAAAAAGGGGCTGGTCTGGCGTAAAGTTTTAGTCACGATCGCCAGATTTCAGCCCGGGCCCGACAGTCAAATATCGGGCGATATGACACAAAATGTAACATATTTTTAGTTTGAACTCTAATTGTTAGCACTCAATGCAACAAAACTGGCAGATTAGGGGGAGATTTGTTTTTCCTTGAATAGCGTGTGAATACGTAAATTAAAGGTTAAAAACGGATCTGGATTAGGCTAAAAATCTTGTTTGAACTCTATCAAAAGCGCTGTATGAATTTTGATCTTCCGGGTGACTGGAGAGCCTCAGAATGAGGCTCAAGCGTGAACCGCTTTCGGGGAATCCAAATGAAATTTGCGCTCATGAAGGGGAGTCGGGCCTCCCCGGGGAGATACTTAGGAGATCCTGAATATAGCCTCAGGTATTTATTTCACGTAATGCCATGGGGCGACGGACTAAATTAGCCAGGTAAAATACGAGCAATCCGGCGGTTATGCCGGGCAGGCCTTCGTAGATCATGCTGTGAAGCTCCAGCAAACGCCAAGCTATAGCCATCGCAAAGCCAGCAACTACGGCTGTAATACAGGTAGCCTGGGAGGGCCTCCCTCCAAAGCACAGCACTAACAATAGGGGGCCAAATGCACTGGCGAGGCCAGACCAGGCAAAAAGCACCAGACTAAATACACTTTGACTATTGGCCAGTGACAGCAATAGCGCCCCTCCCGTGATAGCCACAGTAACCAGCTTTAACAGCCAGGTCTTCTCAATATTACGGGGAAGAATGTCGTGGGTAATGGCTGCGGAGCAATTGAGCAGTAGAGAGTCGGCCGTGGACATAGTTGCGGCAAAAATACCCGCTAAAATCAAGCCCACAAGAAGGGGGGGTAACAATTCCATCGCCATGGTAGGGAGTGCAAGTTCCGCATCAAAACTGCCAATATCTACAATAAAGACTCTGGACAGCAAGCCGACGCCGGTAGCCATGGCATAGAAAAGGATAAACCACAGGTAGTACCAGGCTCTTGCATGGTGCATTTTGCTGGAATCATCCAGAGTCATAAAGCGGACCATAACGTGGGGCTGGCCAATGACAGAGAGCCCGGCAAAAAACCAACTACCCACGAAGAGTGCAACACCTCCCCAGCCGGGAAAAACCAATTCCCGGGGAAACCAGCCTGTAAACCCTTCGATTGCCTGCATCTGTTCTATTGCACTGGATACTCCCCCAAGATGGGTAAGGGCAACGGCCAGCAAGGTACCCATAGCGCCAATCATGACAATTGACTGTGCCGCGTCTGTCCAGATAGACGCGCGAATTCCACCGGTCAAGCAATAGAGGCAGACCAGAAGTGCCCCAACCACAGCCCCGGACCACAGCGGCCAATCTAGCAGGACATGTAACGCTTTACTTCCTGCAACCAGCTGCGCAGATGCGTAGGTGAGTAAAAACAGCAAAGAGATGATGCCAATAAGTCGTTGCAAGACCGAATGCTTTTGCCCATACCAATTGCTGAGTACGCCGGCATAACTGACCTCGCCACTCGCGCTGGTCGCACGCCGCATCCTTTTATGTACGTAGAGTGAAGCGATAAAGTCACCGGCAATCCATCCGACCATCAACCAGATAGAGGCCAGCCCGGTCATGTAGGTGTAACCGATAACACCGATAAACATATAGCCGCTATTGTTGGTTGCCACCGCAGACAAACCGACCAACCAAGGGGGGGTTCCTCTACTGGCAAGGTAATAATCAGCCTTGGTTCCGCGACTGAACAATGCTGAGGAAACACCAACCAGTGTGAATAGAAGCAAGAACCCCATAAATGAATAAATCACCTGCACACCTTATTTTATTAAACATTATTGTTACTTTCGAAGTGCTACTTTTCAGCGTATATATGCCGAATAGACTCACACTTTTAGCGTGACCCCGCTTGAAAATCACCAATTAAGTGCTTGTTAATTGCCTTTTTCACGCCCCTGAGGTACGGGCGTTTGAGCAATGACGGTGTCGAGATCTTTAAATACTTCACTCTCCGCCAATGGCTGTAGCGCACTGTCACCGAGTATCTCGTCGCGATAGCTTTCTCGCCTTTTGATAGCTTCGGCCAGATAGCGTAGCGCCTCGTCGAATTGTCCAATTGCAGTATGGGCACAAGCCAGCTGGTAAAAGGCTTGGCTGTTTTCAGGATCTATCCCCAGTGCCTGGTGGCAAAGATTGACCGCCCACTGGGGTTCATTTAATTCCAGTACGGCATCCGCCTTATAGGTCAGAGCCTCGACATCTTCTTGGCGGAGACGCAGAATCTCATCGTAGATTGCAATTTTATTAGCCACCGATGATTCCTGCTGAGCGCGCAACCAGAGTGATTGAACCTCTTGGGTTAGCTCAATTTCCTCCCGGTTTTCCTCAATATGCAGAGTCTTCTGCTGAAGTTGTTTCTCTATAGTCTCCAGGCGTTTTTCATACTCATGAACCAGCTTTGAAATCTCTTCATCAGCCAGGGAGTGTACTCGCTCCTTGATATCCTGAAAGGATCGCCAGCCCACTAAAACCAAGATGGAAGTGGCAGCGGCAATCAAGTAGAAGAAATAGGTTACGGTATCGGTTGCGTAGGCAACCGCCCGATCAACCGAATTGTGCTCACGGTCCACAATTTGCTGGATAAGCTCTTGCTTGGCATTGGCCTGATCGATACGCAGCTGTTTAATTTCATCCAGCATATATCGTTCTACAAAAGGGGTGTACATTGGCTTTTGTAAAGTATCTACCTCCTTTTGCACGCTGCCTCTCTGCACCTCCGTCTCTTGAGAGACGGAGGTTGCTGGCACCAATGAAAATGCCAAAATAAAAGCTCTCAAGATGCGAGACATATCGCTGTTCCGTGATCATGGATCTCAACCAGCGCTTCATGCAGGGTTCTAACCGCGGCGTCATAGTCTGGTTCGTTGACCACAAATTGCATATCGACATGTCGCATTGATTGATGCATTGCGAGCACACGGATGTCATTGTTGGATATTGATTGAACCGCCTTGGCAAGTACACCGGGTATCTGCATATCGCTTCCTATGGCAGAGACTATGGCCACTTTTCTCTGATTCAGCTCCGCTTCTGGGAAGCACTTCTCTATTGAGGCCTGAATACGCTTAATGGTCTTCAGATTGGTAGACAAAAAGTGGGTCAGGGTATTGGCGTTGGTATCTTTGGAGATAATATGTGCCTTGAACCTTTTAATGACCGACAACACCTCGCGGTCATAATCGTGGATGCTGCCAGCCATATCCTGATCGAACAGTTCCAGGGCGTAAACCCCTTTGCAGCCAGCAATAATCTCCACACAAGGGGAATCACTAATATAATCGCCAGTAATTAACGTGCCGGCATGTTCGGGCTCAAAAGTGTTTTTTACCCTCAAAGGGATATTCATTTGACGCAGCCCTTTCGCGGCCTTGGGGTGGATCGCCTCCATACCCAGGTTGGCCAGCTGATCGGCAACATCGTAATTTGTGCGCCCGATAGGCACAGCATTATCTGCTCCGACCAGGCGAGGATCCGCACTACTCAGGTGGAATTCCTTGTGAATGACCGCTTCCTTAGCGCCGGTAAGAACTGCTAGGCGGCTAAAAGTCATTTCGCTATAGCCCCTATCAAAGGAAATAAGCAGGCCCTTATCACTATGAGCGTAGCCGGTAACAATTGGTAGTTGCCGGCTTAAATCAATATTGGCGAATGCATCCCGAATGCGTTCATCCAGAGGTATATGTTTGCTGGTGCGCCAACCAGTCAGGTCGACAAAGCAGGCATTGACGCCGTCCCTCTGCAATAGCTTTGAGGTATTCCAGGCACTGTGGGCCTCCCCGATGCTGGCAAGCATTTCCCTCACTGTGCCAAGGTGAGCATCCAGGCAAAAGTGGCCGTGCTGGCAGAGGCTTTGCAGATCCCGCAGGCACTTCTTGGCGCCTTCCAGACGCTCATCCAGGAAGAGGTTGGCCTCTTTAACCAGATCACTTTCACCAAACAAGCGATTATTGATCTGCCGCAGTTTTGTACGAAGCCCATCAAACCTCTCCAGCCAACTGTCATCTTCAATGCTGCTGGAGAACAAACCGTATATACCTGGCTGGCCACTTTTTTTATGCTCCAGAAGCAGATCGGTAATACCGCCATAAGCTGAGACTACAAAAACGCGATTGTAGAGCCCTTTGGAGTCCCCTTTGATAATATTGTCCCGGACTGATTCATAGTCCGTCATAGAGGTGCCACCAATCTTTTCTATCGTATGCATCGTCTCTTACTGGTCCTTTACTTTCTCTTGCTAACAACATTATGCAGTTGAGGAGCACACTGCTGAGGGAGCTGAATTGGGTTTCATTTCAGATACCAGAAATTGCTCTCCTTGTGCAGATATATTCGGGGCGAGGAGGGAGGTTACAAAATGGGTCCTCTACTTTGTTACTGAGTGCATTGAAAACGAAAAATAGATTGGATCGCGGATAGGGACTGATATTGCTACTAGAACCATGCATCACGTTGCAATCAAACATCACAATACTGCCAGGCTTACTGGTGATTGCGCTGATTCCGCCCCGCGATACCAATGCGCGCAGGTGATTGTCTGAAGGAACACCCAGCTCTTGCTTTTTGAGGGAGCGAAGGTAATGGCCCTTAGGCGTTTCCCCATCGCAAGCAATAAAATGGTGGTGAGACTTGGGGATCAGCATTAATGGTCCGTTGTAATGATGGTTCTCTGTCAGGGTGATGGACACGCTGAGTGCGCGCATGCGCGGCATACCATCTTCGACATGCCAGGTTTCAAAATCAGAGTGCCAGTAAAAATCCTTGCCGCGAAAACCGGGCTTGTAATTCGCGCGAGACTGATGGATATAAACTTTATCGCCGAGAATGTATCTCGCTATGCTCGACAACCGCTTGTCCCTAGATAGCTTGCTAAATAGGCGGCTGTTCTCATGGATACGAAATACCGAGCGCACCTCATTACTATCCGGCTCAGTGATCACTTCACCCGACTTGCAGATACTCTTGCTTTGCTTGAGGGCATCCAGCTCGCTTTTGAACAGATGAACCTCCTGCTCGGAGAACAAATCGTCAAGGACAATAAAGCCCTGCTTTTTGTAGGTATCCATCTGTGTGAGTTCCAGTGAAGGAGGAGCGTTTGACCCCTCGTAAATCACCGGATCTTTACGAAGCCTTACCTGACCGGCAACACCCCATTTTCGAGAGGGGTACAGGTCATTCCTGGCCGGATGCTGACTTTTTGGCAGGGGCTTCATTTCAGGGCCGCTCTCGCTGGTGACTAACTATTCATCAATGTTGCCGGCTTCAAGTTCGAAACCACCTTCAGCATTGTGAACCTCCTTGCCATTCAATGGAGGGTTGAAGACGCAAGCCATAGTCATTTCCTCGAAGGCTCTCAAGGTATGTCGATCATGCTTGTCGAGGATATAAATCGTCCCAGGTTCAATAGAGTATTTCTTGCCATCGTCAAAGGTCTCAACCTCTCCTCTGCCGGAGATACAATGGACCGCTTCCAGATGGTTTTGGTAGTGCATCTCAAAATCAGCACCGGTATATATGGTGGTAATATGAAAAGAGAAGCCCATATTGTCATCTTTTAACAGTAGGCGGGTGCTCTCCCAATTGCCATCGGGTGAAACAATCCGTCTTCCAGAGGTATTGGCTTCTTGTAAATTTCTAACAATCATTGCTATTTCGCTATATCGAGTGCGCATTCACTCCAAGTGGGTCATAAAGGTACTTGGCTCGGGAGTTACGCAATTGTTTTTCTGGTGAAATTAAGTCTAGCAGGCTTCGAAATAAACTCGCTCTTCCGGCATATCTCTCTCGCCAGCACAGACTTCCTGAATAGCTGACTCAATAATATCAATGCCTTTCTTCAGATTCTGGTCAGTGATAACTAATGGGCAAAGTAACTTAACAATTTGATCATCGGCACCACTGGTCTCAATGATTAAACCTTGCTTGAAAGCAAGTTTTGTTATCTTTCCAGCGAGTTCACCACTCACACAATCAATACCCTGGAACATACCTCGGCCCTTTTTAGTGAAGTTGCCCTCACCAAATTTGCTGACGATACTATCCAGTCGCTCAGAAATGTATTTTCCTTTACGCTTGATTTCCCGCGAGAAATTGTTGTCAGACCAGTAGTGATCAATTGCGGCTTTCGCAGTGACAAAAGCCAGGTTGTTACCGCGGAAGGTGCCGTTGTGCTCGCCGGGCTTCCATTGGTCCAGCTCGGGCTTCATCAGTACAAGAGCAAATGGCAATCCATATCCACTGAGGGATTTGGAGAGGGTGATAATATCGGGCTCAATACCAGCTTCTTCAAAGCTGAAAAAATCCCCCGTACGGCCACAGCCAGCCTGGATATCATCAACAATAAAAAGTAACCCATGCTTTTTGCATACGGCTTGAAGATTTCTCAGCCACTCGATACTGGCGGCGTTGATACCCCCTTCACCTTGAACCGTTTCGGCAATAACAGCGGCTGGGGAATTAATCCCACTGCTGGAATCAGATAGCACTTTATCCAGGTATTCTGTGGTATCAATATTTTTGCCCAAATAATTGTCATAGGGCATACGATGAGTGCCGTTCAGGCTGACCCCTGCGGCATCCCGGTGATGAGAATTACCAGTGGCGGCCAAGGAGCCGAGGCTTACACCGTGGAAGCCATTGGTAAAGGTAACAATATTTTGCTGGCCGGTAACATTGCGGGCAATCTTCATTGCCGCTTCCACTGCATTTGTTCCTGTCGGCCCGGTAAACTGTACGACGTACTCCATATTTCGAGGCTTGAGAATTTTCTCGTTCAATGCCTGAAGGAATTCGCCCTTGGCTCGGGTGTGCATATCCAGGCCGTGGGTGATGCCGTCCGCTTGAATGTAGTCTTGCAGAACCTGTTTAAAAAGCGGGTTGTTGTGCCCGTAATTCAGGGTGCCGGCACCGGCCAGGAAGTCCAAATACTGATTGCCCTCTTCGTCCCACATCAGCTCGCCTTTTGCGCGATTAAATACCCGCGGGAAAGAGCGAGCATAGCTTTGCACTTCGGATTCAATCTCATCAAAGATTTTCATTGTCTTCTCTTTATGAAGTTTAGTTATTTGAGTAATAGGTCCGATGCGGACGAGGGTCTCGGAATCGTGCTGCCCATCAAAGTGGGTCTGGCTATCCATCCAAAGGGAGTGCTCCAACTTGGTGGAGAGCTTTTGTGCAGCCCTTTTGAACAGCGCCCAGGAAGCGTGGTTGTCTTCAGTTATCGTTGTTTCTAGGAATCTAACCGACTTGCAGTGCGGGCGGCCAAAGATGTGAGTGAGCATCCGTGAGGCAAGCCCCACCCCCCGAGCTTGTTCAGCTACCGCAACCTGCCAAATAAAAAGGGTGCCTGCACGGTCGGGGACTAAGTACCCAGAGATAAAGCCGACGACCTTACCTTCGGCCTCTGCAATTACGGATGTGCTGGAAAAGTGGCCGCATTGAAGAAGATTGCAATAGCTGGAGTTGGTATCTAGTGGCGGACAACTCTCAATTAATCGATATACGGCCATACCATCCTCAAGGGAAGGAGACCTTAGCAAAATATTTTCTGAACTAGACAAAAAACCATCCCGATCAACGCAATATAATTTCACCTCTAAATACATCTCCGATCAAATAACGCACAAATGGCGCCTTTAACGTTCAATTCAGGGGTTATTACGTCGAAATTCCTATAAAATTGTTTTGAACGCTAAATATCGTACACAAATTAAATTTAATGTCCAGCGGCGCACCGTTAAATTGATCACAACATTTGGCCTAAAAAAGACCAGCTGCTTGGGATGATCACCCCAAGTCGACCCAAAAATCCTGGCAGCTATTGCGGAAAGCGAAGGGAAGGTGCCCGACTGACCGGGGGGGGCTCACCGGTTAAAATTAAGCGCCCTTGAGTGCCCATGGCGATGGCCTTACTTGTTTCACGGCTACTGACTCAGAAGCTATTAGTGATTAGGATGCGCACCTATATAATCCACATATTTCACTCCTAATTCCGAGATTGAGAGGTAGCTTTGAATAGCATCGAACAAGTTTTGGTCGCCTTGCGGCGCGTGATAAGAGCGACAGACTTGCACTCCAAGCATCTGGCTAAAACGACCGGACTGACTGCGCCACAGGTTTTATTGCTGCAGGCGATTCGAAATAAGGGGGAGGTGACTATCGGAGAGCTGGCCAACGAAGTCAGCCTGAGCCAGGCAACAGTGACCAACATACTGGACCGACTGGAAAAGAGAGGCTTTGTCTATCGCCAGCGCTCGCAAGCTGACAAACGTAAGGTGCACGCCTACCTCACTGAAGAGGCGGTTGAGACATTAAGAGATGCCCCGATCCCCCTGCAAGACCAGTTTACCCGCCAGTTTGGCGACCTGAAAGAATGGGAGCAGAGCATGATCATAGCCTCCCTGCAGCGTGTAGCTCAAATGATGGACGCCCAGCACATTGACGCTTCCCCGGTTCTGGATATTGGGGTGCTGGATAGGCAGGGGGCCTCCATGGACAAGCCCAATGCCGCTTTAGATTATGGTGAGGGTTCCGATTCAGCAGATAAAAAATAGAGATTGATGAAGGTTGGCTATGCTTGCAGCAGCCAACCTTTGTTGCCGGCTTACTGAGATGCGTATTAGGCATCGCAATTAAACGACGGTCGACCCCTATTTAGCTGAAGTCGTGAGCATGGATATTTTAATTGCCGGGGCAGGCCCCACTGGGTTAACCGCCGCAGTAGCCTTGGCTTCCAAGGGTGCTGATTGTCGTATCGTCGAGCTAAGAAATGGACCTTCTGAACTCTCTCGGGCCGCTGGTATTTTGCCGGGAACTATTGATGCCTTGAACGGGCTCGGGGTCGCTGATGCCTTTCTCTCCGAGGCGACACCTCTCAGGAAAATACATCTATTGCGCGACGAAAAAACCCTGGCTCACATAGATAATCGCGAGACTATATTCAGAGACAGAGTACCCCTCGGATTACCTCAAAATCGAACGGAAGATATTTTAAGGGGCGTGCTATCCGGCAGGGGGCTTAAAGTTGAATACGGACTTTCAGCGGCAAACATAACGACCACGCCGGACAAGGCCGATGTGAACTTTTCTGATGGTAGCAGCGACTCTTTCGACTGGGTGATTGCCGCTGATGGCATTCAGCCTGTAATCCGCCAGCAACTCAAAATTCAGTATCCAGGCATAGACCTTCCCACCAGGTGGTCGATTGCAGATGTTGACCTGAATGGAAGCTTCGATCCGGAGGAGGTGACTCTGGACCTTTACGGATCGAACGGCCAGTTCACCTTGATTCTCCCAATTGAAAAACGTCGTGCCCGCATAGCCTCGTCCGCCGAGAACGCTCTCTCAGCGATGAGGTTGCCCCTGGAAGTGGCTGGCATTCGAAAAGAGGCTGCTTTCAAGATCTCAATACGTCAAGCTCAAACCTATCGCAAAAATCGGGTTCTGCTTGCTGGGAATGCGGCTCACTGTCACTCTCCCGTGGGCGGCAAAGGGATGAACCTCGGCATGGCAGATGCCATTGCAGCGGCAGCGTCAGTACTAAGTGGAAGTGCGGACCATTACTCAAGTGAGCGGTACCGGGCTGGAGAGAAGGTCATCAAGAAAACTGAGTTGACAAGACGCCTTATCTCCTCCGGCAACCCGCCGGCAAGGTCTGTTTTGTGGTTATCCGCAAAG
The DNA here is from genome assembly GCF_023895975.1 of Microbulbifer okhotskensis. Lineage (GTDB taxonomy): Bacteria > Pseudomonadota > Gammaproteobacteria > Pseudomonadales > Cellvibrionaceae > Microbulbifer > Microbulbifer okhotskensis. Next base: position 24,153 of record NZ_JALBWM010000048.1, read on the forward strand.
GGCATCTCTTCAATGCCGATGCTCCACAGGGCCTTTATGGCGCAGTGGATCGCCGTGTAGCAAAGCGCTACAGCCGCCCCGGAACCGCCAATCGCCATTTCTCACTGAGCCAGTAAGCTACCTTTGTATCGCTCCATCCGTGCTTGCACGAATGCAACCAGAGAGAATCGCATCACAAAAAGGTGGAAAAACCTAAGTATTTGATCGACGTCGAAGCTTATTTGGCTTTATTCCAAATAAGGTGTGGACAAAACCGAGAACTCGGTGATAGGATTCGCCTCGCTGGTTTAAAAGCCATTTTAAATAGTAGTTCAACTCGTAGTGTTAGTCATAATCCTTCGTTCTGTCTCTTTTAAAAATTTTAGTTTTTAACCGCTTGATCTCCAATATAATTGGAGCGCATTAATTCATTACAGGATATATATTATGTCTAACAGAGCTACCGGTACCGTTAAGTGGTTTGACGAAGGTAAAGGTTTTGGTTTTATCGCTCAGGAATCAGGTCCTGACGTTTTTGCCCACTTCAGTGCCATTTCTAGCAGCGGTTTCAAAACCCTGACTGAAGGGCAAGCTGTAGAATTTACAGTTACCCAGGGCGCTAAAGGCCCGCAGGCAGAAAACATCGTTTGCCTATAGTTTTTAGGCGCCATCCCCATTGGGGATAACGCCCAGGCACTTCCCTTATACCTTCAGGTGTAAGGGAAGTACCTTAAAATAGATAGTTTTTTATTTTATTACGATTCAAATTTCTTCATCTTGTTTCATTTCTGAAACACCTAAATACCCCCCCAATTGATTCACCCTCACCTAAAAACCAACTTCCAAATACTAAAAGTTCTGCACCCGTGCGCGAGCACCAGTGATCTGCTTTGCAATAGCCGCGGGGGCCCCTCGAAAATAACGTTTAGTTGATTTCTACCCAATAGAGTGAAGCTAAGTACAGTGATGGTTCTGTGCTGTGGTGATCAATGACTGAAAACCAAGAGGTAGCCGCTCGATAGCGCTCCCAACTTCGGAGTCATGTGGCAAGTGGATGGCAGGGCGCCCTCGCAGGAAGGGGGAAACATCCAGGGCAAGCTTTCCGGGTCAACAGAGATAATCGGGAATCCCCTGATGGTTGGCGGACTGTTAACTCATCCGTGGTATATCAGCTAGATGCACCTTGCGGGATGATCCCTCTCGTATCAACTTGTAAAATGACCACTTACATCGCACTCAAGCTCACCGCCAGGCGTAGATGTTGGATATCTAGCGATGCGCCGCTGTGTGGACCTGCAACACCAGCCCTGGTGGCCAGACTTCCGCTTGTTTCCGCCATTGATGGTGATAGCCTTGTAAAATGAATTTAATCTTGCCCTTCGAATATCAAGGGCGATTGCGCTGGATTTTGCGCTCTCGCCCAATCTATGACTCGCCCATCCTAGCCAGAGTACCTCCAGCCCTCGATTCGGGGCATTTTTCACTAACATCCGATCCTCTACTTGTAAGTTTTAAGGATATATAAAATGAAAATAACGCCTCTGATGGTATTTTTAATAGCGGGATTGGGGTTGTTTTCCTGTAGCGATGACAGGGCTTCCCCCACGACAAGCTACACGACGGCGGAAGCTTTTCTTGAGTCGGAGGGTTTTGTGGGCACAATACTCGTCAAGAAAAATGGTGTCGATACTCTGAGAAAAGGGTTTGGTTTCGCCAACAAAGAACTACCACTGCCAAATGGAATCAACACCCGATATCGAGTCGGATCTCTTTCAAAAACTTTAACGGCGTTAGCAATTGTCCAGCTGAAAAATTCAGGGGAGATCTCGGATTACGATACTCCTGTTTCAGAGTTTATTCCGGACTACCCCGGCGGCGAGAAAATTACGATTAGACACCTGTTAACTCATCGCTCAGGCATCCCTGAATTCTTCAATGGGGTTGATCACCATCATACTTTTAGCCCTTTGGAGCTGGTCAATCTATCCAAAAATAGCCCTCTGGAATTTGAACCTGGTGAAAAATACAGCTATTCAAATTCAAACTATATTTTATTGGGGTACCTCATTGAGCTGCTGTCTGGGCAAAGTTACACAGAATTCCTTTCACGCAACATACTAGAACCACTCGGCATGGATGCTACCACCTATGGTAGTAGTGAAATACTTGATAGCGGCCATGCGACTGGCTATAAAGGCGCCCAGCAAGCAGAGCCCGCAAAATATATTGATATGTCTATACCCTATTCAGCCGGTGCTTTATCTAGCAACCTTGCCGACCTGGAAGTTTGGTCTGAATCTTTTGCCAAAGAACTACTGGTTTCTACCGCCGATAAAAAGGACATTTTTATCGATGACGGCTATGGTTTTGGTTGGGTTACCACTTCCGTTGCCGGCAAAAAGGTGATCACCCAATCGGGAGGGATCTACGGGTTTAGTGCGCTGATCATTATTTTCCCAGAAGAAAACAGCCTTATAATTGGGCTTACCAATTTAGAGGGCGAGCAGGCAAACCTTAAACGGATGGCGGCTATCATTGCTGAGAACGAGTTTTAAAATCCTCGCGCCAATGTCAGAAAGTGGTTCCAAGTAAACTTGACTCCACTCCTCCTGAGGCCCTTTTGCTAGGGCTTCGGCATTTTTTTTGCCAGCTCCAGCAACTTGGTATTATAGGCTTGAGCGTAAAATTTGTTGTTTTCATGCCCTCCAACATTCAGGGCGAAGTCTTTATAAAGATGAAAGCCGGTTCCGCACATCAGGAGGGGTTCTTGCCAGTAGCCTGCCAACTCCCCCGTTAAGTCATCCTCAGAAATACCTGGTATCACATGACCGCCTCCTGAAACAAAAACACTTACGAATTTCGCGCGGTTACGAGAGAAGTCAATGGTCGCATCAGAAAATCCGCGATCAGCGGACAAGACTGGGGCATTGGCAGTCGTGATCAGTTCGTAGCTTCTGGAAAGCTCAACCCATAGCCAGGCAACAACGCCGGCCAAGAGAATCACGCCCAGCGCAAAGGTGTTTTTAACTGTCAATCTCATTGACCCTTCTCATTTGCAGGCACAGATACAGATCCCCAAAGACTGCGCCCCAAGCAGGAAAAATACTCTGTGAACGCTTGGCTAATTTTCAGCCGCTGCTGGCCCTGGGGATATAGACCCAACTTAGCCTCCTGACTGGCTTTTGAGCCTGCCACTAAAAAATTATTGCTGATGCTGGCATCCTGAATAAAAGCCTCAAAGGCCCGAGCACAAAGCTCCACTGGTTCGCTGTAATAGACAGAACCGCTTGCCTTATCGGTGCTGACGGAAGCTATTACCAGGCCGCTGGGTTTATTACCGCTTTCATCCAGCATTACGGCTTTGAAACATGCGAAGAGCAAGTCATTCAGAGGATGGGGCACCGGGGTTGCATCGCGCAGCCAGGCCTCTGACGCATACATAGCGCTCGAAGTATCACTGAACGCTTTTTGTGCAAGGTAATGATCGAGCGCGTGAAACCACTCGTGGGCAATCGAGCCGGGCCCAGCATTTTTTGCCAGAGAAAAACTTCGCGCTGAAGGGTTATAAAACGCGGCCATACCCGGACGCCCGCCAATTCCGTATTGAAAAGACAGGGTCCCGCGAAGGGATAACAGAGCCTCCGGTCCTTTCAGGATGGCCATTAAATCATCAAGGGCATCGTAAAAAAACCCGGCAGCCAGATCCTGCTCCTCTTTGGTGACCCAGCGGCCGACGGCGATAGAGCGGAAGCCAAACCGCCGCCTTACGTCCGCAAATGAAACGGGTCGTCGTTGGGAGGCGGCGTGGCCACTACGATAAAACGTCCTGGCTAGGACCATAATAGATGCCGATAGATTGAGGGAAGGTCGATATTAATCCTTTGAGTTGGGGGCTGACAAGATGTCGATGGTGGTGGAAATAGTGCTACGGGGTCAACCAAGCCAATAGCTTTGGTGATCGCTTAATTATTCGCTAGATTGCCTTCTTAATTGCCAAGATTAACCTCACCTTAGCTAGAGTACCGAAGATGGGAAGCTATCCGTTCAAAATTACTCCTCCCAGCCAGAAAAATACTCCACCAAATAATCAATTGCCAATCGTGCACGCATCGGTAAAAAGCGGCGATTCTGGTACACAATCCAACTACTGGCTCCGCGCCCCCAGAAAGATTCCAAGATGGGCAGTAACAGGCCTTGTTTGATTGAGGTACTGAAACTACTTTTTGGCATATAAGCAATACCAAGACCTTGCTCACAGGCTTTTACGACTGCATGGGCATTATTACTTCTCCAGCGCCCTCCAACTTTTATACTTTCCGCCGCCCCATCCAAATCAAAAACCCACTGGTCATTATTGGCCACCAGACAACTTTGTGTTTTCAGTTGGTAGGGGTGTTCGGGAATACCATTCTTTTTCAAATAACTCTGGCTGGCGACCGCCATCATCTGTCGGTCAGCGAGCTTTCGAGCAATCAACCCAGAGTCCTCCAGGCGACCATAGCGTATGGCAAAATCTATCCCGTCCTCAACAAAGTTGACCATCCTGCTATTGAAATCCATATCGATTTTCAACCCTGGATGCTTCAGGCCAAACTCCATAAGGGCGGGAGCGACATACTGTTCAGCGAAGATACCGGCGCAGCTGACTCTCAATGTACCATTGAGCTGAAACTGCTGCTGGCCCACCAGCTCATTTGCCTGTTGCAGGCCTATTACCAGTTCCTTACAGCGCTGGTAATAGGCGGTCCCAACCTGGGTAAGGCTTACCAGGCGTGTCGTACGGGCCAGCAGGGCCGAGCCCAAACGCTCTTCCAGCCGTGATACCTGCCTACTCACATGGCTAGTGCTACACCCCAGTTTTTTGGCTGCCGCAGAGAACCCCTGGCTCTCCGCTACGGTTACAAACTCGACTAAACCGTCAAAATTATCCATTTTTCATCAATCTATTGTTGCTAAATAGCAAAAGTATTTCGCAGATTGCACCTATTATCGGCAGATAAGGGATAATCTACAATCCCTCCCCACTGAATGCTTACCAACAAAGGAAAGAAACATGAAAAAAGTACTTATCCCGGTTACTAATCACGCCACCCTTGGTGAAACAGATCAGGCCAATGGCACTTATTCCCCGGAGTTGACCCACGCTATTCATGTTTTTATGGAAAATGGGCTCGACTTTGACATTGCCTCCATTAAAGGTGGTAAGGCACCTCTCTACGGCACTGATATCGAAGGCGATGATGTCAATCAAAAAGTACTCAATGACGGGGATTTCCAAAATCGTATCAACAACACCATTCCCGTAGGCCAGCTGAATATTGCTGACTACGATGCGGTCTTTTATCCCGGCGGATTTGGCTTACTTTCTGACTTGGCGACCAATGAGGACTTCGCCAAACTGAGCGCTAAGCACTACGAAGAGGGTGGCATCCTGGCAGCAGTCTGCCACGGTCCCGCCGGCTTCCTGCCTATCACGCTAAGCAATGGTGAAAAGCTGCTGGCAAGCAAGTCCGTAACCGGTTTCACCCGTGAGGAGGAGATTGACTTCGGCACTATCAACGACATCCCCTTCTTGCTGGAGGAATCTCTGGCCAGAAGTGCTGAACGTTATAGCAAAGTGCAGCCCTGGCAGGAGTTTGTTATTGAGGATGGGCGTGTGATTAGTGGTCAGAACCCCGCAAGCGCTCACGCGGTAGGCCTGGCCATTACCAATCAACTTGCCAGATAAATGAGCTGTGGGCCGGCTCTTTTTTGGGGCCGGCCCACAATTCGAAGTAGAGGTTTCCCCAAGTGCAAAATGCCATTATTTACCCGTCTCTTATGCTTATTGCTGGGATTGGGATACCCGTAATGACAACGCTGAACAGCGGCCTTGGCGTTAAGCTCGGTAGTTCAGCCCTGGCAACGACAGTACTGTTTCTAGTTGGACTGGTAATTTCTGCAGCGTACCTCTTAAAAACGGAGGGGCTACCCAATGAAGTTTTTCAGAAAGATATCGCCTGGTACTTCTACTTGGGTGGGGTATTAGTAGCATTCTATATACTTAGTGTGACCTGGGTGTCGCCAAAGTATGGTGTGGGTAATGCAGTATCTTTCGTTCTTTTAGGGCAGTTACTCGCTATCAGTGTCATCGACCATTTTGGATTGATGGGAGCGCAACAGTCTAGCCTGGATAGCAAGCGCCTAACCGGGCTCGCCATGATGGTTGTCGGCGCGCTGTTAGTGGTAAAGCGTACTTCTTAATTTTACAAATAAAAGCTTCATATTTGGTGAGAGAATAATGGCTAATCTATTCGTTATGGCAAAAGTGACAGCCCAGCCATCATATACACCTCAGGCGTCAGCGCTATTAATTGAGTTAGCGCGTCAATCAGAAGAAGAGTCCGGATGCATATCCTACAAAATTCTACCGTCCCTGGATGAGAGTAACGTTTTCATAACTCTTGAAGTGTGGGAATCTCCGGAAGCGGAGCAGCAACATTGGGATACGGCGCATTTGAAACAAATACTTGCAATGTTGACCCCCAGGGCTGTCCCATATAAATCAGCTTAAATCGTGGCTGTAATTATCTTGTCTAAA
>NZ_JALBWM010000490.1 GCF_023895975.1 Microbulbifer okhotskensis
GGGGTGCCGCTGGCCACCTGAGATTTAACCTCTGGAATATTCATCGGCAGTGCAAGAGTTGTAATGCAGGCTCTGCCAAATTCGCCCACAAAGCGGAGACCGTAGCCGTGCAATACGAATTGAACCTAAGGGAAAGAATAGGTAATCGCCGAGTTGACTGGCTGAAAAATAATACCGGAATCCGGAGGTTCAACCGGGAGTATTGCGAAAGGATTAAACGGATATTCAATAGAAAAAGACGGTTAT
>NZ_JALBWM010000491.1 GCF_023895975.1 Microbulbifer okhotskensis
CGACTACCAATAATCCACTAGCAAGAGCGGTTACACAGAATTATTTACACCCTCCTATGAATTATCAGAAGTCGTGCTTACAAATAGTAACTTCAACCCATCAAGGTGAAGGTAGATTCAGTATTAACCACTCCCAACCAACTTACGAAAAAGCACATCAAACTCTAGAACATCTACTTTCGGCTTCTCTTTTATCAATACTTCGGACAGTTTTAGGGGGCGAAATAGGTAGGAACCACGGCCAGA
>NZ_JALBWM010000492.1 GCF_023895975.1 Microbulbifer okhotskensis
CCACCACCTTGAAGGCTTCCTCACGGTTGGCGTATACAAACGGCAGGCTTACCGCCTCCAGTTCCGGCACTATGCGGGACAGGTAGGAAGCGCCCACCCAGGTCATTTCCAGCACGCCGGAGCGCACCTGATCGATGTTTTCCTTGGCGCCGCCCAGCTGCATGGCCGGGAACACATCCACGGTCAGTGCCCCCTTGGATACTTCCGGCAGGCGCGCCTTGAACTGCTCCATCGCCACACTGCTT
>NZ_JALBWM010000493.1 GCF_023895975.1 Microbulbifer okhotskensis
TTGCTCGGGGTCTAAACTTGAGAGAACCCGGCTAAAAGTGTTTTTTGAGGGTATTTCATTAATTTAGAGGCGTAAATTTTTTAGGTAGTCTTTCTTGGATTCTGCGAAATCAACAAAGTCTCTACAGCTTTCCGCACCACAAATGACACCGCAAAACATGATAAGTAAAATATCGGGCAGGGCGTGCAACTTGCGCCGATCAACTCGAGGATCGTCCATGTCGTCAAAGTGATGTAAAAGGCTA
>NZ_JALBWM010000494.1 GCF_023895975.1 Microbulbifer okhotskensis
ACGATGCATGTCTGTATCAAAATCAACCTTGCTATCATATTTTCTGGGGCGACCCATATCTCTGTATGTTCCTTTATATAACCACTGTAAGTTTGCATCTATTCGAAATTTTCCAACAATGTGCAACCCCGCTGGAATAATGGCTGAAACAAATTTCACCTTGCTATAATAGGCATCTGCAGCAAGGTATTTAATTCCAAGCGCACGAATTGCTGTCGCAACTTTGACGGCATGATCGGCATA
>NZ_JALBWM010000495.1 GCF_023895975.1 Microbulbifer okhotskensis
TAATGCAGAAGTATGGTATTTCCAAGGCAGATGTGGCGGCCAGCGATGTGGATAGTTATATCTCATCGGCCATTGATAGTGGCAGAACGCCACCGGCTCACATGGCCATATTGATGAATATGGTTGCCGGGGCATTTGGTGTTGACCTGGTTTACCACTCGCAATTTGACAATGGCAAGTGGCGCGGAGTGGTTGAGTTTTTCGGCCTGGATGGTTCACCAGAGATTGCTGCTTATGCCTTTG
>NZ_JALBWM010000496.1 GCF_023895975.1 Microbulbifer okhotskensis
TCTCTACTAGCAGTATTGATTGGCTCGAAGGTAAAGAGCAATGGCACGGTCTTAGGAGTGTTGTCGCAGTCCAGGAGAAGCGATCTGTAGCAGGGCACACCAGTTGCGAAACACGCTACTATATCAGTAGTTTAGAGCCTCGATCAGCAGAGCTCAATCAGATTACTCGATCTCACTGGGGTGTTGAGAACTCGCTACACTGGATTTTAGATGTAGTGTTCCGTGAGGATGATAGTCGCTTTA
>NZ_JALBWM010000497.1 GCF_023895975.1 Microbulbifer okhotskensis
AGGGCAGGGAGTTGAGCGGCAGGCGAAAGCCCAGCGGGGCATCGCCCGGGATCAGCACCAGGGCACCGCGTCGCATCTCCCAGCTGCAGCTGCGCCAGCGCTCGCCCAGATCATCCCGGCCCAGCGGCAGCACATAGCCCGTGGCCGTATTCAGGCCACGTTGCAGCAGCCTGGCAAGGCGCTGGCGTTCGAGGTCGTCCGACAGGTCTGCCTTGAGCGGGTCAAGGTTGGCAGGTAGTTGTT
>NZ_JALBWM010000498.1 GCF_023895975.1 Microbulbifer okhotskensis
GCGTCAATGAGGCTGTTTACTGGCTTGTCGCTGGATAAATCCATCCCCGATCACACCACCATTCTGGAGTTCCGTCACCTGCTGGAGCGCCATGGCCTGGCCCGCCAGATTCTTGAAGAAGTGAATCAGTGGTTGTCTGAAGCCGGTGTGCTGCTGAAAGAGGGCTCGCTAGTCGATGCCACCATTATCGAAGCACCCAGCTCCACCAAGAACAAAACCGGTGAACGTGATCCGGAGAT
>NZ_JALBWM010000499.1 GCF_023895975.1 Microbulbifer okhotskensis
GAGACCAGTGTTTTCGGCCTGAACCTGTTCGATCTCGACAACCCGACGCACTTCTACTATCTGTGCCTGCTGTCGCTGTTCAACTGCCTGCTGTTCTTCAAGCTCATTATGCGCTCCAAGTTCGGCCGCATTGTCGATGCGGTGCAGGAAAACCCTGAGCGCACCACGGCCCTGGGCTACAACGTGTTCCAGTTCCGTCTGGCCAGCTACGTCATCGCCTCGGCACTGGGCGCCTACG
>NZ_JALBWM010000049.1 GCF_023895975.1 Microbulbifer okhotskensis
CCGACTACCAATAATCCACTAGCAAGAGCGGTTACACAGAATTATTTACACCCTCTTGATTTGTGGTACTTTGCAATCATTTTTAATGTAAATACCTTTCGAAGATCAATTTTTATTATTCTTTAAGTGGGTTATATTTGAGGTGGCTCTCGGATATAGAGCCGCCCTGCAATTATAATAGGGCCAGGAGTTTACAGCTCGGGAACAGGATGCCAGCGTCCTCGCGATCTCAATCGATTTTTACCTTTTTCCTTATCTTGCTCATTCTCAATTTTATTCTCAGCTTCAGTTTTTAGTCATTGGACCTATGCCGGCACTCTGGACTCAGATGCGTGCGGTATGCCTGACTACTGGGAAAGCTATTATGGGCTGAATATAAATTCGGCTGAAGATGCACTGTTTAGTTTGGATGGCGATGGGCTTTCAAACTTACTTGAGTTTCAGTTGAAGACAAACCCCATAAGAGAAGACACAGACTTTGATGGTGTTAATGACGATCTGGATCTATGGCCGCTGGGTTGGTCGAAAAGTATAAACAGTGACCAGAATGGTATCCCCGCACCCTGGGAACTCAACCGTGGATTGAGTGATAACGATGCTCATGATGCGACCCGCGATGACGACAATGACGGTCTCACCAACTTACAGGAATACCAAGCCGGCACCTGTATCGATCTTGCCGATAACGACTTCGATGGCGTAAGTGATGGTGAAGATGTCGCGCCGCTGAATGGCGCATACCGATTTGATATTGATGAAGATGGATTACCGCAGGCTTGGGAAGAGCAGTACCAGCTGAATATTGGTTACGACGACGCCGGTGATGATCTGGATAACGATGGTCTGACCAATCTACAGGAATACCAGGCTGGTACGGATCCTCATAATCCAGATAGTGATGGTGATGGGGTATTTGTTGGAGAGGACACTCATCCTGCCGATGCTCGCTATAGCCGCGATGAAGACGGAGATGGCATGGCGGATGAATGGGAGCAGGAGCATGGCCTCTACAGTACGGATCCGCTCGATGCCATTTTTGATTTTGATGCTGATGGTCTGAGTAACCTGCAGGAATACCAGCTGGGTACCGATCCTCAAGTCGCCGACAGTGATCGTGACGGCATCAATGATGGAGAAGATCGTCACCCCTTGGATGCCCGTTATCGTTTAGACCAGGATGGCGATGGTTTACCTGAGATGTGGGAGATGCAGTATGGCCTGAGTGATTCCAATACCGAAGATGGTCTTTCTGACTGGGATAATGATGGTTTAACCAGTGTTTTAGAGTTTGAGCTGGGCACCAACCCTATCAACCCTGATACCGGTGGCGATGATATTCCCGATGCAGAAGATCCTTCGCCGGCAGGGGAGGCTGGTAGTGAGGAGTTAGCGTTTTAAAGCGGGTTAGCAGGAGAGTCAGCCATAGCGCTACGCATAGCATCGGAGTGATTTTTAGGAGCGGTAAATACCGCTCCTAAAAAATCTAACGCAGTAAATTGGACTTTTTAATGTCGGGCTTTTGCGCTGCGCGGTAAATCAGCGCAATCTTGCCAATCTCCTGCACCAACTCTGAGGAGGATTTTTCGCAGAGTTCGCCCACGATCTGGTGGCGTACTTCCCGGTCAGCAATCATCAGTTTGACCTTAATTAGCTCGTGGTCTTCGAGCGCGCGGTTCAGTTCTTCCATTACCCCCTCGCTAAGCCCATTGCCGGCTACGGTCACGACGGGTTTCAGATTGTGACCAAGTGAGCGAAGGGCTTTTTTGCGGTCGGCGGTTAAAGGCATACAATACTCCATTACCACTTTGTGGAATTCGATGTGGGAGCGGCCATAGGCCGCGATCGCCGCCAGTATTTGTTGGGCGGATACGATCGAGGCCTGTGGCCGCTCTTACAATTAATCTGTAGTGATTGTAGGCATTGTACCCGATGGGCCGATCTAAGAGCAGCCACCGTTGGCTGCGTGAACATTTTAACGACCAATACGTCAAACAGTCTCAGAAAGAGGGCTATCGCTCCCGTGCCAGTTATAAGCTGCAGGAGCTGCAGAGTAAGGACCGCTTGTTCAAGCCCGGTATCACAGTTGTTGATCTGGGTTCGGCACCGGGAGGCTGGTCTCAGGTAGCGATGGAGTTAGTGGGGCACAAAGGCCGGGTTTTGGCGTCAGATATTTTACCGATGGACCCTTTGGCCGGTGTGGACTTCGTCCAGGGGGATTTCACCGAGGAGTCGGTACTGAATGAACTGTTGCTGCGCATGGGCGATGAGATGGCGGACCTTGTGATTTCCGATATGGCCCCCAATATGAGTGGAATACGTGATGTGGATCAGCCCGCCTCTATGTACCTCGTAGAGCTTGCTGTGGATATGGCGCGTCAGGTTTTAAAGCCAGGCGGTGCATTTGTTGCAAAAGTATTCCACGGCGAGGGGTTCGATGAGTTGATTCGGGATCTTCGCGGCAGTTATAACAATGTTGTGACCCGCAAGCCCGGTGCGTCCCGCCCCCGCTCCCGCGAAGTCTATGTGGTGGCACGTGGATTTAAAGGCGGCTGATAACGTCGGCGTATTTCTAGTCTGCCTCCCTTGTGGTATAAGCGATACCGGTATGGGGGCAAAGGCTTTGACCCCCGCACCTATACTGGTTTGAGCTGGTATTGATGTGGCCGGCATTGCCGAAGTGAACGGATTTTGAGAGCGAAAGCGAGAGGGCTATCCCTTTGAATGATATGGCAAAGAACCTTGTACTGTGGCTGATCATCGCAGCAGTGCTGTTGATGGTTTTTCAAAACTTTAAACCTCAGTCACGAGATGAGGCTCTCAGCTATTCCGACTTTGTGCAGGATGTGCAGTCGGGCCAGGTGAAGAACGTGATAGTGGACGGCTTGGTCATTACCGGTGAAAAGGCCGATGGCAGCCGCTTCAAGACTATTCAGCCACAGATTATTGACGATGAACTCACCAATGAACTGGTGCGTAGCAAAACGGATTTTGTGGGTCGCGAGCCCGAGTCACCGAGCATCTGGCAGCAGCTCCTAGTAGCGAGTTTCCCGATTCTCATCATTATTGCCGTGTTTATGTTCTTCATGCGCCAGATGCAGGGCGGTGCGGGTGGTCGTTCCGGCCCCATGGCATTCGGGAAGAGCAAGGCTCGCCTTTTGGGTGAAGATCAGATTAAGACTACCTTTGCCGATGTCGCTGGTGTCGATGAGGCCAAGGAAGAAGTACAGGAACTGGTGGAATTCCTGAGTGATCCCACCAAATTCCAGCGCCTGGGCGGTAATATCCCCCGCGGTGTACTGATGTGTGGTCCTCCCGGTACGGGTAAGACCCTGCTCGCCAAGGCGATTGCCGGCGAAGCGAAAGTGCCTTTCTTCTCAATTTCCGGCTCTGACTTCGTAGAGATGTTTGTCGGCGTGGGTGCTTCCCGTGTGCGGGATATGTTTGAGCAAGCCAAGAAACAGGCGCCCTGCATTATTTTTATCGATGAGATCGACGCTGTTGGCCGTCACCGTGGCGCCGGTGTTGGCGGCGGTCACGATGAGCGTGAGCAGACACTCAACCAACTGTTGGTGGAAATGGACGGTTTCGAGGGCAATGAAGGGGTGATCGTTATTGCCGCGACCAATCGCCCGGATGTACTCGACCACGCTTTACTGCGCCCTGGTCGTTTCGACCGCCAGGTCTTTGTGGGCCTGCCAGACATTCGCGGTCGGGAGCAGATCCTCAAGGTGCATATGCGCAAAGTGCCGATGGATGACAAGGTTGATCCTCAAACGATTGCCCGTGGAACACCCGGCTTCTCCGGTGCCGATTTGGCCAATTTGGTCAATGAAGCTGCGTTGTTTGCTGCACGCGCCAACCGACGCACCGTGACTATGGATGAGTTCGAGCGTGCGCGTGACAAAATCATGATGGGCGCCGAACGCAAGTCCATGGTCATGAACGAGAAGGAAAAAGTGAACACCGCCTATCATGAAGCGGGTCACGCGATTATCGGTCGCCTGGTGCCAGAGCATGATCCGGTACACAAGGTAACCATCATTCCTCGAGGCCGCGCCCTGGGCGTCACTCAGTTCCTGCCAGAGGAAGATAAGTACAGTCTTTCCAAGCGTGCTATTGAATCACAGCTGTGTTCTTTGTTTGGTGGTCGTATTGCCGAGGAGATGACTCTAGGTATCGACGGCGTTACCACTGGCGCCTCCAACGATATTGAACGCGCTACTGATTTGGCTCGCAGTATGGTGACCAAGTGGGGGCTTTCAGAGAAGTTGGGGCCACTGCATTACGGTGACGATGAGAGCGGCCAACCGGGTCAGGGCAATCCAGTATCCGGTAAGACCTCCTACGAGATTGAAGCAGAAGTGCGCCGGATTATCGACAACTGTTACGACCGTGCACAGAAGTTGCTTGAGGATAACCGCGACATCCTCGAGGCGATGAAAGATGCGCTGATGGAGTATGAAACCCTGGATGCGGAGCAAGTAGGTGACCTGATGTCCCGCCGCAAGGTCCGTCGACCGAGAGATTGGGAGGACAACAACTTTGACTCCGGTGGCAACAGCCCGACACCGGATACTGAAACCACAGAAGCTTCGACTGAAGCGGACAAAAGTAACACTGTCGGCGGCCCGCTTAACGACCACTGATGACCCGTAGCGACTAACTGAATAAAACGGAATGTTGGGTTAGGAATATGGCGCTTGCCAGTTCCGACTCGACATTTCGTTTTTTTATTTCTGCCCATGAAAATTATTTGCGCTAAGCACACCCTAGACCTCACGCAGCCGGTGGTGATGGGAGTCCTGAATACAACGCCCGACTCTTTTTCTGATGGCGGCCACTACTACGCCTCCGGTGCTCTTAATTTATCCCTAGTTCTACGTCGCGCCGAGCAGATGCTATCGGAGGGCGCCGAAATCCTCGATGTTGGAGGGGAGTCGACACGGCCAGGGGCCTCTCCAGTAACTGAGCAAGAGGAGTTGGACCGGGTGGTACCGGTGATTGAAGCGATTGGTGCGAACTTTGACGCGGTTATCTCTGTCGATACGAGTACTCCTGCGGTGATGCGTGAATCGGCAGCTGCTGGGGCAGGTTTGATTAACGATGTGCGCGCACTGGAGCGACCGGGTGCGCTGCAGGCCGCAGCAGAAACCGGTTTGGCAATTTGCCTGATGCATATGCAGGGGCAGCCGGTCACCATGCAACAGGATCCGTCTTACACTGATGTTGTGAGGGATGTGGCGCTATACCTGCAGGCGCGTATTGATCGCTGCCTAGAGCAGGGGATAGCCATTGAGAGGTTGATCCTAGACCCGGGCTTTGGTTTCGGCAAAACCGATGCTGATAATTTGGCATTGTTGCGCAATCTGTCGCAGTTGGCGCCAGCACAGATGCCCATACTGGCGGGCTTGTCGCGCAAATCGATGATCGGACGATTGCTGGACCGCGATGTCGAGGGACGGCTTCCCGGGAGTTTGGCACTGGCTATGCTTGCCGCCCGCAACGGCGCAAAAATATTGCGTGTTCACGATATTGCCGAAACGGTAGATGTGCTGCGTATGCAGCAGTGGGTTTACGGCGAAGACAGATGAATGATGCCTTGCAGAGCCCCTAAGCCGCAGAGCCCTGTTGTATTTCTCCGGCAGAAAAGAAAAGCGGCGCAGTACACTATTGAGAAGCGTTATGGAAAGAAAGTATTTTGGCACCGATGGCATCCGAGGACACGTGGGCGAGGGTGTAATCACCCCTGATTTCATGTTGCGTCTTGGGTATGCGGCCGGAAAAGTGCTGGGGAGAATGTTCAAAGCCAAGCACCACCGTCGCCCCCGCATCCTGATTGGCAAAGATACCCGGGTCTCGGGCTATATGTTCGAAGCGGCCCTGCAGGCGGGCCTGATTAATGCCGGTGTCGATGTCGCATTGCTGGGGCCCATGCCGACCCCTGCCATTGCCTATCTCACTAGAACTTTCCATGCGGGTGCCGGGATTGTGATTAGCGCCTCGCACAATCCCTATCACGACAACGGTATTAAATTTTTCAGTGCCGGGGGCACCAAGCTCCCGGATGAGGTCGAGGAGGAGATTGAAGCGGCCCTGGAGCTGCCGATGGTTACCTCAGATGATCTCGGTCGTGCTTACCGCGTTGATGATGCGGCAGCGCGTTATATCGAATTCTGCAAGGCATCTACTCCTTGGGGCTTCTCCCTGGAGGGGCTCAAAATAGTTCTCGACTGCGCAAATGGCGCAACCTATCACGTTGCTCCCAAAGTGTTTCGCGAATTGGGCGCAGAAGTCAGCGTGATTGGCGCTGGCCCAGATGGGGTCAATATCAATCTGGATTGCGGTTCAACCAATCCGCAACAACTACAGCGGACAGTGGCGAAGCGGGGCGCAGATTTGGGGATTGCCTTTGATGGCGATGGCGATCGGGTGCTGTTCGTAGACTGCAATGGTGAGCTGGTTGACGGCGATCAACTGTTGTACATCATTGCCATGCACCAGCATCAATTCTTGGATGGCTGCAGTGGCGTTGTCGGCACCTTGATGAGCAATTACGGTTTTGAACTCGCACTGCGTGAGAGCGATATCCCGTTTGAAAGAGCTAAAGTTGGCGATCGCCATGTGCTCGAAAAAATGTCTGCTAATAAATGGAAGCTGGGCGGTGAGTCTTCGGGCCATATTATCTGTGCTGATGCCTCCACCACTGGTGATGGCATTATTGCCGCGCTGCAAGTATTGAGAGGGCTATGTGATTTTGATGAGCCCCTGCACCAGCTTAAGTCTCGTATGACCATGTTTCCCCAGCATATGATTAATGTGCAGCTGGCCCATCGCGACGGGGTGATTGATCATACCGACGTTCAGGCCATCGTCACTGATGCCGAGCGACAGTTGGCTGACAGCGGGCGAGTGCTTTTGCGGCCTTCGGGAACGGAGCCGCTGATTCGGGTAATGGTCGAGGGCCGTGATAGCGTCCAGGTAAAACAGCTGGCCAAAGATATTTCCTCCGTTGTGGAGCGAATTGGCAACAACTGATCAGTTGTTATTTTGCATTTAGTAAATCGATCCTCTGGGGGCGTATAGCAAACCCGAATAATTTGGGTTGTATGTTGGCGTCAATGTCGCTAAGATTTGCGCCCCTTGAAGGAGCACACATGCGAACACCGCTAGTAGCAGCAAACTGGAAAATGAACGGCAGCCGTGAATTTGCCGAGCATTTTTTTAGCGACCTCAATCTTGAGGGCGTGACATCAGATGTTGTTATTTGCCCCCCTTTTCCCTACCTCTTCCAGGTAGCAGAGGCGGCAAAGAAAAATGGTGGATTCAGCTTGGGTGCGCAAGATCTCAGCCAGGAGTCCAGTGGGGCTTTTACCGGTGAGGTCTCAGCCAGTATGTTACTGGATTGGAATAGCCGCTATGTCATAGTTGGACATTCCGAACGTCGCAGTCTCTATGGCGAAAGTAGTGAGCTGGTGGCGGAAAAATTTGTAGCGGCCCAAATGGCGGGACTCACTCCAATACTCTGCGTAGGGGAAACCCTCGAAGAGCGAGAGCAGGAGCAAACCCTTCAGGTGATTGCCGCCCAACTTCAGGCAGTTGCCGATCTGATTGAACCAACGGTATGGAAGCAGTCAGTGGTTGCTTATGAGCCAGTTTGGGCTATTGGCACCGGAAAGACGGCTACTCCTGATGAGGCCCAGGCTGTGCATGCTTTTATTCGCACACAATTGGCTGATTCGGGTCCAGAAGTACAGATTTTGTATGGCGGTAGTGTAAAATCCGCAAATGCCGGGAGCCTTTTTGCCCAGGCAGATATTGATGGCGCCCTTGTGGGTGGAGCTTCACTGGATGCCAGTGAGTTTGCCGAGATTTGTCGCGCTGCTGTTTAAAATGACAGTTCGCGGGTAAACGAGTACTGAATAACGGGTTGTTTGACCCCCCGTAGAGAGTTTCCAGAAAATGGAAAAATTGGTATTAATTGTACACGTTCTGACAGCGCTGAGTATTATCGGCTTGATTTTGCTGCAGCAAGGTAAAGGCGCTGAAGCGGGCGCATCCTTCGGTTCAGGAGCGTCACAGACGGTTTTTGGCAGTCAGGGTAGCGGAAATTTCTTTTCCCGCTTGACAGCAGTTTGTGCGACGGTATTCTTCGTCACCAGTTTTGGACTGGCGATGCTGGCCCGACAGGGTTCAGAAAGCAATATAGATGCAGATCTACCGCAACTTCCAGCAGCGGTAGAGCAGATCGGCCCAGCGGCTGAATTGCCGGAGATCGACACCGATATCCCGCAGCTTGAAATAGATTTAGACGCTGACGATGTCCCAGAGCTTCCTGTAGAGAGCAGCGGCTCAGAAGAGCCTGCCGCTGATCAGGGAAGTGAGGAACAACAGTAAGATTTTTGCCCAGGTGGTGGAATTGGTAGACACGCTATCTTGAGGGGGTAGTGAGCTATGCTCGTGCGGGTTCAAGTCCCGCCCTGGGCACCACATCAAGATCCGAAGAGGTTCGGAATCATCCAGAAAGCCCGGTAAATCCGGGCTTTTTGCTGTCTGGAGGGTACGCAGCCCTCCGCTCTCGTTCGTTGTCATCCGGTGCTATCTGGTGCTACATTTGGTGCTACCTAGTTCAATTTAGAAACTGGTAGCACCACCATGGCTCTGACAGATACTCAAATCAAGCAGGCCAAACCAAGCGACAAGGATCAGTGGCTTACGGATGGACAGGGGCTGCGCCTGTTGATCAAACCTACTGGCTCCAAGTATTGGCGGCTTAAAGCTCCGGTAAGTTCCTTACGCAAGTGATTCAATCCCCACACCATCACAGACTGTTGTGGTCAAATCTAACCTGACGCCTCTCTAAGCACATTTCTCAAATTCGATAGGGGCTGCGTCCCCCAGTGTTGTATGTATCCTACGTGAGTTGTAATACGCAATATAGGCTCTCACATCGCTTCCCTTGTCGGATAGATATTTCCCGTCAGCCATTCTCGTTTCAGGCTGCTAAAAAACGTTCAGTCGGCGCGTTGTCCCAACAATTTCCCTTGCGGCTCATTGAGCACACCATTCCATGCTGTTTCAACAGCGCTTGGTAGGTATGGCTGGCATACTGACTGCCTCGATCAGAGTGGTGTAGAAGACCCTTTGGCGGTGTACGCAAATTAACAGCCATCATCAATACACGACTTACCAAGGCCGTTTCCACCTGGCGATCTAGATGCCAACCAACAATCCTGCGTGAATAGAGATCAATCACTACCGCCAAGTACAACCAGCCCTGTACAGTCCAGATGTACGTGATATCAGTAGTCCAACTTGATTTTTAGAGCTCGGTGAGAAATCCCTATTCAGAAGGTTTCCCGCGATCGGCAGTGGGTGTTTACTATCTGTCGTCAGTGTAAATCGCTTCTTGCGTTTTACTGCCAAATCTAGCTTTTTCATTAGCTAGCGGACACGATAGCGACCAATTTAAAGCCTTCTTTGCGTAACAGTTTCATTAACCGGCGGCTTCCGAGACTCTGTCGAGATTCAGAAAATAAGGCCTTCAAACGATGGCATAGTTTCCATGTCTGGCTATCTATTGAGCTGCCACTAAGGCGACACCAATCGTAATAGTTGCTCTTATTTACCTGCATTACTCGGCAGAGCGTCCTAACTGGAAAGCTGCCTTGCTGTTCTTTGATAAAGTTGTACTTTACTTCATTTCTTTTGCAAAGAAGCCACTGGCCTTTTTTAGGATTTCTTTCTCCATCCGCAACTGCTTGTTTTCGGGTCGTAACCGATTCAATTCTGCGCGCTCGCCGGCATCCAGCCTTACTCCGCTCTCTTCCTGCTTCAGCTCTTTTATCCAGCGTCGCAGGTTGCTGGCAGTGCTTCCTACAGCCTCTGCGGCCTTAGAAATTGAATACCCTTGCTCAGAGACCAGGGCTACGGCGCCTTTCTTGAACTCCGGCTTGAATTGCCGGCGCGTACCTTTTGTTGTCATACTTCACCTCGCTTGGTGGTTTTACCATCTTAGCGAAGTGTCCGGAAGGATTAGACCACTACATATTTTAGTGAAGCCTGCATTCAACTTTGAAGCGCATCAGTTAATCACCTGAAAAAGAACGGTCAGCTGAAGGTAACATCTGCCGCATATTCTCCACCAATAGTTTAAGTGATGACAGAAGAGAGGAGTAGACAGGCGAGGAAGCCAACAAAGGTGCTACCTAGGATCATTGCACTGATTGAGAGAAAACTGAAGCTGCAATGGAGCCCAGAGCAAGTTTCCTGCTGGCAAGAGCAGGAAAAAAGCCTGTCAATTAGCCATGAAACCATTTACCTGTATGTCTGAGTGAAGAAGCAGTGTGGTGGGTCCTTATACGAGAACTTGCGGCGCCGGGATAGGCCCTGCAACAAACGAGTAAATGGAAAGTCAACTCGAGCATAAGTTGCCGATGATAAATCTCCGCATCGGAGACTGGGAAATAGATACCGCTATAGGAAAGGCCATAGTGTAGTTCTGGTCACCATTGTAGATCGTAAGAGCAAATTTATTTGCTCTCAGTAGGTTGAGCGCAAAACAGCAGCGTTGGTTGCATAGGCTACCATTGCATTGCTTGAGCCGTATAGGCATTTAGTGCACATTATTACCGCCGATAACGGCAAAGAGTTTGCTCTGCACGAGAAGATTATTGAGGTTTTGGATGCGCAGGTCTATTTTGCGCATCCGTATTCATCTTGGGAAAGGGGCTTAAAAGGGAATACGAGCGGCCTGCTTCGCAGCACTTTCCGAAACAAACTGACTTCAAGCTTTTGAATTAAGCAGATATCGAAGCGGCTATTGAGAATTTAAATAATCGTCCCCTGAAAAATGTTGGGTTACAAAACTCCTAGACAAATGATGGGATAATATACGGCTGTCACAGCAACCTAAAAGATGATGCACGTCAGAGTTGAAAGCAGGAATTTGTAAGAGTGTTTCTCAGGCAGGAGGAGATAGGCCAAATTCTCACTGAATTAGATTGACAAAATTCTTTTTGTTCCCTGCAACCGCAGGGGTAAACCGTAATATCGAGTAACGGTAGAGATTTCGGAAATTATTCCCTGCTAAAGCAGGGTTAGACCGTGGAATATCGTGAAGTTATTACTAGAGGTAAGCTGTTGTTCCCCGCTGATGCTGGGATAAACCGTAGCCGATAGGTGAGGTTTTTAGATTGATATATGGTTCCCTGTTTACTCGGGTATTTTTCGTGATTATGGTGTGCTCGGAATCTTTTTGCGAATTTGTTCCCTGTGTTCACAGGGCTAAACCAGATAAGGCATGAACTCAGAGGCCTGCGTATTTCGTTCCCTTGCTTGGCGGGGATAAACCGACGATAGAGAAATTGTCGGAGCATAGTTTATTTGTTCCCCGCACCAGCGGGGTTGCGCGGTTTTTTTACTTTGTAGAGTTCGCCTACATCAAAGTATATGAGTTTTCCCATTTTTTAATAGGTTTCCCTGGAACAATACGGCCCGTCTACAGCAGTACGGCGTGGCCGTCAATATGCAACCGGGGTGAGTTGTGATTGTCAGCGATAAATAGGGCCGATGAATTAATGTCGCGGCCCCTTTTTTTGCAGAAAATCTACAGAAGTTTCTTTATCTCGATAGCGGTTACTGGGTGATGACTCCCGTGTTACTGTTGCCGCCAGTCTGAAAATTAAAGGCTCTGCCATTGGAGCCTGTCTGTGTAATCTCTTTGGTATGGTTATTACCAATTTGCAGACTGAATGAGGAGTTTGAATCCCCGCCCTGGGTTATAGAGATATCGTTGTTGTTACCAAACTGGCGGGATGTAATAGACAGAGAATCACCGGTTTGGCGGAAATCTGCGCGATTATTAAAACCGATTTGACGTGTAAAAAGATCTATTTCCGTACCGGCCTGCTCAATATTGGCGACGTTTTGAAGCCCGGACTGTTCATTGGTGGCACTGACCAATAATCCACCTTGGTTTACCGTGAGTACATTGTCGATGGCAAATTGCCTGCTGTCGATTGTACTGAATTTGGAACTAAGCTGAGAACCGGTAACTTGGTTTGTTGCTCCGGTTTGAGTGATATCGATACTACTGTCTACTGCTGATTGTTCCAGTGTCACATTATTACCAGCGCCATTTTGGCGTAGTTCAATCGAATTCAAGGTGCCAGTTTGGGTAATTGAAGTAATATTTGCATCACCTAGCCTTTGAATAATCAATATATCACTGAACAGGCTTAGCGCTTGATTGGCGAAAGCAAAGTGGCGATTGTCTGTTTGGCGCAGTGTCATAGTGCTGTCAACGCTTGAGAATTGCGCAAGCCCCCCGTAACTATCACTGCCATCCTGAAAAATATCCAAAGTGCCATTTATGGTGGCGACCAGACTGACCGTGGCGAAGTCATCTCGATCAAATTGGAAGATCAATACAGAGCTGCCAATATTACCCCCGGTTTCCTCCACCACGGCGCTTTGTCGCTCGCCATCCTGGAATACGAAGATATTACTGTTGGCACTTTCCTCCTGTCGACCGAGGAAAAAATGACTTTCACCATCCTGAGTACTGGTAAAGGCGTTGCCGCTACCAAAACGCTGTTCGATGTAGGAGGCGTTGGAGGTGCCAAGCTGACGTATTGATACTTGGCTACCGATGGAAAACTCTTGGGTAATCTCAGCCGTGTTTTGCGAGCCGACCTGTGAATTAATCGCACTGAGCGATACTCCGCCAGACTGTATAATAGTGGCTTCGTTTTGATTGCCGGTCTGAGTGCTGAGAATACTGCTGTTGATAACCCCGTCTTCTTGAGTTCCGGTAACCTCATTCCCAGAGCCAATTTGTCGCTTGATAATACTATTGCCGAACCCTGCCTCGGTTTGATCTGTAGCAGCCATATTGTCAGTTCCCACTTGCTCATGGCTAGTGGTGTTGTCGCCAAAGGCACTCCCACTGATAGCGATAAACGCTGACGCAGTGATACTGGCGTATAACTTCATAGATAACTCCTTTACAGCAGTACTTCCAAGGAGCCCATTTGGGCTGCTAATGAACATCGCCAGCTCTCTCTGAGCGAGCTGGCATCAAAAAAGTGTCGAGATTAACTCATACGGAATAGATATCGAGTGTTCTTGGTTGTCTGCTGAACCTCCATTTAGGGGGGGTACAGGCTGGCCTCGATGGGTTAACAAGCCAATTGGCGTCCCTTAGGCGACTTTGTTTGCATCGATTCGGTGACTTCGTCAACACAAAGAAAGGGCGTTAAAAAATTATTGTTGCCATTAAGTGGTGGGGATATGGGAGAAAAGTAGTAAAAACGTAAGATAAAAGTACTAGTAATGGTGGGCTATGACCTGCCTGTGAACCTTGATATTAAAGTGATGCCTTTCTACACACTGAATCCACCTGTTTTAGCAACGTGGGTACCCTGTGTTCACCATGCATTGAGACAATTAGACTTTTCGCTTCGGCCTGTGTGATTCCAAGACTGGTCACAAAGAGAGGCTTATGGCTGGTGCCGCGAAATATCTCTGTTCCGGTCGGAGTGTCCTTAAAGGATTTCTTGGCTACGCCGATTATAGCGATCTTCTGCCTCAAGGCTTGGTATAAATGTGCACCCAAGCCGGGTTTACGATCTGCACCCAAGTGTACATATCCATCGATAACTATTAGGCTGGGTTTGATAGCGTGCTCTTCAATCAAGGTGAGGATACAGGGAAGTTCTCTTTTGTAGAAGGCGCCGGGTTCGTAATCTGCGATAGTATGAAGACTACTGAGATATATCGCTTCAGGCTGAGAATTGTTCCAGTTGCGAAAGGTGACCCCAGCCACAGCAGCACCTTCCTCTCTGTAATCTACATCGACGACTAAAATCATAGTGCGGTCATATCTGCATTAATTAGGAGACTTCCAGTTTCGCTTGTTGAAGGATTTTTTTGTGGGTGCTCTGATAGTGCTTCCCAAGTGATTTTGATTTGTCGAGTATTTCTTGAAATAGGAATTTTGCCTTATCTTCCTGCCCCTGCAACTGTAGGAATTTTGCAAAGCGAAAGATGGCTTCGGGCCCACTGTAATATTGATACAGTGTCTCATATTCGTGATGGGCCTTGTCCTCCTGTCCCAGTGCAGCCAATGAGCGCGCGTATAGGAGGTGCGCTTCCTGGTTCTTATAATCTGGATTTTTCTCAATCAGTTGATCGAGAGTATTTTTACAGGATTCAAATTGGCTGAGTGCAAACTGGCACTGGGCCAAGCCAACCAATAACACAGGGTCATCCCGATGCACGCCCTGTAGGTTCCTTTCGTACAGGGTTCTAGCCTCATGGAAAAGCCCTCTCTTGACGCATTCATCGGCCATGCGCATCGCATTCTCCACATTATTGGAACGGGATAATTCTTGTGCGGCCTGGTGGATATCCCGGTTTGGATTGAGCTTCTCCCTAACGGTTCTACGTGCTTTTTGTGCGCTTCGGGATTGATTCATTTTAGGGAGCACCTCCAATATCAGGTAGGCGATCACTCCGGCCATCGGGAGCATGACCAGAATCCATATCCAGGTTGTATTACGGCCGGTTTTTAGCACATGAACAACAAAGACCGCCTGGATCAGGATTGACAGGATTAGAAATGGCATGGGATCACTCTTGGTATTGATACGTCGGATTACATGGCAGCCGGTTTTTCTGTCGTCAAGGTTAACCAAGTCTTTTGATAACGCAAGACTTGTGGATAACTTCGGCGTGTACTCCAGTACTAATTGGTCTCGGGTCACTAGCGGTTTCAGTTGTCGCATCATTGTACTGGATGACGATGTACGAAGGTCTAAGATTCGAGGGGTTAAGGCTGTGTAATCCCTGCGTTGTAATCGCAGTGGAAACTTGACCTTGACTGCACTTTGGATAATGGAGGAGTGACCGATGGCGCATTTGTCGAGACGAGATTTTTGTCTTGGAGGCGGGGCTTTGGCTGCCACGCTGCTGGCGGGTGCTAGCCATTCGACACGAGCACAGGCGGGGAGTGGTGGCCGGCAGCTTCTACCCATTCCTCCTGAATTACGGGCCGATTCCCAGGGGCAGATAAAATTGACGGCGCAGACCGGCAGTCAGTCTTTCCTGCCAGGCCTTACAACCCAAACTTACGGGTTTAATGGTCCCTTTTTGGGGCCTGCAATTAGAGTGCGAAAGGGCGAGCAGGTTAGGGTCAGTGTACTGAATCGGTTACCACAAAATGTGACAGCGCACTGGCATGGCCTGATTGTACCGGGCAGTGCCGACGGCGGCCCCTATATGCCGATAAAGCCGGGTGAGACTTGGACCGTCGATTGGAATATTATCCAACCGGCCGCCACTTTGTGGTTTCATCCCCACCTTTACCCAACAACAGCTGAGCTGGTGCTAAAGGGACTGGCAGGTTTTATTATTATCGATGATGAGGAGAGCGCGGCGCTACCGGTCCCCGCCCGTTGGGGCGTGGATGACATCCCCCTGGTATTGCAGGACCGCCGCTTTACTTCGGACGGCCAGTTCTTTCACCGCTTTAACGAAATCACCATAGCTGCGGGTTACAGTGGTGATCATATGTTGGTCAATGGATCGGTGAATCCAGTTGTGCAACCACCCAGGGGCTGGCTGCGTTTTAGAATCCTGGATGGCTCCAATGGGCGCAATTACCGAGTAACCACAAGCGATAAGCGCCCCATGTATGTGATAGCGTCTGATGGTGGTTTTTTGTCTGAGCCGGTTAAGTTAGATGTATTACCCATCGCAGCAGGAGAACGATATGAAGTAATGATTGATGCGCGTAATGGTAAACCGTTCGATTTTCTGACCTTACCGGTCCCGCAACCGGTGATGCGTCTAGCGCCCTTCGATAAAGCGTTGAGTATTTTGAGTGTGGTACCTGGTACTTCGGAGGGCGAGGGGCAATTGCCAGACAGCCTTGTGAATCTGCCGCCGATTCCACAGACTTTGCCACCCATTAGTCAGCGCTTGGTCATGCAGATGAATCGGCGTAAGCAGGCGGACAAACTGATAGACGCAACCGGGCTGCAAAAAATGATGGCCTCTGGCGCTACAGATCCTACGGTGGTTGCCAAAGTGGTTGAGCTAATTACCCGGGGACCCGCCTTACCGCTAAAAGCACAGTTAACGGCCAATGCCATAAATGGGGTTTCATTTTCATTTACCGAGCCGGGATTTACAGCGGCCAGAAATAGATATCTACGTTGGAAGATCTCTGAGGGGCAGGATAAAATGCTGCACCCTGTACATATCCACGGTTGCCAGTTCCGGGTGACTCAATATAACGGTAACCAGCCGCCGCTCTATATGCGAGGCTGGAAAGATACGGTTCCCATTGTCGATGGGGGGACGGCGGAAATTTATATTCGCTTTCCTTTGCCAGCGATGCCGGATATGCCGTATATGGCGCACTGTCATGTACTTGAGCATGAGGATTCCGGTATGATGACGGAATTCAGTGTTCCCTAGCCCGTAAAAGGCAGCGGGAATAGTACGTTATCGTCGCTTGTGTTTTCTTTCTTCTTTCTGCTGTAATTTGGTGGCCTTTTTGATCAGGTTTTGGAAATTTGGGCACTCCAGCTGGTTTTCTTCTGGGCAATTGGCCACATGTCGTAAACCGTCGCACATGGCTTCGAGTCGACGGATGGTTTTTTCCAGCTCGTCAGCTCTTTGCAAAAGTTGATCGCGATCGATTGCCGGGTTGCCATTGACGGTAAACATCGCACGAATCTCATCCAGGGAGAAACCGGCATAGCGCCCCAGGCAAATGAGGGACAGTTGTTCCACTACCATTGTTTTGAATATACGGGTAATTCCTCGGCGTCCACAAGATTTTATCAGGCCTTTGTCCTCATAAAATCGCAGAGTAGAGGAGGGAAGGCCCGAACGCTTAGATACCTCCCGGATATCAATTTCATTCCTGTTATTCATTGCTTATTGACCTCAAGCTCACTTGAAGTCGTATGCTAATTTCACGAGTCATTACTGGCAAGTCAAAGTTCCGCTTATGTACACCGTAAAAAATTTTTTCAAGGACACAGGAAAGGAACGGAGTGTCCAGGTATCCAAAAGAGAGGTACTGGTCACTTTATGTTTGGCGACCCTACTTGCTGCTTTGGGAGTCAGTGCCATTAATATGGCCCTGCCGGTATTGATTGACCGTTTTGATGTTTCATTTAGTGACACCCAATGGATTACGGTAGCTTATATGATGAGCATGACTGCTACCCTGCCGATTGCGGGAGGTGTCAGTGATAAGCTCGGACGACGAAAGCTGTTTTTGATGGGGGGGCTGGTATTTACGATATCGACGCTCTGTTGCGCCTTTTCATTTAACGTGTGGAGCCTGGTATTTTTCCGCGCGATACAAGGCGCTGGAGCAGCCATGTTTGTGGCAGTTTCAATGGCCATAGCCAGCGATGTATTCAATAAAACCGAAACCGGGAAAGTAATCGGTTTGCTGGGTAGTCTTTCCGCTGTCGGTACCGGGATGGGGCCTATTGTCGGTGGCTTGATTGTAGAGCACCTGGATTGGCAGGCAATATTTTGGATAATGGTACCCATTGGTTTGGGCATATTTCTTCTTGCCTACAGAACTCTGCCGGAGAATATTGTCGAACAGGCAGTTGGCGGGGGTAACAGGCTTAAGAAGTACCTTGCTAGCGCCTCGCTGTTTTTCAGTATTATTTTTTACACTCTGGCAATTAAACCACTGGGTGAGGGCTACTCAATCATTAATGGCATCGCCATCGCAATATCCATTATATTCGGAATCTCTCTACTGTATTTCCGCCAACGAGAGCAGCCCCTGCGCCAGGGGTTTACAGAGTCTTCAGGTAAACAGATATTTATCGCTAATCTGGCGGGCAACTTTCTGGTGGCGTCGTCAGTGATGAGTAGCTTAATTGTTGGTCCTTTTTACTTGACTTTGGCGCTGGGTCTGGATCTTTTTGTGGCGGGGCTGGTAATGACGGCGGGGTCATTTATGGTTGCAGCTTGCTCTAATCTTGCTGGTCGGGCAGTGGATCGATTCAGAAGCCGGGGCATTGTCTTGCTAGGGCTATTGATTATGATAAGCGGGGCTTTGGGAATGGGGTTATTGACCATCGAGCAGGGCCTGGGTGGTTATCTGGCCTTTTCAATTACGGTAGCTATCGGTTATGGAACCTATCTATCCACCGTTAATACCTTAACGATGAACAGTGCCCGGGCTGTGATCCGAGGTCGCATCTCAGGACTTCTGGGTTTATCGCGCAGTATGGGTCTGCTTACCGGCGCATCCTTGATGAGTGTTATTTTTGTGGGAGTTGCACCGGGCGTGGCACTACAGGAGATGAGTTCCGTACAAATAGCCGATGGTCTCAATGCAGTTTATCGGTTGGCATCGGCGCTGTTGGTGACCGCCCTGATCATACAACTGGGATCAATTCTAGTGAATCATCGAAGAGTCAAGGCGCAGAACTGATACACCTTCCCGGCCTGCACGAGTAGACCGGGAGTAACTTTTTTCCCTACTGCTTTTATAAAAGACCTATCGTATTTCTAGCATCCCGTTTCTCCTGCCCTTATTTAACCGCGCTGGTTATCTGTTGGCCATTGGGCGCGGTTTGGAAGTAAAAAGCACGTGCGTTCCGGATACTCAGTTGGCACTTTTTTGACACTTTGGTATTGAACTTCATATCTTTCGCGATCTATTCCTCTCCTTTAAAAATCTGGCATTTTAGCTTCAAAGAAAATAAATTTTAGTCAAAAAATTATGTTGACTTAAAGCTGACTTAAAGTTGTATCTTTTATTTGACTGTTGTTGGTTATTTTTTGCTGCTGGTAACAATTCCTGGAGGAATAGAGTGATGGAAAGTGATTCATTGAAAACATGTGTTGAGGATCTGAAAGCCGGTTGGCGGGGCCTTGATTCATTATCCATTCTGAAATGCCAGGAAGCACTGGCCAAGTTGTCCAGGTCCAGTTCTGATGAAGCCTGGCTGGACGATTTACACAAAAGGAGAGAGCCCGCAGTAGAGCTTTATAGAGATGCAGGGAAGGGTTTTATTCTGCTTGCTCATGTTGAGCCCCATGGTCTCTACCGCCAGCCCCATAATCACGGCAATGGCTGGGCATTTTATGCGGTACAGTCTGGCGAAATGGAGATATCGACCTATGCCCTGATGAACGGAGAGGGGGGCGAAAGATTAGTCACTAGAGGTTACTACTCAATGAAGCCGGGTAAATGCAGTGTTTTTCTTCCTGGTGATATCCACGATACTCGCTGCCAGTCGGAATATACATTGATGTTCAGATTGACCAGCTGCGACTTTAGTGAGGAAAAGCGTGCGGGTCGGCTCAGAGTCTTTTCATAATTGATAAGGCTTCACAAGATAAAAATCTTAGAGTTGTGTGAAAGTTTCTGTAGCCTATTATTTTTTTTTAAAGTTTGGCAAATAAAAAAATTTTGGTCTCTGATTTGAAGATAAATCAGGATGAATCTGATTAGTGGTCCCTGTATTGATCAGATTTTCACTCATAGGGAAGGTGTTAAGGTAAATTATAATGAAGAAGTTAGTATTAGCGGGTATGACCCTAAGCATTTTAGCTGGCTGTCAGTTTGCACCCCAGGGGGATTATCTTAGACCATCTGATGTCGTTGCTGATAAAAACTCACTGTTAGGACAGGAAATTAGTGTTACAGGATACTTAGCCTGCAATAGTGATTTCTGCCAACTGTATGAAGGCAAGTCAAGAATGGGTATCCCGGAGGGGGCAAAAATCGGCGTTAAAATTGATGAGCTTCCCTCTGCGGATAAGAAATTTGTAATCAAGAAGTGTACTATTTCAGCTGATGAAACTTGTGCTTTGCAAGTGACTGGGACCCTTAAAAAGGGAGCGCTGCCATCATCACCAGACCTTGTAGCCGATGCTATTCATAAACTTGGTATTACTGGCCTGATGAATGCCATATAGTCACAAGCAAAGGGGTGAAGCGAAGGGCTGCTTGAACTGGTAGAGTACTGCTTGGTAATAAACTGTGGTATTAGCTCCTCGGAAGACAATATCAAGAAATCAAGTTAGTGTGTACCCCCGGCTGGCCCGTCGGCGAATTGCTAACGGGCGCCTTTAGATTCACTGAGTCAAAAACTCAATTCCTCGGAGGCTAGTTGAAAGGAGCTGCCGGTCTGCTATTGAGTTTTAACCCTGATATTGTCGTTACCGGTTTAGTTTACGGTGATATTTCTATTCACCTCACTTTGTGAAATTCAAATAAAGTTATCCAGTCCATTTTGTTGTACCAAGGTAGAGCTAGAAGTGCCATCCTGATTTGCGGAAATCTCATTCACCATACCCACCTGTATCGTGGTTATATTCATAAACTTCCCTTCTTGTCGTGCAAATCAAATATTATCTGATCCAATTTGGCTTGATCGGACGTAGCTATTTTCATTAAATACTTGCCAAAGAGTCACATTGTGCCATCACCGTTTTGAGTTATCTCACTGATGGTGGATTCGGCAAAGTTCTGTACGCTTGTCGCCTCGTTCCCTATTCTATTTCGTATGATAGTTGCCGTGTAGAAGGCACCGCGTAGTTGAATAAGGACACCGTCATTTAAGCTTCCAGTTTGGATAGTGAACCAGTATGAAATTCACCGCTGGTGGCTCGAACAAACTGGTATTACTTTGTCCAGATTGAAATAGGTAGCCAGTATCGCTAAGTGAGTCACTTTGGAAAAGCTCGCCTTTATTCCGCTGTCCTTCCTGGTAAATTTCCCCAAAAGTGTTTTCCGTGAGTATCTGGGTACTCATTGCAGTGTGATTATCGCTTGCCTGCCCTATCGGTACTATCGTTGAGCTACTTTCTTCCTGGCTGGCGAAAACACTATTGCCATCGTCGGTTTGTATTTGGAGTATTGAGCTTTGTAAAGCATTCACCGTTTTCGTTACTTCGACAGAAATGTTAGTGCCTGTCTGTGATTGTTCTCTCAAGTTGTGTTCAATCTGGGAGTCTGTTTGTTCGGCGACGGCCAGATTACCATCGCCGTATTGCTCCACAAGAGCGGTACTACCGTCAGCGCTAGTGATAATATTCAATAAAGGGGTAGGACAGGAAAAAGGACATGCTAGCGCTTCACAAAAACCTCTCTTTGTGGCACAGGTCAGAGCGAATGGATTTAGTCTGAGACCGACTTCAGGGGGCGATCGTCTGTTTTGGCTTTTTACATTTGATATTGCCGCGCTAAAGTGGCGACTCGAAATACGGACAATGCCATAGGACAGAAATGTAATAAATCTTAGAGTAAAGTCATCAGCGGGAAGTGCCCAGCGCTTTTGGACTTTTCTATTATCGATATGGAGTCACATACCGACGGGTAACTTGCTCTCATTTTTGTGGTGAAGTGATTATTGAAGTCCGATCTCAATGTCGAAATTCGGGCTTTTAAAGTGTCTTGATCTCAAGCAGCGGTTATGCAATGGGTTAAGGCTCTTCTCTCAGTGCCGATCTCTAGAATTTGTTAATACATAAACCGACAGCTAAAATAGTTTAGCTTGTTGGCTGCTGGTAGTATTATATACTCTCCATGTGCTTTTGGTGGTTTTTCCTCACTGGTTGTGTCGAGGCGGTCACGAAATATTTTAGGGGGCTCTGGAACCATTCTCTTCGGAGTTTATCGAACTTGCTGTGCACGTATGGGGTTTTAAGAGCGGTGTGCAAAAAATATTTTAAGTATTTGTGATAATTTCCAAGAGGTGCAGAAGCAGCTGCTCCGCGGAGAGAAAATAAAAACGGGGGAGGATACTTCGTATCTTTTATTGCCAACAGCTCAGAGACTCCAAGTGATGCGATAAATGTTCACGTGGTTAACTGTGTTACAACTTCAGTATTTCCCCCGTTAGAAATTATTGGCGCAAATTTTTAATCTCAATTTTTGGAATTTATGCCTCGCGGCTCATTGATAGCCTTGACGTGTGTAACTGCGTTTTTAAATAGAACCCTAAAAATGATTACTGGAGATTCTATGAACCATATTTTTATTCGCACAGCCATTGCCTCGGCATTGATGATTGGGACTCAAGGTGCAGGCGCCACTCAACCTGCTGATGACTATGTTGCGGGGCAAAGCTACGGAGGTGGCAGTCAAGTTTGTTCTGGTGGCGATCTCTTTACTGCTCAGTGGTGGGCAACATCTTCTCAAAAACCAGCAGATGCTTTAACCGCTAACAATCGATGGGATTCTCCTTGGATCTTGGAAGAAGCGGGAGCTTGTGATGGCAGTGCTAGTGACGACTCAGGCTCCGGTAATGATGACGACACCGACACCGACACCGACTCAGACACCGACTCAGACGGAGGCAATGGTAACACGGGCAGCGGCGGCTCCAGTGACTCCGATACCTATATCGTCGGTCAGGCTTACCGTCAGGGTAGCGAAGTTTGCTACGGCGGAGATTTATTCGTTACTCAGTGGTGGGCGAATGGTGATGATCATCCCACCGACGCGTTGAGTGTTGAAAACACCTGGGATTCTCCCTGGATTCTCCAGGACGTAGACGGTTGTTCTAGCGATGATACCGATAATAGCGATAACGGTGACGATACTACGCCCATTTCTGTAAATGTATCTACTTCACAGGCGCAGGTTACTGGTGGGGGAACTGTTGTCCTCGATGCGGATGCATCAGGTGGCGACAGCAACTTGTCTTATAGTTGGGCCCAATTGTCCCCGAATTCTCCAGATGCAGATATTACGACTGCTACCAGTGCTTCTACCACTGTAACCCTTCCGTCTACGACTTACGATATAAGCTATGTATTTAGCCTCATTGTGAGCGATGGTGAATCTAGAGAGGAAGCGCAGGTAACCGTGAAGAGCCTTGCAGTAGACAATACTGGTGAAGACGATGATAACAATGGCTCCGAAAGCGCGATAACTGCGAATATTTCCGCTTCTACTAACAATGTCGGTTGCAGCGGCACTGTTAATTTGGATGCCTCTCAATCAACTGGTGGCACCGATATGTCGTATATCTGGAGCCAAACTAGTGGCCCGGTTGTGAAGATGACCAGCTATACCGGTAACTCTTCCTTCGTAACTCTGGCCGAGGTTTACAGCGACGTTACATATACGTTCCAACTGACCGCTTCGGACTCTACTGAAGCCAGCGATGTAGGCGAGGTAAGCATCAGTCAAAATGGCTGCGCTGCCGCCGATGGCCACGTCATGGGTGTCAGTGAGTTAAATGCCACAGAAGAATCAATCACTGGTAGCGACTCCCTGCTTGAAGAAGTGAAAGCGACGGTTGAAACGCGGAATAATGCAATTGTAGAGGCGGTGTTGGCAGGCCGCGGTGCAAACCCTGAAAATGTGCTTCGTGTAGAAAGTATTCTTTCTGAGGAAGACTGGGATTACCTGTTCTCCCTCAGGGCTGAAGAATATACCTACACCAACTTCCTGCGTGCCGTTGCCAAGTTCCCGGCATTCTGCGGCGATTACACCGATGGTCGTGATGCAGAGGAGATTTGCCGTAAGTCACTGGCTGTAATGTTTGCGCACTACGGTCAGGAAACCGGTGCCCATGCAACCGGTTGGGACGTGCCGGAATGGCGCCAAGGTCTTTACTGGTTGCGTGAAATCGGTTGGACCGAGGAAAGCTCCGGTGGCTATGGTGCCTGTGATGCAGGCAACAGCTGGGCCGCAGAAGCATGGCCCTGCGCAATTAATGATGATGGCGGATACAAGAGCTACTTTGGTCGCGGTGCCAAGCAATTGAGCTGGAATTACAACTACGGTCCTTTCTCTCAGGCGATGTACAGTGATATCTACACCCTGCTGGAAGCACCGGAGCTGGTAGCGGATACTTGGTTAAACCTGGCGAGTTCGATTTTCTTCTTCGTATATCCACAGCCGCCCAAGCCGAGCATCCTGCATGTGATTGATGGTACCTGGGAACCCAACAGTGTCGACTTGGCTAATAACCTGACCCCGGGATTCGGTGTCACCACCAATATTATCAATGGTGCTATCGAATGTAGTAAGGGCACTGAGGACTACCGCTCTGAATACCGCATCGAATACTATCAGAGGACGGCAGATTACTTCGATGTGGAAATTCCAGCAGATGAAGAACTCGGTTGTGCCGATATGGGGCAGTTCCAGACCGGCGGTGCGGCCTCCCTGGATATCTACTGGGATAAAGACTGGGGTTGGTCTGCAGATACCCCAGATAATGGGAGTTACGCATGCCAACTGGTGAACTACCAGACCGCTTATTCAGCACTAAACGAGGGTGATTATGCCAAGTGTGTTGAAGGAAATTTCGATATGACCACCGATTACCAAGACTAAAAACCCAGGGGCGAAATAGCGCCCCATCCCCCCCTTTGGTGACCCGACATTATACCCACAGCCTGGGCACCATTTTTTGTTTCCTGCATTCAACTATGAAGTGCATGACCCTTTAGGCTACTGCCGCAGCCGTATATTCTCCCAATATTTGGCTAGGACTTTTATAGCCTAACGGTTTCCTGGGGCGATTATTTAAACGTTCAACAACCTCTTCATCTGCTTTTTGATTCACAAGCTTGAAGTCAGTATTTTTAGGGAAGTACTGGCGCAGCAGACCGTTCGTGTTCTCATTTAGGCCCTCTCCCAAGAGGCATGCGGGTGTGCAAAATAGACTTCAGCATCCAGAGCCATACTAATCTTCTCATGCAAAGCAAACTCTTTGCCATTATCGGCGGTAATGGTATGTACCAAGTGTTTATACGGCTCAAGTAGAGCAATCGTAGCCTGAGTGACCAACTCTGCCGTCTTGCGCTCAACCTGCTGAGAGAGAGTAAACTTGCTCTTACCATCTACGATGGTGACCAGAGCGCCGCTATGGCCTTTACCTATAACGGTATCAATTTCCCAGTATTCGATACGAGATTTGTCATCGACAACTTGTGGCCGATGCTCGATACTGATGGCGTTCTTGATGTGCCCCCGAGTGGACTTTCCATTAGCTCGCTTATTGTAGGGCCTATCCCTACGCCGCAAGTTCTCGTATAGAGTTCCACCACGCTGCTTATCAGCCCAGACATACAAGTAAATGGCTTCATAGCTGATTAGCAGGTTTTCTTCTTGCTTTAGTCAGCCGGAAATTTGCTCTGGACTTCATTGTAGCTTCAACTTGCGCTCTATCAGTGCAATGTTCTTGGATAGTATTTTTGTTGGCTTTTTCGATAGCCTACGCCGCTCTTCGGCCATCCCTTGCGCTTGCTTATGGCGGTACCCACTACCACCTCGATTACGAGTCAACTCCCGACTAATCGTAGGCTGGCTAACCCCTATCTCCTTAGCGATTGTCCTCTGGCTTCAATCACTTTTCTTTAACGCCCAAATCTGGCATCGTTGCTCTTCGGTCAGCTGTCGCTAACTTTCTGTCATCACTTAATCTCTTGGCGGAGAAGAAGCGGCAGATATTACCTTCAGCTGACCGTTCTTTTCCAGATGATTAACTGATGCACTTCAAAGTTGAATGCAGGATGTAATGAAAATGCAAAGTGTCAGTTTATGGCAGACTGTCAAACACCACCTATATGATGTTTGACAGTAAAACTGTTTTATTTAAAGTACGTTGTAGTTTCGTTCAATCAACCTTGTATTGGCTCTACTGCATTACATTGGCAAAGTTTGCATTGCCAATCTGAATCGTTGTTGACGTTTGGTCTACACCGGTTTGGGTAATTTCCTTATAATGCCCGTCCCCAATTTGAACCAAACTTAACGAGTTACCTAAACCGCCCTGAATGATAACGGCTTCATTCGAGTTGCCCAGCTGCGCAATATGTGAATTGAGAAGTACGCCATCCTGCTGAATACTACTGCTGTTGCTGTTTCCAACCTGTACAACAAGTAGGTGGACGTCTATCCCGAGCTGATCTGTGCCTGCTGAATTCTGGCTACCAAGTTGATCAATTTGACCACTGCTGATCAATGTATTTTGATCGGCGTCGACAAGGTTTCCAGAACCAGCTTGAGTAATTGTCAGGGAACCATCCTCAGATAAGTTCTGATTGGTGGTGACGACATTCATGATGCCCAGCTGATTGATTAAGACGCTGTTGGAGCTACTGATCGTTTGAGTGGTTTCAGCGGAGTTCTGAGTGCCCGCCTGTACTACATCTGCAGTATCAGAATTAGTATCTAATTGGGATATTTTTGCATAATTATTGCTTCCCACTTGGCTAATTGATCCCTGGGCAGAGTTACTGTCAATTTGATCTATGCGGCCAGTGTTCAGCAAGCCAACTTGAAGCAATGTCGAATTACTTCCCGAATCAAGGAATTGCAGGACATTGCCTGTATTGGATTCACCGAATTGTAGCAAGGTACCACTGCCGGAGGTTTGCTCCTCCTGGTAGATTTCGGCTGAGTTTTGCTCACCAATCTGATTAGTTAGAGAAGAATTGGATGTCGAAATTACCTGTTGGGAGTTAGCTGTATTTGAAGCGCCAATCTGATTGACGATAACAGATCCATTTGATGAGCTACCCTGGCCGGCATTGACACTATTATTATCTCCAAATTGGGTAGTGTTTATCTGTCCATTGCTGGTATTTTCTTGGGCGGTCTCACTGTCATTAGCAACACCGATTTGTGATTGTACAATGGTGCTATTGCTGGTGCCGTCAATTTGTAGAGCATCCTCGCTGTTATTAACCCCTATCTGGGTTTGAACGATTAAGCTGTTACTGACATCCGGGTCAACATTATTAGCGGTAGCAGTATTGCCGATACCCGTCTGGCTTTGAATGACAAAATTATTATTGGCGAAGACTGCACCACTAATTGCTAGTGCTTTAGAACTAAAGATAAAGGGTGAGATTTTCATGAAATACTCCTTTAAAACCAAAACCTCTGAGTTTCATGAGCGATTAATTCAAAAATGTGCTCCTCCTTTCGTCAAGGCAAGTTGTTGAGATTTATCCTGTACTCAACCAGAACTTCAATGTGCTGGTTGAGTACATAGCTGTGGGTTGTGGATAGAATTATTGCTGCACGCTAGCAAAGTTGGCACTGCCAATTTGAGTGGTAAAGGAAGATTGATTTACGCCAGTTTGAGATATTTCTTTGTAATGACCGTTTCCGATTTGCAATAATGTTAGGGAATTTCCCAATCCACTCTGAGTAATGTCTGCTACATTGCTACTTCCTGTTTGTGCGATGGTAGCTCTTAGCAGCACACCATCCTGCTGGGAATTAGTTGAATTATCTGAGCCAACCTGGATGACTGAAAGGTTAACATCTACTCCCAATTGATTCATGTTCGCCGAATTTCCACTGCCCAGTTGTATAGAAAAAAGACTTCCTAACAAGGTATTTTGGTCAGCAGTATCAACGCTATTTCCAAATCCAGTTTGTAAAATAGTTGCCGAGCTGTTTTCAGATAGGCTTTGATTAGGGCTGGTACTATTTTGTGTGCCCACTTGAATAATAAGCAGGTTATTGGAGTTGCTGATAGTTTGGGTTGTTTCGGCGGAGTTCTGCGTGCCGCTTTGTAGGATTTGTACGGTGTCCGAATTGGCGTCCAGCTGGGAAATTTTAGCGTAGTTGGTGTTGCCAACCTGAGCAATAAATCCACTCGCTGAGCTGGAGTCTATTTGGTCGATACGAGCACTATTGCTGGGCCCTGCCTGTGACAATTCAGCGGTACTATCTGAGCTAATAAACTGCACTACATCAGCTGTATTTGTAGTGCCAATTTGATTTATTATACTGCTCACCCCGTTAGTGTTTTCTTGATAGTTACTGGCCGTGTTTTGATCGCCAAACTGAAGCGTGAATTGTGTTGTTGAATCAGTAATGACTTGCTGAGCATTGGCGTTATTGGTTGTACCTAACTGGTAAACTTCGATAGAACTGCTGGAGGTAGTTCCCTGATCGGATTCAGCTGTGTTGCCATCTCCAATCTGTATAGTTGTCTTGACACTGGTCGAATTATTCAAGTCTGATGATTCGCTGCTGTTGTTTGTACCAATTTGGGTCTGGTTAATGATAGTACTGCTCGGGCCATCCATTTGTTCGGCATTCATATTGTTATTTGTGCCAATTTGAGTTTGATTGATAATGCTATTTGATACCACATTATTTTGTGAGGCAGTCATACTATTATTGAACCCCACTTGGGTTTGCACAATAAGGCTATTATCCACCGAGCCACTTGAGTTATCAGCTGTGGCTGAATTGCCAGCACCTATTTGATTTTGAATGACAAAATTATTATCAGCCACTGCGCTGGTGCTTAACGCCAGAGCTAATGAAGTGGATACGAAGAGTGAGGTTTTCATGCTATATTCCTTTACTACAAAAAATCCTAAAAATTAATTCTCTGTTAGATTAAAAAATATATGTAAGTGATTGTATGACCTTAAGATTATAAAAAAAGACATTCTATTGCTGTATGCTCGCAAGCTTAGTGCTGCCAACTTGCGCTTGAATGATTCTGATATCACCCGCCCCATCTATTTGTTCAGCATCCATATCATTATTTTCACTGGTCAGATTTTGATTGACTGTGCTATTGAACACAATGTTACTTTGTAAGGCATTAGTAGTATTGTTCAGGCCTATTTGGGTTTGCGCAATTTGACTGTTACTTACATCGCTGCCTGATTTATCAGCATTGGCGGTATTGCCAATACCTATTTGATTTTGGGTGAGAAAATTGTTGTCAGCACTATCAACACTGCTAATTGCTAGTGCCAGTGAAGCAGCTATAAGGAAAGAGATTTTCATGAGATACTCCTTGACTACAAAATCTCTGTGGTTGTCGACAAATTTGGAGGGGTTAATTCTTTCCTTGCGAGTTGGGGATAATTATTTGAGTGTTGAAGGTGTTCATTGGGTGGTTGATAAGTGAACCAAAATATCACTAGCCAAGAGTATTGGTGCTGCACTATTTCCCTTTAGGGATGATTGACACTGTCTTTTTGGCTATTTAGATCGAAGGTTCAAGTAACCATTTAGGTTATATTGACCGTTTCTTCTGTAAGGGTGTTCCCTGGATCACTAACGCTAGAGCAGTAGTATCTAGTCTTCATTGGATAACTCCTTTACCAATATCGACTTTATGTGCGGTTAAGTGACGATAGCCTTTAACGTTCATATAAATCCACTCTGGCTGTCCGAGTTTTTCGGAAACTGTTAGCACTGAGCTTGATATTTATTTCATCTGGCTACCGAAAATGCATAATAATATCACTCTGCGTCACCATGATATGGTTTAAAGCCATAATTTAGAGCGAAGCTATTGATCTCGAAGTTAAGTTCTAGAGATCTATTCAGGAATACTAGTAGTTTTGCAGATTATATTTGATTTATCTATGAGAGTTAAGTGTGGCAAAGCTGAGAACAAAGTAGAGGTGCCATACTTTATTCTCAGCTTATATGACGTTAAGGTTCACAGTAGGCTTTTATCAAAAATATTGTAGGTGTATTGATATGCCTTGCCAGATACAGGGGGGTAGCCCAATTAAGTTCATCGCGCCACTCGGTTTGAGATAGTGTTCTGTAACAAACAGTGAACCCAATACAATACGGCTTTGGCGCGTACAATTTTTCCAATATCGCTTCTGGGCTCTTGGTCCAAACAAAAGGCTTGGGGTTGGCGTTGTGAATGCCTATGAACGCCATTATTTTTTGCTCCAGATCGTTTACTGATGAAATGATACCACGACGATTCCTTCCCGTGATTAATCCAGAGAAGTGTTCAACAAGATTCAGCCAAGATGAGCTGGTTGGTATGAAATGCATTACCACTCGCGGATTTTCTTCAACCAATTATAGGTTTTTTCATACTTGTGTGCGACGTAGTTATCCAAGATTACATGCAGATCTGTATCTTTCTCCGTTTGCGCCTCTACTTTCTTCATGGATGACAGAAATTCCTGATGGCGATGGCTGAACAATTTTCGTATACACTTCTGTTTTTTCATTCAGAAAACCAACGTAGTCAAAACGATGCATGTCTGTATCAAAATCAACCTTGCCATCATATTTTCTGGGGCGACCCGTACCTTTGTATGTTCCTTCATATAACCACTGTAAGTTTGCATCTTTTCGCAATTTCCCAACAATGTGCAACCCCGTTGGAATAATGGCTGAAACAAATTTCACCTTGCTATAATAGGCATCTGCAGCAAGGTATTTAATTCCAAGCGCACGAATTGCTGCCGCAACTTTGACGGCATGATCGGCATATAGCTCAATTCGTGATCGACCTTCTTCGTCTATTGTCTGTTGGGCGTCCAAGGCATAGGCAGTATTCGATTTTAGATCAGTGATACTGATCATGGAAATTTCGAGACCACGTTGTGATTCTCCGGCACTTCCGTTGAAATACCATCCCAGCCACTCTATTTTACAGCCTGACTTGTTGACAAAGCTTGCATCTATGGCAGCGAGAGTTATTGTCAATTCTGGTGTTCAACAGGCCTGATCAAGCAGCGCTCTGGTC
>NZ_JALBWM010000004.1 GCF_023895975.1 Microbulbifer okhotskensis
CGAACGGTACAGTGACTACGGGGCTATAGCTGCATGAAACTGTCCGAAGTGTTGAAAAAATAAAGATTAGAATTACCCCTTAACTTGCAAATAGCTATTATTCTTAATCTCAACGGGTTGAAACGGCCTTTTGTCTGACCACGATATACAAAACGCAACGGGTTAATAATTATCCAGAAGTAATACAGGGCACATAAATAGCACAACCACAAGGCTATGAAATTAATTGCATATACAATTCTATTAAAACGCTAACTTTATTACCGTTCTGCATGTGATTGCTTAAGAAAAGCCTTTCAATGTCGATCATGAGGTATGAATGGAGAAATCGATACGGAAAGCGCAAGGAAGATAGTGAATATTCACCAATAAAGAAGTGGTCAAATAGAAGCCCGACCAAATTAAAGCCCGCAGTCAAAAAACTTGCGGGGTATTCAATTCTATCGGGCTGTCGGAATTAAACCTGCTCTACAGTCTGCTCGATACGGCCAAAAATTGACTGGCCTTGGTCATCCAGCATTTCAATAGCAATGGTATTACCAAAGTCCATAAACGGCGTGCTTGCAGAACCATTCTGGATGGTCTCAATCATGCGTATCTCGGCGATACAACTGTAACCGACACCGCCCTCCACAACCGGTTTACCGGGGCCACCATCCAGTTTATTGGAAACGGTACCTGATCCGATAATCGTGCCAGCACAAAGCGAGCGAGTTCTGGCTGCGTGGGCAACCAGCTGACCGAAATGGAAGGTCATATCCTGCCCGGCATTGGGCTCACCGAATTTTTCCCCATTCAGCTGGGAAATCAACGGCAGGTGCAATTTGCCCTCGCTCCAACGGTCTCCTAATTGCTCGGGGGTCACACACACCGGCGAGAAAGCGCTGGAGGGTTTTGACTGGTAGAAACCAAACCCCTTAGCCAGCTCTGCTGGAATTAGTCCACGCAGGGAAACATCGTTCACCAACATTACTAGTTGGATATGGGGCAGCGCGTCCTCGGCGGACACCCCCATAGGTACATCGTCGGTAACAACGGCAATTTCCGCTTCGAAGTCGATACCAAAGCCATTGCTCTGCGGCATCTTCACAGGCTCGCGCGGGGCCAGGAAGGTATCGGACCCACCCTGGTACATCAGCGGGTCGCTATAGAAACTCTCCGGTACCTCGGCACCGCGGGCTTTACGCACCAGTTCCACATGGTTCACATAAGCACTGCCATCGGCCCAGTGATAGGCGCGCGGTAGTGGTGAAGCGCATTGAGCCTGATCGAAAGCTACGCCCTGAATTTCACCGTTTTGCAGGCGCTCGTGCAATTTCTCCAGATCACCACGCACTGCTGTCCAGTTGTCCAGTGCACACTGCATCGTGGGCGCGATATCGCCGGCTGTCACCATACGGGTGAGATCGTCGCTGACGACAACCAATTGGCCATCGCGGCCGGATTTAAGGCTGGCTAACTTCACTGTGCCTCCCCTTCAGTTTTTTCCACAAATTCTTTTTCCCCGTGCATCCAGGCGGCGTGCCTCGGGGCTTTTTTCGTACGCGACCACTCTTCCAGCATATCTTCGGCAACCCGCTTCAGCTCTTTGTGCATACCGGGCTTGGCGGTGTTGGCGGCCAGCTCAATACGGTGGCCGTTAGGATCGAAGAAATAGATCGACTCGAAAATGGTGTGATTGGTGGGGCCGAGTACATCGACCCCGGCCGCTTCCAGTCGCTCTTTAGTCGTAAGCATTTCTTCCATCGACTCCACTTCGAAAGCGATGTGCTGCACCCACTTGGGGGTATTCTCATCGCGCCCCATCTCCGGCGAGTTGGGGATTTCAAAGAAGGCGAGCACATTCCCCATACCCGCATCCATAAACACATGCATGTAGGGGTCCGGCTCGCCGGTTGAGGGTACCTCGTTTTCGGCAATAGCCAGCTGGAAGTCCATGCCGAGGAGATCGCGATAAAATTCTACCGTCTCCTTGGCGTCCCTGCAGCGATACGCTACGTGGTGAATACGCTTAATGCCCATTGAAGCCTCCGCTTATTATTCCTTTTCTTGAATGACGCCGCGCTTAAGCTGGTCGCGCTCAATAGATTCGAACAGGGCCTTGAAGTTGCCCTCACCGAATCCGTCATCTTCCTTGCGCTGAATAAATTCAAAGAATACCGGGCCGAGCATGTTCGCAGAGAAAATCTGCAGCAACAGACGTGGTTCGCCACCTTCGGTGGTGCCGTCAAGCAGGATACCGCGACTCTGAAATTCCACGGTGGGCTCACCATGGCCGGGCAGACGCTCTTCCAGCATTTCGTAATAGGTCTCCGGCGGCGGAGTCATAAACTCCATGCCCTGCTCTTTCAGGCGATCCCAGCAAGCTACCAGGTCGTCACAGGCAAAGGCGATATGCTGGATGCCCTCGCCATTGTACTTCATTAGAAACTCTTCAATTTGACCACCACCACCGGCTGCCTCTTCGTTCAGCGGGATGCGTATTTTGCCATCCGGCGCTGTCATGGCCTTGGACAGCAGGCCTGTGTACTCGCCCTTGATGTCGAAGTAGCGGATCTCACGGAAATTGAACAGGTCTTCGTAATACTTGGCCCAGTAATCCATGCGACCGCGGTATACGTTGTGAGTCAGGTGGTCCAGGGTGTGGAAGCCACAGCCTTCAGGGCGGCGCTCTACACCTTCCTCCCAGTTGAAGTCGATATCATAGATGGACTCGCCATCTTTATAGCGGTCGATCATGTAGAGAGTGGCTCCGCCAATACCTTTGATCGCCGGCAGGTGCAGCTCCATCGGGCCGGTTTGAACATCTACCGGCTGGGCACCTTTACGCAATGCCTCTTGGTAGGCAAATTTGGCATCCTTAACTCGGAATGCCAAGCCACAGGCGGAAGGACCATGCTCCTGAGCGTAATAATAGGCATGGCTGTTGGGCTCATAGTTGGTGATAAAGTTGATATCACCCTGGCGCCACAGCTCCACTTCTTTGGCGCGGTGACGGGCCACCTTTTCAAAGCCCATCGCGGCAAAAACGGTCTCGAGAATGCCTTTTTCTGGCGCGGTAAACTCTACAAATTCAAAGCCATTGAGACCCATCGGGTTTTCAAATAAGTCGGCCATGCAGCCCTCCGTCTCTTATCATCGCGGCGCCATCATTCGGGGCTGCGGATTGTGTATTTAAAACGCAAACGAAGTTAGTTGCAGATGTAACTAATGTCAAGAGGCCCCAGGTCGGCAAGAAATCGGGCACCAGAAGCTTCATTCTGGTCACCTAATGCCAGGCGCTGCAATGTCGTCAGATTAGACCCAAGTAACAGGAGTGATCACTGAAGCGGAGGGAGGGTGAGGGAATTATCGGGTGCGGCACACGCAGTGCGCCACACCCGTGCGCAACCGGTGTTACTTACGGGTGCATTTACCAGTATCCGTGCGGCACATATGATCCTTGTGGAATTTACCCGTCATTTGATCGCATTGGCTTTTGCTCACATCGCCGGCACAGGCATTCTCAGCATGCTGGCAACAGCCGGTTTCAGCGGCTCCCATGCCCTTGCTGCCATCCATCCCTTCATCCTTCTTACGCTGTTCGCAGGCAGACAGAGTCAATACCATCGCCGCGGCCAGTATTCCAATTGAAGCTTTGAGTCTCATAGGGGCCTCCTAAATACCCGGCTTAGTGGCCGGTGACATGTATATCGCGGAATCTGCCGCGCATTGCTCTGTGCGACCCGCGTAGCTATACCCGATATATCCACCGGTTGAGAGGGCTTGCGACTGGACGCGCCACCCAGATGTCACCCTGCAGATTTACCGGGCCTTGCATTGACTGTAGTTCACACTGGCAGCGAAACCATCTGACTGACGGGACACTTATGTTAATTTGCCCCGCCTACACCAGCCACATAACTGAATACCTTTTTGTATTCCCCAGAGCCGGTACAATCGGTCCCCGTTTGTCGGGTAATCCCCCGGCAGGAATGTATCTATTGAGGACCCCCTATGCTTCTCGCTGCTGTTGCCATCATCGCCGGTTTTGTTGTGCTGGTTTGGAGCGCCGACCGCTTTGTGGATGGCGCTGCTGCCACTGCCAAGCACTGTGGTATGCCCACATTATTGATCGGTATGGTGATCGTCGGCTTCGGCACTTCTGCCCCGGAAATGGTGGTCTCTGCCATCGCTGCACTCAATGGCAACCCGGGCCTGGCTCTCGGGAATGCCTACGGTTCCAATATTGCCAATACCGGCCTGATTTTGGGAATCAGTGCACTGCTTATCCCACTTTCTGTGCACTCAAAGATTGTGCGGAAAGAATTGC
Organism: Microbulbifer okhotskensis; assembly: GCF_023895975.1. Taxonomy (GTDB): domain Bacteria; phylum Pseudomonadota; class Gammaproteobacteria; order Pseudomonadales; family Cellvibrionaceae; genus Microbulbifer; species Microbulbifer okhotskensis. The sequence goes on from NZ_JALBWM010000004.1 coordinate 4,313, forward strand.
CTCTTTTGTTGGCAATCACGTTGTTGAGCGGGGCCTTCCTTTGGAATGGGCAATTGGAGCGCTGGGAAGGAATTACTTTGTTGATTGGCTTTTTTGCGCTGATTGGCTGGAGCATTTTTTCGGCTCTGCGCAACAAAGGTGATCAACTAGAAGGTGAAGTGGAGACAGAGCTGAAGGAGAACCCCATGCCCCTCAATACCGCCATATTCTGGCTGGTAGCCGGGCTGGTGCTGTTGATCATCAGCTCTCGCCTCCTGGTATGGGGCGCTATAACTATCGCTGAGTCACTCGGGGTCAGCGACCTTGTCATTGGCCTGACGATTGTCGCCCTGGGCACTTCCCTGCCCGAACTGGCAGCAACCCTTGTTGCTGCACGCAAAGGTGAGCACGACATCGCTATCGGCAATGTCGTCGGCTCCAATATGTTCAATCTGTTGGCGGTGGTGGGCATCGCAGGCACTATCGCACCGATGCCGATTGTGCCCCACGAGGTACTGTCGAGGGATTGGCCAATGGTACTCGGGCTCACCATTGCTCTGTTTATATTTGCCTATGGCTTCCGCGGCCAGGGCCGCATTAACCGCTGGGAGGGTGCTGCCCTGCTGATGGCTTATCTCGCCTATACCGGTTATCTGGTTGGCACCATTACCAAAGCCGCGCTCTGAGCCGTTCGCCTGGGGTGGTCAAAGGCCACCCCCCAAAAAATTTCTTCGTCTTAATTCGCCACAACTTGCCATAGCTCCGCCCCTTTTCTCTCACCAAAACCAGCTAATATTTGCGGCGCCTTCCAAGAGAAAAATGCGGAGATAACTTTATGAAGCGGAGCACAATCACCAGAGGCGCTGCGCTGGCATCCCTGCTCGGTATCGGGGCAATCTATCTTCTAAACGCCTCCTGGCTGGCCCGCCCTCCCATGGGGAAACCCACACTGATTTCCCACCGAGGCGTGTACCAGACCTATAGCCGTGACAATCTGGAACGGGATGACTGCACTGCAGTACGAATCTACCCACCAGAACACGACTATCTAGAAAACACCACCGTTTCCATTGAGGCCGCCTTTTCCCATGGTGCAGATATTGTTGAAATTGATATCCACCCGACCACCGATGGCGAGTTCGCTGTATTCCACGACTGGACTCTGGAGTGCCGCACCAACGGCGAGGGAGTGACCCGCGAGCACACCATGGAGGCGTTAAGCAAACTGGATATCGGTTATGGGTATACCTTCGATGGAGGCAAAACCTTTCCATTTCGCGCCCAGGGGGTTGGCCTAATGCCCACACTGGAGAAAATTTTACGCTCCTTTCCCAATAGGCAATTCCTGATCAATATTAAAAGTAATGATTCAAGTGAGGCAGAGAAACTGGATCGTTACCTGCGTGAGCGCCAATTAGTAAAAAACACTCGTCTGATGGTCTACGGCGGTGCCAACCCCATAGCAAGGCTGCGAACATTACGACCAGGCGCCCTCGCTTTTAGTAGAGAAAGCGTAAAGCGCTGCGCTCTCAACTACCTGTTAATAGGCTGGAGCGGATATGTACCAGAAGACTGCCGCAATAGTCTCGTTATTGCACCAAATACTTGGCATTGGGCGCTGTGGGGCTGGCCCAATCGCTATATCGACCGAGTTACTCAGGCCGGCAGCATGATGATGGTCGTTGACCATCGCAGTGGAAAACAGGGCATGCCAGGTATCTATCTGCCGAAAGAATTGGCTTATTTACCGGGCGACTATAGCGGAGCAGTGTGGATCGAAAAAATAGAGGTGATTGGCCCCTACCTAAAAGCACATCAAGACTAAGAATACAGCTACTTCTTGTGCCGCTCCTCCAGCCACGCAAGGTGCGCCTGTAACCTCTCTATTTCTTCTAATAATTCAATAGCCAGGGCCGCCCCAGCCAGATTAATCCCCAAGTCTTGCTCCAAACTGTAAACCCGACGAACACGGCGCACACAAATTCCGCTAAAACGCCATCGGACTTCTTTGTTGCGCGGCTCAATGACGCCCTCTTCCACCAGCGCAATTATGCGCTCCGCCGGAACACCACAGGCCCGGCACAGCTCACCCAGAGTCAGTTCACTGTCTTCATCGAGAAGAACACCCGCAATCTGTTCAACCTGCTTACTTGTCACTTTCATCCCCCGATAAACTGGCGCGGATTGAAGTTAAATGCCTCACTGAATTGTCGATAAGCTTCGCGCTCACTCTCCGTTGTTGCCTGAGGTGTAACCGTATGCATCACCACATACAAATCTCCCGGCTGCTTCGCCGGAACACCGCGGCCCTTGAGGCGCAACTTTTTACCATTTGCACTATTGGCGGGAATCGTTACTTTTACGGGGCCGTCCGGTGTTGGTACCAGTACTTTGGCGCCCAGTGCTACCTCCCAAGGTGCCAAGGGCAGGTCCAGATATACCGTTTTGCCTTCTATGTGGAAGTGACGGTGGGGATTGAAGGCAACTTCCAGATAGAGATCGCCGGGTCGGCCGTCACCAATACCCAACTCCCCCTGTCCAGCCAGACGGATCTGTTGCCCTTCAGTGATTCCCTTCGGAATTTTGACATTGAGGCAGCGCTCATGCATTTGCGGCCGCCCGTCGGCACCCAGAACGGAATGCTTTAAGGTAATCTGGCGCGTGCTACCCCGATAACTGTCTTCCAACTCAATGGTAATACGCGCATAAGTATTTTCACCCTGGGCACTATAGGAACGATGCCGCCCACCGCCCTGGGCCTGGCGGAAAGCACCACGGCCAAACAGGCTTTCGAAAAAGTCACTGAAAGCCTCCGGGTCGCTATCGGTATAACCACCGCCATGGAATTCAAAGCCCTGATCCCAATTCGGCGGTGGCCGAAAATTCTGTCCAGATTGAAATCCACTGCCCAGTTGATCGTAGGCTGCGCGTTTCTCAGGGTCCTTGAGCACTTCGTAAGCCTCATTGACGGCTTTGAAATGCTCTTCAGCATCCTGCTCACTGCTAACATCGGGATGATACTTGCGCGCCAACTTCCGATAAGCACGCTTGATTTGCGCCTGATCGGCGCCTCGATCCAGACCGAGAATTTTGTAGTAGTCCTTGTATTCCATGGCTTTAATAAAAGCCGATGATGGGAGCATTCGCCATATATTTGTAGAGGTAAAAGTGGCGTAGCTACTGTTTGAATATCAACCGTTCATACTGTTAGCGATATTGAGGCGCCGATTAGAAAAGCGGCGCCATAAAACAAAGTTAATAAACTGTCTCATAGAATATTGATTTTTCCAAATACTCAATGGTTCCATCTGCAATACTTCAGATAGTTTTAACGCGCAAAATAAGTAGGAGACATTAAAAAATAAGGATATCAATCAATAACGAAGCTCCTATACATAGCAAATGCCGTCAAACAGTTTTTGCTCAAATATCCAGCATAAAAAATCCCTTATACATTAATTATTCTGCAAAACGACTACAAATTTGTATCTACATACATAGTACTATATGGACACAGAAATTCACCGGGGATCAAATAGCCTTTCTTTAAACACTCATCTAATGGTGGTATATAGTGGTCGCTATATGGATTAAAAGCAATATCATAAGAATTAAAGCCTTTAGCCTTAAATCGCAATATTAATTCGCTAAAAAATAATTTCTCCTCCTTGTCATCTGAGGGGCATGAATTATGGGATAAAATACGGTATCCCGCCCCTTTCCAGAACAAAAGAAGAGCTGTACCCGCATCACATAATGGATGGTTTATAAAGGCATACAGGCTGTCTAGAGTATTATCATCCCAGTGATAGTTGTCTGCTACAGCATGAATCTCCTCCCTGGATTGGAGCTCCTCTATTGTTATTATTTCATCCTCAGACACAGGAAATTGTTTGGCAAAATACATAACAGCATCGTACTGCTCTCCCTTGTCATTTATCATGTCACTCCAAAATTTTCGACTGGGTAAGCAGCCACATTCAAAGCAAATACGCGCGCGGTGTACTTCTTTCTCTGTTAGTTTTTTGGCCATTCAAAAATCACCTATTGTCTAGACTAAAAAATAGAAAGCTATATGCGCTCATCATACAGATTTGAGATACGCAATGATTAAGCAGCGTGATTTATGAGTATTTATATATAAATACTCGGGGCTGTCTTAAAGTACAAAATAGGTAGGAAATGCTGAGAAATAAAGTTCTCACATCCAATAATGTAGTACCGATCCATGGCAAACGCAGTCAAACTATTTTCGCTCAAATATCCAGTATCAAAAACCTAAAATAAAAATATTAATAACTTCCTTAAAAAGCATTATTATAGTTATTGGGCATCAACGCTTAGCAGAGTAGGGATCTTCTGCATTCAAATAAGCTAAAATATCCGCTTTATGTTCTTGTGAATATAACCATTCGCGAACTTCTTTCATCTTACTGTATAGTTCATTGCCAAATTTGCTTCTATATATCTCAGAAAATGTCTCTTGTGCTTTACTTTCCCTGATTTGCATTTGCCATTCATGTGTCACAAGAAAATTCAATGAGCCCGCAAGTCCCTCCGTCTTCAGTAATTCCCACTCTCCCTTATCCAGCCAAATACCACCAACTGCCGGACTATAATCTAAACGGTGTTCGCTACCAGCCTGTATCCTGATTTTTTGCATAATCACACCAGCGATAGGACATAAAATGGCCCGCTTGGTATCCTCTGCGGCTACTTCACTAAGTGTCTCCATATCGAGATTATCACTAAACTGATAATCAGGATTTTGGCGCTTCCATGCCAGGAAATCCTCAATCAAAATCCAGTTTCCCCTACAGAATGAACAAGTGTGCACATTTAGTCGGGCTTCGATAAAGCCCGGTTCAAGAACACCACTTTTGCAACTGGTACAGCTTTTCATAACGATCCAACTCTAAATTTTAATACCATCGGCACTTCTTATACCGGCGGACTTATCTAAGGAGCTTCTCAATAATCCCGTAACTTTCAGAGGCATCACGGAATTATTCAGAGGCCTCTAATGGTACTGATGATGGTTGGACAACATAAAGAATATGGTATTTGATGCAATCATTATCATCATTTAGCTATCACTAATAGAATAACATTGAATTAATATTTTGATAATTAATCAATGGGTAATTGGACGCCCGTAAATCGAACCTTTAAAGCAATCCCAGCAGATATAGTCCAGACAAACCAAATCGGTTTGTCTGGACTATAGGGTTCAGCGCTTATAATTTTTATTCGCCAAACGCTTTATTAAAAAATTATTATTTTTCAGTCTCGACTGATGTATTAAGATTACCAACTCCGGCCTCTTTTAGCAGGGAGTCCACCAGTGGTGCCATAGCGCGGTGCTTAAGGGCACTGCCTACCAGGGCTTCAGGTAAACTCTGGCTCCTGGCTTCAGCATCACCGTCGAGAATGCCCGTAGATGCGCGACCGTCAACGCCATTGAGACCTTCGACGGAAATAATCTTCATACCCTCAATCCTCTCCATCGGCTTGACGCTCTCACGAATAATATTGGGAAGATTTTCGTGCAAACTGAGTACTTGCTTAAGAGCAATTTGAGCTTCGTTCAGGCTGTTGTAGGCTTCGTTCATCAAGCGCTGGCCTTCAGCATCTACCGCATACTTTTCACGGTCTGCCTCAACCTTGATACGAATCGCTTCGGCCTCAGCAGAAGCTTGCAGACGCAGGGCCTCAGCCTTATCCTCAGCTGCTGATTTTTCCGCTTCTGCCATCACCTTGATACCGGTGGCCTGACGTTCAGCAACTTTCTGTGCTTCAATAATTTCAATACGCTTGTCACGCTCGGCGACCTCAACATCTTTAGCCGTGCGGACCTGTTCCTCGGCTTTTACTGCTTCGGCCAGGGCTACGTTGGCCTGCTGATCTGCCAAAGATTGCTCTTTGGATTTCTCGGCAACCGCAATCGCGCGTTCTTGTTCAGCTATCTCAACGGATTTCTGTTTGGAAATACGCTGCTCATCCAAAATTCGCGCACGCTCGATTTCCTGCTCCTCCAGGCGGCGCTCCTTTTCAATTTCAAGCAGTTTGGTGGCCTGCTCAGCAGCAATTTGCGACTGACTTACCTCGCGCTGGGCTTCAATCTCCGCTTTGCGCGCAGCGCGCTCCTGTTCAGCCAGCTCACGGGCAATATCCGCTTTTTGTGCGGCTTCGCGATTTTCCAGTTCGCGCTGCTGTTCCAGGTGGGCGTAGCGTTTTTCTTTGTCGATCTCCAGTTTTTGGCGCTCAGCTTCGAGATTTTTCGTCTCGATCTGCACCATGGTTTCTTGCTCGACGTCATTAACTTCCTTGCGACGCGCTTCGATAGAGCGGGTCATACTGGCAAGGCCTTCGGCATCAAACACGTTGTCCTGATTAAAGAATTCTTTGTGGGTCTGGTCCAAACCCGTCAGCGAGACCGCCTCCAGTTCCAAACCGTTCTTCAGCAAGTCTTCAGACACTACCTGCTGCACTTTCTGGACAAACTGGCTGCGCTGTTCATGCAACTCGGCCATTTCCATTTCCGCTGCCACCGAACGCAGGGCATCGACAAACTTACCCTCAATCATTTCCTTGAGGGCATCCGGGTCAAGCGTACGCAGGCCCAGAGTTTGAGCAGCGTTGGCAATGGCATCTATATCCGGCTTCACCCGCAGGTAGAATTCAGCCAGTACATCTACGCGCATACGATCCTTGGTGATCAATGCCAGATGCTCTTTGCGTGAAACCGCAAGCCGCAGAGTATTCATATTCACTGCAATAATTTCATGCAAAACTGGCAGCACCAAAGCACCGCCATTCATAATGACCTTTTGCCCCCCCATACCGGTGCGTACAAAGGAACGCTCCTTGGAGGCACGCGTGTACAGCCTTGCAAAAATGGTTCCGGTGACAATTAAGGCGACCAGTACAGCACCGGCAATAAACACTATGACGGGAAGGTTTCCTATCACTGCTAGATTCTCCATTTAGTTGTTTTCCATCAGGTGTTGGCTGGTCGGGCGGGTTACATGAAAATGCGCTCCCAATTCCTCTACCAGTAACACCTTTTCCCCCTGGTTAAATGTTTCACTTGTATCCGGCTCCACCATCACATAGTGAGTGGTGCCGTACTCATCACTAAAGCGCGCCTCCGCCGGCGAGCCAGCTTCAGCTTTGCCAATGGTAATTATTGCGATACGGCCAATAAAGGAATCTCTTCCCACCGCTTCACTTTCATCACCGATGGCAAAACGCCGCAAAATATTGCCTACGAAGCGAACCTGCGGCAACGCCAGAAAAATAACGCCTAACGCCAACAGACCACCTGGCAATAAAAACCCAAAAATGGACTCTAAGAGCATCTGGATGATCAGACCTGTTGCACCAAAGCTAACCAGGAATGTCACCAGTAAGATAAGGGCGGGTACCTCACCAAAACGCAGCCAGCCTAGTAATTTTGTCAAGCCGCCAGAAAGTCCGGTATCCGGTACGTCCACTTCAAAATCTGGCAGTAGGTTGTCGAGCAAATCTGAAATACCAATGCCAATCAATGTCATCACGCCTTCAAGCAGCGCTATCATAAACATTAAAACCAGCGCGCCGGTAAAAAGCAGATTCTGGTCTTGTAATAAAAATACCATCAGGCCCCCGACTTAATTTTGGCTAAACGCTCCTTGATGCAGTTGTTTCGCGCAAGCTCCTCGAGTTCCGCCAGCTTGCTTGCATCTATATTACAGCGGGAGGTCGATATACCGGTATGCCCAAGTGCCCGATTGAAGGCATCAGTGGCCTGCTCTACCTGAACTCCCGTTTTTCGGCTGCTGCCAGGGCCGTCACCAATAACACCTTTTCTCATGTGCTCATTGGCTTGGATAAATTCCTGTAACTGCTCACGCATTTCACGTTTTTTACCTTGCAGTGCACTGAGGTAAGAATTGAGTTCCTGCATTTCTACATCATTTTCACTAATGGCTTTTTCCAGCACCGGCAGTTGTGCCTCGATGTCCATTTGTTTGGCAATAGCAACCTCGGCCAAATCATCCCGCTCTTCTTTCACTGCGGTTTCAATTTGTACTGTCAGCGCGCCGTGGCGAGAATTTTCATCGTTTAGTGCTTTGCCATTAAGATATTTTGCCGCTTCCACTTTACCTAGTTGACCTCGCACATCAGCGATAGCATCTTCGATCTCTCTGATTGCCTGCTCCATCATCAACTCTGGCGTAGAGGTTTCAACCGACTCTACTACCGCATTGGCAGACGCCGAAATCAAGCGCGAAATACGTTTGATAAGTCCCTCCCCCATAATTAAATCCCTTCTTCTCACTAAAAAATAAAATAGCGTTAATCACTATTTAATCGGCAGTTTCCAACTCCAACCGATGTCGAATTTTCTCCGCCGTTTCGCGGTGGATACTGCGCGGAACCCCCTGGCGAGACAGGAGTACCATTTTTTCCAGGAAAGCATCAACGGCAGGCAGGAGATTTCTCTCCAGTACTGGCGCAATAGGCTCACAGTCGGTGCTGTTATGCACTACTGCCGCACTTTCTGCGAGCAACTCCAATACGGCTTCAATCAAAAGGCTACGTTGACTTTCCTCCAGGTAGCGCGCTTTTAATGGAAGCAGGGCTTCAGCTGAGGAAAGGTAAGCCTGGACCGAATTCACTTGCCTGGTCGAGTCTCTCGCCATAGCAATTAACTCACGCACTTTTTCACTTTGTGTGATTGCCCCATTGCGGTCAATCGACATTAAGTAGTTGTAGTCAACTGCCGACAATCGCGCCGAAATAGACTGGGATTTATTGAGCATATCGCTCCCTTTCTTACCATGTATACAAATGTACACAACCGTATACTACAGGTCAATATATAGACGGGGAAAAGGCCTGCACCGAAGAGTCTTTTCATCAAAAGAAAAATTCCGGCACCTTTAACCATTAAATTAAACCTCAGTTATAAAAGCAATTACACGCTCTGACAATAGGAGACTTATGGGAAAGGCCAGTGCCGATTAATAGATCCAATGAACAGGGCAGTAGCAAACAACAGTAATTTTACCTATTTCAAGAAAACCTTAGCCTTTATATTGATAACTATAAAATCAGCCATTATCTCCACTAAACGTCAGGGACTTCTGATACCAGCAGTTATATTGCGTAACGAACTTTTAGTAGTTTTTGGATTTACTGGGATCGTTCAAAAAACTACCTAAATGTCCCCTAATTTTATACTGCTTGATAAAACTAAGAATATTCTACTGGCCCACAGTCGACGATTAACATTTCAACAGAGAGAAAATTGTTTTAAAACATCACAGCCTTTGAAAAGCGATTGAAAACAGCTGGCAATTATCTTAAAGGAAAAACGACGTAATGTGACTGGGTTCGGACAGCTTTCTATTGGCAGTATCGAATGTTTGATACATATTTATGACACTGAAACTAATCATCCGAGTATCGAAAATTTCACTTTTGGTATGAACACTCGTTTCGCCAAGATTCCGAAGAGCGCGCCTCACTAACCTTCCTCGGAGTTATCAACCACTCGCCCCTGCCAGACCTCACTCTACCGAGCGACCACTTTACAAGAAGCACTTGCTCCTGTTAGTTGTACTCACCCAAAGTCTGAATGCAGTGCCCGTCAGGCCCCTTGATGTACCACCGGGCACCATAACAATAACTACACCCCCAGGGCATAAAAGCGTACTGGCGGAACTAAGGTAGCCAATGGAAAGAAGAAAATTCCTCAAGATCGCCGGCGTCGGCTCCAGTGGTCTTTTACTGCCACTACAAGGTATGCAAGTCAGTGCAGAGCAGTTGCTCAACGAGGGCATGCACAGTTCTCACAAGCGGCACTTGGCGGACGTGGTTCTAAATACAGCGCGCAAGGCCGGTGCCAGCTATACCGATGTGCGCATCGGCCGCTATCTCAACCAGTACGTGATGACCCGCGAAACCAATGTCGAGGATATCGTCAATACAGAATCCCTCGGCGCTGGTATCCGCGTAATAGCCAACGGCACCTGGGGTTTTTCCGCCACCAATGATCTAACTGCCGACGGCGTTGCCCGCGCCGCACGCCAGGCCGTCGCTGTGGCCAAGGCCAATGCTAAGTACCAGACCGAACCGGTGCGCTTAGCGCCAGTTAAAGGTGTAGGTGAGGTTTCCTGGCAGACACCGATCAAACAGAATGCCCTGCAAGTGCCCATCAGTGAAAAAGTCGATTTCCTGATGGATGTTAATAACGGCGCGCTCAAGGCCGGGGCCAGTTATATCCGCTCTTCCCTATATTTGGTCAATGAGCAGAAATACTTCGCCTCCAGCGATGGTTCCTATATCGATCAGGATATCCACCGCCTCTGGGCACCGATGCAGGTGACGGCCGTAGACAAGAAAAGCGGTGTATTTAAAACCCGCAATGGCCTCAGTGATCCGGTGGGTAGAGGCTATGAATACCTGGCCGGGCACGACAAAGACAAAATCCGCGGTCAGACCACCCTCTACAAAGCCTCCTACGATATGGCCGAGGATGCGATGTTGGCCGCCGAGCAGGCCAAGGCCAAGTTGTCCGCCAAGTCGATCGATCCGGGCAAGTACGACCTAGTACTGGAACCCTCACACCTGTGCCTAACCATTCATGAATCTGTGGGACACCCATTGGAGCTGGACCGGGTACTGGGCTACGAGGCCAACTACGCCGGCACTTCCTTTGCCACCCTGGATAAATGGCGCAGTGGCAAATTCCAGTACGGTAGCGATAAAGTCACCCTGTTCGCCGATAAGGTACAACCCGGCTCCCTCGGCGCCGTCGCCTACGACGATGAAGGAGTGAAAACCAAGCGCTGGGACCTGGTAAAAGAGGGCGTTCTGGTGAATTACCAAGCCACCCGCGACCAGGTCCATATGATCGACCAAAAGGAGTCCCACGGCTGCAGCTACGGCGATAGCTGGTCCAGTGTGCAATTCCAGCGTATGCCCAATGTCTCCCTGGCACCGGGTGAGGCAAAGTACTCGGCCAAAGATATGGTCCGCGATGTGGAAAAAGGGATTTACATCGTCGGGCGCGGCTCCTACTCCATCGACCAACAACGCTACAACTTCCAGTTCGGTGGACAGCTGTTCTACGAAATCAAAAACGGCGAGATCGTCGGCCAGGTAGAGGACGTCGCCTATCAGTCCAACACCCAGGAATTCTGGAACTCCTGCTCAGCGATCTGTGACAACAGCGATTACCGCTTGGGTGGCACCTTCTTTGATGGCAAGGGCCAGCCAAGCCAGGTGAGCGCGGTGTCCCATGGCTGTTCCACCTCCCGCTTCGACAAAATCAATGTAATTAATACCAAGCGCAAGATTTCCTGAACGGCAGCGCACAAGAATAAGTAATTGGAGAAAAGGCAATGGCAATTCTAAGTAGAAGTGAAGCGAAGCGTATTCTCGATAAGGTTTTAAAATTCAGCCGCGCCAATGAAGCCAGCGCGCAACTAGCCGGCAGCGAAACCGGCAATATTCGCTACGCGCGCAACAGTGTTTCCACCAGCGGTATCGTCAACGATATCGAACTGGCCGTTGAGGCCCGTTTCGGTAAAAAATCCGGTGTGGCCACCATCAACGAATTCAGCGATGCGTCCCTGGAAAAAGTGATGCGCCGTGCAGAGGAGCTGGCTAAGCTCTCACCGGAAAACCCGGAAGCCATGCCCATGCTGGGCGCACAGAAGTATGTGAGTGTGGACGGCTATGCCAAGTCTACGGCCGATATCACTCCGGACCAGCGCGCCAAGGCAGCTGCCGACTCCATCATTGCAGCAAAAGAAAAGAAAGTGGTTGCCGCCGGCTACCTGGAAGATGCGCGCGCCTTTGCTGCAGTCGCCACGACCAAGGGATTGTTCGGCTACCACGCCTCCACGTCCGCTAACTTCACCGTCACCATGCGCACCGAAAATGGCCTGGGTTCCGGCTGGGCCGAAAGCGATGTCACCGACTTTGGCACTATGAATACCGGCAGTACTTCCTCCGTGGCCATCGACAAGGCCGTACTCTCCCAGGAAGCCCGTGCCCTGGAGCCGGGCAAGTACATCGTGATCCTGGAACCTAACGCAGTCTCCGGCCTGGTGGGTTATATGTTGAGTGGTTTCGATGCACGCAACGCCGATGAGGGCCGCAGCTTTATGAGCAAAAAAGGCGGTGGCAACCGTACCGGTGAGAAGATGTTCGATAAGCGCGTGCACTTCTACTCCGACCCCGCCGATCTCAATGTGCCCGCACAGCCCTGGGCCGACGACGACCTTATGCCCTTACAGCGCACCGACTGGATCAAAGACGGCGTGGTGAAAAATCTGGCGCGTAATCGCTATTGGGCAAAGCAAAGCAAAGGTGAGGTAGTGCCAGAGCCCAACAATCTGATTATGGTCGGCGGCGATAAAACCACCGAAGAATTGATCAAAAACACCCGCCGCGGCATTTTGGTATCCCGCACCTGGTATATCCGTATGGTCGATCCGCAGTCCATGCTGCTCACCGGACTCACCCGCGACGGCACCTTCTATATCGAAAACGGCAAAATCAAATACCCGGTGAAGAACTTTCGCTTTAACGAAAGCCCGGTGATTATGCTCAACAATATTGAGGATATGGGCATCCCCCAGCGCGTCGGTATGTGGGGCATGTCCGCCATGATCCCAGCGTTGAAAGTCCGCGACTTTACCTTCAGCAGCCTTTCCGACGCCGTGTAACAGCCCGCACCCATTGAGGAAAATGAAATGGATAGAAGAAAATTTCTCCAGCTCAGCGGTGCCGGCCTCGGTGTTTCCATGTTGCCGTTATCTGGCAACTTGGTAGCCGAGAGCAAACTCACCCAAAGTGGTATCGATCTCGCCGTTAAAAAAGAATTTGCCGATGTGGCCCTGAATACCGCCACGAAACTCGGCGCCAGTTATGCCGATGTGCGTATTGGCCGCTACCTGAATCAATACGTGGTCACCCGCGAGATGAAAGTGCAGGATGTGGTGAACACCGAATCCATCGGTATGGGGATTCGCGTTATTGCCAACGGCACCTGGGGTTTTGCCGCCACCAATGACCTGACGGCCGATGGCGTCGCCCGCGCTACCCGCCAGGCAGTCGCCACCGCCAAAGCCAATGCCAAGTACCAGCAGGAGCCAGTACAACTGGCCCCGGTAAAAGGCCATGGCGAAGTCAGCTGGCAGACACCGATCCAGAAAAACGCTATGCAGATCCCCCTGGCCGACAAGGTGGATCTGTTGATGGACGTGAACAAGTCCGCCCTGGAGGCCGGCGCCAGCTATATCAACTCCATGTTGTACCTGGTGAACGAGCAAAAATACTTTGCTTCCACCGACGGCTCCTATATCGATCAAGACGTCCACCGTTTGTGGGCGCCCTTCTCGGTAACGGCAGTGGACAAGAAAACCGGCGGCTTCCGCACCCGCCAGGGCCTGAGCCAGCCGGTAGGACGCGGCTTTGAGTACCTGGAGGGCCGCGCTGAAGACAAGATCCAATCGCAAACCGTGCTCTACCGCGATTCCTACGATATGGCCGAAGATGCGCGCCTGGCGGCGCAGCAGGCCCAGGAAAAACTCACAGCTAAATCGGTCAAACCAGGCAAGTACGACCTGGTGCTGGACCCCAGCCACCTGTGGCTCACTATTCACGAATCCGTCGGCCACCCGCTGGAGCTGGACCGGGTACTCGGCTACGAGGCCAATTTTGCCGGCACCTCTTTCGCCACTATCAATAAATGGCGCAGCAGCAAATTCCAATACGGCAGCGACAAGGTCAACCTGTTTGCCGATAAGGTACAGCCCGGTTCACTCGGTGCCGTCGGCTACGACGATGAAGGCGTGAAGACCCGTAACTGGGATCTGGTCAAAGACGGCGTATTGGTGAACTACCAGGCCACCCGCGACCAGGTACATATGCTGGGGCAAAAGAAATCCCACGGCTGCTGCTACGCCGACAGCTGGTCCAGTGTGCAATTCCAACGCATGTCCAACGTTTCGCTGTTGCCCGGCAAAGAAGAGCTGAGCGTTAACGATATGATCAAGGATGTGGAAAAAGGCATTTATATAGTCGGTGCCGGTTCCTTCTCCATCGACCAGCAGCGCTACAACTTCCAGTTCGGTGGTCAACTGTTCTACGAAATTGAAGACGGCAAGATTACCAGCATGGTGGAGGACGTTGCCTACCAATCCAACACCCAGGAATTCTGGAATGCCTGCTCGCAGGTCTGCGACAAGGACGACTACCGCCTGGGCGGTTCCTTCTTTGACGGCAAAGGCCAGCCTATGCAAACCAGTGCGGTGTCCCATGGTAGTTCCACTGCACGCTTTGACGGCATCAATGTGATCAACACCAAGCGCAAACTGGGCTAATTATTGATCCACGATGGGTTAAGCCGAAAAACCGGCTAACTCCCAGTATTGAAAATAAATTGGTAGAAGAAAAGAAGGTACTCCGTTCGGGACCGTATGAGGCATGGATGCCGATTAAGCGCGCACCAAGATGTATTCACAGCGTGTCCCGAACTAAGCACCTTCTTTCCTTCCCTCACGACAATAAAAACCAACGCAGTAAATAGAGTTATCCCGTGTCCCTCACCCGTAAGGCTTTTCTCCAGCACCTGATCCTGGGCAGCTGCGCCGCAGCGCTGCCGCTGGGCAGTCGTGCGCAAAATATTGAATCGGGTAACAGGCGGGAGCACTACGATTTTTATTTCACCCGCTTAATGTACGAGTCCGGTGATTGGGATGTAGACCAGCGCATGCCCTCCAACCTGCTCAACTCGCTGGTGGAGTACACCAACCTGAAGGTCGACCTCAAAGAGCACATAGTGCCGCTGGCGGATAATAAAATGCTGCTGGCCCCGTTCTGCTACTTGGCCGGGCACAAGCTGGTGCAGTTCACCACGGAGGAAGCGCGAAATTTTCGCGATTATGTCAATCGCGGCGGCTTTGTATTTGTCGACGACTGCAACCACGATATCGATGGCCTCTTTGCCAAATCCTTCGAAGCGCAAATGGCTGAACTGTTCGGCCACGACTGCCTGCAAAAACTCCCAGACGATCACGATCTCTACCACTGTTTCTTCCCCTTCGACGAACTGCCGGTAACCAGCTTTGAATTAAATGGCTGGGGCGATGATCTGGTACATGACTACCTAAAAGCCATCGTCGTTAACGGGCGCATCGCCGTGCTCTACAGCAACAAGGATTTCGGTTGCGAGTGGGACTACGACTACCGCAACAAGCGCTGGCTCGCCATCGACAACACAAAATTTGCCGTGAACATTGTTATTTACGCATTGACGAGCTGACTATGCTGACCACCCTGGAAAATAGTATCGAACAACAACTGCACAACCTGGACAATCTGCAACAGGAAATTGCAAAAGTCATTGTCGGCCAGAAGCCCGTGGTGGAGCAGATGCTGATCTGCCTGCTGGCTGGTGGCCACGCCCTGCTCGAAGGGGTGCCGGGGCTGGGTAAAACTCTGCTGGTAAAAACCCTCGCCGATGCCAGTGCACTGGATTTCAAGCGAGTGCAGTTCACCCCGGATTTAATGCCTGGCGATATTCTCGGCAGTGAGATCCTCGAAGAGGACCACAGCACCGGCAAGCGCTTTTTTAAATTCCAGCGCGGCCCGATATTTACCAATATCCTGCTGGCGGATGAAATTAACCGCACCCCACCAAAAACCCAGGCCGCCCTGCTGGAATCCATGCAGGAGGGCTCGGTGACCGTGGGTGGTAAAACCCTGGAATTGCCCGATCCCTATTTCGTGTTGGCCACGCAAAACCCCATCGAACAGGCCGGGACTTACCCACTGCCAGAGGCACAGTTGGACCGCTTTCTGCTGAATATCCATATCGACTACCCGGATGAACAGGATGAAGTGGAAATCCTGCGCTCCACCACTGGCGCCGCCAGGATAAAACCCAGCCCCAGCCTGGATGCCGAGCAACTGCGCGAGATGCAAAAGCTGGTGCGGGAAATTCATGTGAGCGATGACTTGTACGGCTATGTGGCGGCACTGGTACGCGCCACTCGCGCCGAGACCAGTGGCAGTGACACCCTGCAGCAGTGGGTCAAGTGGGGTGCCGGCCCCCGCGCAGGCCAGGCACTGATCCTCGCCGCCAAGGCCCGCGCCCTGTTACAGCGACGTCTCGCCGTGACCCGCGAGGATATCCACTGCCTGCTGCTGCCAGTGCTGCGCCACCGGGTGCTGCTCAGCTTCCAGGCCCAGGCGGACGGAGTACAAATGCCGCAGCTGATTAACGAATTATTGGCGGTGGTCCCGGAACCCGGTCGGGATTGATCGACATGGAATACCTATCTCCCAAAACCCTGGCCAGCTGTCGCGATTTGGTGTGGCTATCTCGACATATTGCCGAAGGGGTAATGCTCGGCGTCCAGCACAGCCAGCGCCGCGGCACCGGCCTGGAGTTTCACCAATACCGTGGCTATCAGGCCGGCGATGCCATTCGCCATATCGACTGGAAATTATTCGCCCGCAGCGATCGCTATTATGTGCGTGAAACCGAGCAGGAAAGCCGCATGCATGTGTGCTTTGTGCTCGACACCAGCGCCTCCCTGGGCCAGGCAAGCTTTGTCGAGCCCAGTCTGAATAAACTGCACTACGCCAAGTGCTGGATTGCCAGCCTGTGCTGGCTGCTCAGTGCCCAGGGGGACAGCTTTTCCCTGTTGGCCTTGAACAATCAGCACAGCATCCATATGCCCGAAGGCCGAGGCGAAAATCACCAGCGCCAGATCGCCCTGCAATTACAGCGGCTCACTGCCAGCGACCACTGGCCGGATCAATCCCAACTGGCTCCACTGTGGCAATACTTCGAACGCCCCTGCCAAGTGGTTTTACTGAGTGATTTTTTTGAACAGGACAATGAGATCAGCCATTTTGCCGCACGCCTGCACGCCGCCGGCCGACCCTGCCTGCCGCTACAATTGTTGATCGAAGCGGAACAGACTTTCCCCTTTGACGGTGAGCTGAAGCTGCTCAACCCCGAAGCTAACTCCAATAGCCCAGCAGCTTTGGAGGTCGATGCCGAGCAACAGCGCCAGTCTTACCTGAATGCCTTTGCCCAAGCGCAGACCGAACTCAAAGCGCGCTTCGCCGCTCAGGACTGTTTATTGCAAAGCAACCTAATCGAGCAGCCTGTGGAAAAGTCCCTGCACCAGTTTATCCAACGTCACGGCAGGTTATGCTGAGATGTTGTGGATAAATAGTATTTTCCAATCCCCACAGTGGTTGTGGCTTTTCGCCGCCCTGACGATTCCTATTGCCATCCACCTACTGCGCCGAAGTAATCCACAGCAGATCTCCTTTGCCGCCCTCCAGTGGGTACAGAGATATTCACAGAGTCGCGCGCGCCGCCCCGCTGTGGATAACAAGTGGCTTTTGCTGTTTCGCCTGTTGATTGTTGCCATACTGGCTATTTTATTGAGCCAGCCGCTGATAAAGCGGAATTTTTATCCCCAGGAAATAGTTGTGCTGGTGGATTCACGGATTCCGGCGGAAACGGCGATGGATTTTATCCACAGTTCTCTGCCGCAACTTACAGAGGCCAATTACAAAGTACTGTGGTTATCCCCAGAAACCACAGCCATAACCTCACCCCCAGAACAAAATGTCGATCTGTGGAAAACTTTATCTTTGCTGTCCCGCCGCGCCGAATTGCGTTACGCCCATATCCTGTTGATAAACAACACTTTCCCCACAGCCCACCAGGCGCTCCGAAGCAGCCCCCACTGGCAGTGGCACAGCCTGAATAAGCCCACCACACCGCAAAGCCCGTTGTTGCCGCGCCTCGCAACAATGGGCGAAGTACCCAACTGGTGGATACCGTTATTGCAGGACTGGCGCCGCACCATGCCAGGGCTATCGGTACAAACTCTGGGAACGGAAGAAATACCCAATGCCGAACAAACAGATTGGCTGATCTATGCAGGCCCTGCCCCCCTACCCCAAGCGGTTAGCGATTTTGTCGTAAACGGCGGTCTGTTGATCACCGATAACAGTATTCAAGCCCCTGGCGATGTGGCCTTTGTCTTTGTGCCCGAGAATCACTCGGTACAGGCAGCTCCTTTGGGGCGGGGCAGCTGGCTTCGCTATCAAAAGGATTGGCACAGCGCTGATTTTTATCGGCGTGCGGACCTGCCCAACGCTTTGTGGCAACAGTGGTCGGCGCAAGACTGGCCACTACAGCACCTCAACCGCGGACAGTGGTCGGGTAGCGTCACTATGGGTATTGCTGTGGCAGACACCGATATCGAAAGACGCCGCAGCGAACAGCTGCAACCCGGGATGATTATCGCCCTGCTACTGCTGCTGACGCTTGAGCGTCTGCTGGCCCTGTCGCGCGCTCCAGCGCATAGAAGAAGTAAAACGCCTCCGGGAAGTTCTGAGGAGCCGCGTCATGGATAAAGGCCTGCAAACTATTGGCATTGTGCGCAGACGCTGGCAACAGACAGCTTTGCAACCTTACCTGTGGCTGGGCAGCGCACTCAGCCTGCTGGCTGGCTTGGGCGTATACCTACTCAACTGGCCCCTGTGGCTACTACCCGCCTGGCTCGGAATTATTGCGCTGGGGTTGTTGTTGGATCGCAACTGGCGCCCGAGCCAGGCACAGTTATGCCGACACCTGGACCAACAGTTTCCCCAGCTACAGGACAGCAGCTCGTTGTTGTGGCAGCGGGAAACCGACCTGAGCCCTGTGCAACAACTGCAGCGCAAGCGTATCGACAAGACCTTGCAACGATTACGACAAGACCCCGAAAAAATATCACTGGGTCCAGCTCACCTGCGTAGTCCTGTTACTCACGCCTTTGGTGTCTGCCTGGGGCTTTGGCTATTTGTTGTCGGCAGCCCTTTTTCTGTAACAGATAAAACGGGAGTCGCTCAACAAAGCGCCGCTATTGCCACAACGGAAAAGCTCGCCATCGTGGGGGCAGAGACCCGTATTCAACCACCCAGCTATACCGGCCTCGCGGCGTCCCGCCAAGGCCTGCTAGTCGATGTGCCAGAGCAGACACAGGTACAGTGGAGTATTGAATTCAATACACCGGTAGACGGCCTGGAAATGCTGGCGGAATCAGAAAATTTTATTTTTTCTCCCCAGGGAGAAGTCCCCAGCAAAGAGTGGCAGTTGCAGCGCAGGATCACTAAGGCAGATTTTTACCAGCTCTCTGTGCAGGTCTCAGATACCCAAGAACTCCTGCCGGAAATACATAATATTCAGGTGCAAAAAGACAGCGCTCCTGAGTTTGTCTTCGAGGCGCCGAGCCTGCGTATAGACACAACATATGGGCATTCAAAAACCATTCCTGTGAAAGTCGTAATTAGCGACGATTATCAAGTCAGTTCGGCGGACCTGCTGGTAACCCTCGCCAGTGGCAACGGGGAAAATTTACGCTTTCGCGAAGAGCGTATCGCACTCGCCAGCTTGCAGCCCAGCCCCTTAATTAACAGCAATAATGTTCACTACAATTTCTCACTACCCCTAGACCAGTTTTCCATGGAAGCCGGCGATGAACTCTACTGGTACCTGGAAGCTAGGGATAACCGTGAGCCCAGCGCTAATATATCCAAGAGCCAGCACTTTATCCTACGCTGGCCACAGGATGAAATCTTCGGCCTGAGTGACAGCGTGGGAATGGCGATCAAGGTATTACCAGAGTATTTCCGCAGCCAGCGTCAACTAATTATTGATACCGAAGCCCTGTTGATCGAACGCGAGAAGCTGCCGCCGGAGGAATTCCGCAAGCGCTCTGAAGGGCTGGCCTATGAGCAGAACCTGCTGCGTATGCGTTACGGCCGCTTCCTCGGTGAGGAGGACTCCGAAGCAGAGCATGCTGACAGCACAGCGGCACAGCACGCAGATGAGGAAAACGCCGAACACAGTGAGAATCACCAACCTCCGGAACAGGATGAGCATCAGGCGCACAGCGAAAAAAGTGCTAGCCCCTTTGCCCAGCGGGACTCCCACTTCGAACAGACCGAGCGCATTGCCGCTTCCGCCGGCCACCTGCACGACAGCTCGGAGCATGCCACCCTGTTTGATCCGCAAACCAAGGAACTGCTGCGCAATGCCCTCAATGCCATGTGGAGTTCCCACCGCGATCTCTCGGTGATCGAGCCCCTAACTTCTCTGCCCCACCAGCACCGGGCCCTGCGTTTTATCAAAGAAGTGCAGCAGGCCTCGCGTATTTACCTGCAAAGAGTTGGCTTCGAAGCACCGCTACTGGATGAGAGCCGCCGTCTCAGTGGCGAGCGGGAAGCCGTAGCCCCACAAACTGTCAGCAGTGAATTTGAACAGCCTGAAAGAGTGCAGCTTTTGGCATTAATGGAGCAGCTACACACAGGAGCCGATCTCGACATCGATTTCCAGGAACAAATCAGCAAAATTGCCACAACACAGGCCGCCGACATCAGACTGGAGCTTTCCAAACAACTGCGCCTCTACCAACAGCAGCCGTCATGCACTGAATGTCGGCAATCCCTTAACCGGCTGCTCTATCAACTTTTACCCATACCGAAGGCTGCCCCTTCACTGCCATTACAAGCCGAACAAAAGAGTAATTTCAGCCGTTGGCTGCACCAGTAAGGGAACAGTAAACAGTGATTGAGTTAGTGATACCCGGCCTGTGCCTGCTGGCCTGTACAGCTTCAATTTTCCTATTGCGAAACCGCCGCCGCGCCAATCCACTCGACTATGGACTGCAACTGGCCATATGGCTGAGTGCCTGGATGCTCTGGCAGCCACCGGCAATAGTAACGGCCGAACGCCATGCCCACCTCGACAGCGAAGAAGTTGCCAGTGCTTTACCGGTAAATCTCAGCGGTGTGGAAACCCTCACACTGAGCGGTATGCCGCTCAGCCGCGACGCCCTGCGCGATTTGGCCCCGGTGCGCCTGAATTTATCCAGTACCCCAATTCACGATGCCGGCTGGGGCTTCTACTGGCAGCGACAAGTCACCTTGGGCGAGTCCCTGCAATTTCAGATTCACAGCACTCAGCCACTGGCAGAAAACACACAATTCAGTTTGTTGAATCCCTACGGCGATATCGAAGATAGCCTTGACTTGAAAGCGGGAGAAAAAGTACAAGCACAACTCAGTGCCACCCCCAAACTCAGTGGCCCACAGCTTTACCAGGTGCGAATTGACAGTGCTGCTGGCGAAAGTCGTTTCGAGCCGTTGCCTGTCGTGGTTCAGCAACCGCTCCAGCCCAAGGTATTGCTGTGGCTTGCTCGCCCCTCTTTCGAAACAGCTGCCCTATCCCGCTGGTTGCGTCAATCTGGCGTAGCGACACAGGTGATGACCCAGTTAGCACCTGAAATTATAAGAATGGAAACACTAAACGGGCTGCAGCTTAACGAGGCACAGGATCTACTGGCAGAGACAAGCCCCTTCGATTTGTTGATTCTCGATAGTGACCTGTGGCCACAATTTACCCCTCAACAAAGGCGGCAGCTTGACTCTCTGGACTCACAGAAGTCTCTGTTATGGATAGTGAGTGGTGATTATTCCAAAGCCTTTCTCCAGTACAGCAGCACCCAGTCCATGTCACTGCATAAAGCAGGGAATACCAAATCTGCTAGCAACAACTCGATCGGCTTTGGTTCTCAACAAGCTCACACCGCTACTACTCCTTCCCTGGCTACACTGGGTTTTCAAGTCATACAGCCCGGCGCAACTGATTTCTTAATGGGCAATCGAGAAAATCCACTCTTCTGGGGACGCTCAACCGAGGAACAGCATTTGGGATTTATCCTATTTAGCGACAGCCATCGCTGGCTCACTAGTGGCTTCGCCACAGAATTCGCCAGCCTATGGAAATCCATTATCAATCACCAACTCAAGCATCTGGGTTCACGGCTGCCAATCATACTCTCCAGTGAACTACCGCGTGCCCAGCAACGCATCACCCTGTGCAGCCCAAAGTTTAACGGCACCAGTCCACTATTATTTGATACTCGAAATGAATCCCAGCCCATCAGTGGCGTCGCTGAAAGTAGCAACACCCGTGGCCAGTGCCATACTTTTTGGCCAAGCAGTGCTGGCTGGCACCAGCTAAAAGCTGAAAATAACAGAGATCTTCCATTTGATTTTTATGTCTTTGCCAAAAAGGACTGGCCTCTCTGGCAGCACGCCCTAAATACCCAACAAACCCAGCAAATGGCCACTGCGCGTCTGGGGCCGATAGACAATACCGACTCAAGCAAAGTCCCGATCGGACGCCTATGGCCGGCCCTACTTTTACTATTACTGGTCTGTTTAAGCTGGTGGCGCGAGCGCGCCTTATTGCACTGAGCCTGGTGCTGAAGGCTGCACTGAGTTTTTTATAACCGGTTGGGCTTCCTGCTTGGGAAAGATCAGCTGGTCGACAGGATAGTCCATCGCCTTGGCCTTCTGTAAAAATTGCTCTAGCGCGGCCTGAGGCATAGTTGGGGTGCGAGATAGTATCCACAAATAGGACTTGTCGTAACCGGATACCATCGCGTATTGATAATCATCTGCCAGGGCAATCACTATATAGGCAGAGTAAAAAGGCCCAAGGAAAGAGACTTTCAAATGGCCCACATTTTCGGGGCCTACAAACTCGGCCCGTCCCTCCGCCAGCTGCCAGGCATCCCGTCCTTTGGAGTAGCCGGTATTTACCACGGCGACCGAACCGTCAGGGTTGAGGCTATAGTCCGCCGTCACCAAAGTCAGACCCCGCTCAAAAGAGTGATCAAGCCGAGCAATTTCATACCAATGACCCAAATAGCGCTGCAGCTGGAAATTCTGCACTGGCTCCACCCCATCCGGTACCCGTGTACAGGCACCCAGCCATAGGAAAGAGAGCAGTAATAAACCCAGCGAAAACAACTTCATTTCGACACTCCCAGAAAAAATGCCTTCGAATCAGGGTAAAAGGGAGATGTTTTACACACTCAGGATAGTTTCTGTGGAGCCTATTTCACCCATAAAAAAACCACCCCGCAGGTGGTTTTTTTATCACTGGGTAAACCAGCTTATTTTTCTACGAAAGCGCGCTCGATCACATACTCGTGAGGCACTCCTGCACGAGTCTCTTTGAATCCCCAGTCATCCAAAATATTGGTAAGGTCTTTCAGCATTCCCGGGCTGCCGCACAGCATAAAGCGATCTTCTTCAACGTTCGGTTTGGGTACACCCAGGTCGGTGAAGAGCTTGCCGGACAACATCAGATCGGTCAGACGTCCGGTATTGCGATAGGGCTCACGGGTCACTGTGGGGTAGTAAAGCAGCTGTTCACTCACCATTTCACCGAAGTACTCGTGTTTGGGCAGCTCGTTCTCAATATGATCCCCATAAGCCAACTCGGATACATAGCGCACACCATGGGTGAGAATCACTTGATCAAAGCGCTCGTAAACGGTCGGGTCTTTAATGATGCTGAGGAAAGGCGCCAGACCGGTACCGGTGGACAACAGCCACAAACGCTTGCCCGGCAACAGGTGGTCTGCCACCAGAGTACCGGTGGGCTTGCGGCTTACATAGATCTCATCTCCGGGTTTGATCTTCTGCAGCTGCGAGGTCAGGGGGCCATCGGGAACCTTGATGCTGAAAAACTCCAGCTCGTCTTCATAGTTGGCACTGGCAATAGAGTAAGCGCGCAGCAGGGGGCGACCATTGTCCTGCTGCAGACCGATCATCGTAAAATGTCCATTCTCAAAGCGAAAACCCGAGTCCCGGGTAGTCTTGAAGCTGAACAGCGTATCGTTCCAGTGATGGACATCCAACACCTTTTCTATATTCAATTTGGACATAAACTTAAAACCGGTTATTCCGCAAGCCTCTTGATAGTTGAATTCTAGCCCTGGAACATCTATTGGCAAAGTGGGATATTTCGATATTCCTTATCTAATTTAACGATTAAGCGGAGATACCAGGTTGCGCTATACCCTACGCCAGCTGGAAGTGTTCCTCGCCTGCGCCCACCACGAGAATGTGAGCCGCGCCGCAGAGAGTCTGAACATGTCCCAGTCCGCTGCCTCAGCGGCACTCAAAGAGTTCGAGCAGCAGTTTGAACTGCGTCTGTTCGAGCGAACCGGCAAGCGCTTGCGTATCAACGAACTGGGTCGACAGCTGTGGCCACGGGCAGAAGAGCTGCTGGAGAGAGCCCAGGAACTTGAGCAGACACTGGCGACCCATCGCGAGCTCGGAAGCCTCAAGATTGGAGCCACCCTTACCATTGGCAACTACCTGGCTGCCAGCGTCATGGCCCGCTATATGGAAGAACAGCCCGGCACACAAGTTCAACTGGAGGTTGCCAATACCGCAGCCATTGCCGAACGGGTGCTCAATTTCGAATTGGACTTGGGACTTATCGAGGGGGAAATCAATCACCCCGACCTGGAAATGATCCCCTGGCGCCGAGATGAATTAGTCGTCTTTTGTGCCCCCTCCCACCCACTGGCAGAGCGCAAGCGCCTTGCCGACCAGGACCTGATCAACGCCACTTGGATTAGCCGGGAATCCGGTTCGGGCACCCGTCAGACTTTTGACAGAGCCATGTCCGGGCTTTTGCCCCATTTACATATTCTCTTGGAACTACAACACACAGAGGCAATTAAGCGGGCCGTGGAGACGGGGCTGGGTATCAGCTGTCTATCCCGAGTGTCACTGGCAGATGCATTGAAACGCGGCTCACTGGTTGAGCTACAGGTCCCTCAGCGGGATCTACGCAGAGAATTTTACTTTGCATTGCATCGGCAGAAATATCGGAGCGCGGGAATAAAACGCTGGTTGGAGTTGTGTCGGCAAGCATAAAAAAGCCACCTCACGGGTGGCTTTTGAGTACTCTATTGTTTTTCGTGTTAATGAGTAGAAAACAACTCGCCAAAAAAATCTCCTTCGTACCAATAGGGCCGCTGATCCGTATCTGCAACTTGCCGCGCGATCAGATAATTCACCTCGGTAAACTGCTTCGCCGCCTCGTAGTTAATCTGCTCATCGGCAGTATCTCCAGGCTTGTGGTAACGCTCTCGCAGAAAAGCGCTTTGCATTGCCGTGCCATCCACTGAGGGGTCTTTGGCCTCCCGACCAGTGATCAGATATATCGCTGGCACGCCGCGGCGAACAAAATTGTAGTGATCACTGCGCACAAAGATCACTTCTTCCGGCATGGGATCGGGGCTAAGTTTGAGTCCTGAGCGGTGCGCTGCGTTTTCTGCTATTTGTCCCAGGGAGGAGTGTTCTGCACCGAAGGCAATAATGTCGCGGAATGGATAGAGCAATATCGGCATATCCAGATTGATATTAGCCACGATAGACTGCAGCGGCACCGTAGGATACTCAGCAAAATAGTCCGATCCCAGCAGGCCTTTCTCCTCTGCAGTTACCGCGACAAACAGCAGTGATCGGCGCGGAGCGTGCCCGGATTCCATAAATAAGCGTGCAGTCTCCAGCATCACTGCAATACCGGCGGCATTATCCTGGGCACCGTAATAAATCTGGCCATCTTTCTTTTTGCCGATATGATCCAAGTGTGCTGAAAAAACGACGTATTCATCGCGCAATTGGGGATCGCTGCCCGGTAACACCGCAACCACATTAGGGCTCACAATCCGCTGGTGCTTGGAACTGCTGCTCAGCTCCGCCCGATACCCCAAGGGAAAACCCTTGGGGGTCTTTTCACTCTCAATATCGGCAAAAATGCTCTCAAGACTGCGCTCTGCATTCTTAAATAGCTTCCTCCCCGCAGCAATACTTAACATAATTCCCGAATGCAGCCCTGGTGTGGCACTGCCAGGCATATTATTTTTTTTAATCCAGTCGAATGTGTCGTCGTAGCGGTGTTCTACATAGTATTCAAATGGCCGACGCTTCTCGCGCTCTGGTGTATGCAGCCTAATATAACCAATGGCGCCATGACTGGCAGCTGTTTCGCGCTTAGTACGCGAAGACGCGTAGTGAGCCCCAACTTCACTGGGCAGGCTCTGCGGACGCCCGGACAGCATAACCACAATTTTTCCCTGCACATCCAGTTCGGCATAATCATTGATATCGTATTCAGGCGCCTCAATGCCATAGCCTACAAAAACCAGCTCCGCACTAATTTGTGAGCGCTCACTTAGGGCGGAGGGTGCTTCGAGGAAGTCCTCGCCAAACCGCAAAGCAATCTCGCTCTCGCTGTCTTTCAAAACAAGTTCAGGCTCACCGCCATTCCAGCTGGCACTGCGAAAAGCCACATCCTGGAAATAACCTTGTTCACCAGCTGGGGCCAAGCCTATCTGTTCAAATTGCTCTGCGACATACTGGGCCGCCTTGCGGTATCCCTCACTACCGGTATCCCGACCTTCGAGTTCGGCAGAGGCCAGGTAATTGATATCTCGGCGAAGTTGATCGCTGTTTGCAGAGGGGGTTACCGTCGTAAAGTTCGGGGTGGTACAGGCCACTAACAGTGCCACAACCAAGGCACCCAGCAGAATTTTGGCTCTCATGGGAAGTACTACTTTTCAGGGAAATTAAAGCGTGTTAGTACTCGGACAGACCTTATAGTCTATGAGCAATAGGACGTTTGTACGACCTTGAATATCGACCAATCCTATCATGAACCTGGCCAATTTTGTCAGATTTGAGTAAGCGCTTACTTTAACGAAAAGGACCATTTGTACTTATCGTTCTATGCCGCTTTCTTAACACCGGCAAATGCCCGGCCTACAGCAGAAGTAACCAGTTCATAAGCACTATCTGCACAAAAATCTCCATGCGCGGCAAGAAAGTGTAAAAACGGCTGCTCCAATATGCGTTGGAAGTCCTGCTCTAACCATAAGCCGGGATCTTTACCTACAGCGGTCACCCTCGCCCGCCAAGCCGGCACCACTTGCATGCCTTTGCGTATTCCCGAGAACCTAAGCAGGCTGCGTCCAAACCAATTGCAACCGTGCCAGGAATCCCAGTACTGCAGCGCATCACAGCTGACCAACAGTCCACCATTGTAGGGAAGCCACAATACTGCTTCGGGAAACTGGCTGCGTGAGAAAGCGATAATACGCCCTCCAGGTATGGGACATGGCCCTGCCCCGCGCAGTACTTTGTCAGCTTCAGGAGGATAAAAATTTGAGCCCCACTGCCGCCAAAAGGTCAGGTTGAAACGATCGCGGTAATAGAGATCATCTTGGCCGTGGTGATAACCGAGGCGGATTGCGTGACACACCCTGCCTAAATCTTTTAATTTTTCCTCCTGTTGCGGACGCAGTCGCACAGGGTTAATCAAAGTAAGCTGGTCTCCCCATCGGGCAATACCCATATTCCGATTAATAGTAGCCCCTGGTGCTAATTTGATAGTACCGGGCACATAAAAAAAA
The DNA here is from genome assembly GCF_023895975.1 of Microbulbifer okhotskensis. Classification (GTDB taxonomy): domain Bacteria; phylum Pseudomonadota; class Gammaproteobacteria; order Pseudomonadales; family Cellvibrionaceae; genus Microbulbifer; species Microbulbifer okhotskensis. Next base: position 31,654 of record NZ_JALBWM010000004.1, read on the forward strand.
TTGGGCAAAAGCTGACGAATCTCACCATGGGGTTCAGTGGAGGGGTAGTTAATACGCACAATTTGACTTCAGATCAAACATATTGAAACCGGCTGCGTACCCCACGCAGAATTTTTAGGGCGAACTCCGCACTGTCTTCAGGCACAAAAATATGATCAAATTTAAGTGCAGAAACCACATTAATATCAATCCCCGCTTCTGTTAATTCATGGACAATAATGGGGATTAGCTTTACCGTATTAACCCCAGCCGGCACTTGTAAAGTAATCTGGCGGAAAGGTGCACTTGCGGCCATATCAAAATGCTGAGCCGAACGTTGAGGCAGTATTACACTCATTCCTTCACCTTCGCGAAAAAAACATAGACTTTCGGCCAGTACCTCCGTCAGGAGCGTATCCGACACCTGACAAAAAACATAAATTTCGTCATGTAACCTGGGGTACAGGGTTTTCACTACTTTTTGTTGAGATACGTCAGCCTTCATACCTTATTGCCATCTCAAGGTAGTTTCCCAGTTACTTGGCAACGCCAATTTATTTAACCCGGCAGTATCAGATGAGGGCTGAATTTCCCTGAACTCATGGGACTTCCACCTCTGCAAAGGTACAGCACTCTATAAGCCGCTGCTTGGAGAGCGGGGAGTAGGATTCTAACCGGGCATCATATTTTAATTTGACGAAAGTCTATTCACTTATTTTTATTTCAGAATAATTTAATTGGTTGGTACGAATTTTTAATAACAAAAGGTTGTTAAGGCAAAAGAAATACTATTGTTCTAGGTTTTTTATCGTTGAATTTTCCAGGCAACTTCGATGAAACTGTATATTTTTAGCAGCAAATATAAAAAATAGAATTTCTATTTATCAGCGGCCATACGAATCCTCTATGGATTACGGAGCTCTTCCCCATCAAATTCAGGCTCATCCGGTGAGGGGGTCGTATCCACATCCTGCAAGGCTTCTTCTGTCTCCCAGCTTCTAAGTACCGCATCAATATCTTTTTCCAATCGTACACTGGGGAATTTAGGGCAAGGAGAGTCCGGTCCCGGATCGTGCCATGCAGACAAAGGAGCAACAAATACAACCAGTGATTTGTGCAAACGATTTCGTCCGATACTCACTTCAGTCCAAGTCGTTTGCCATGAAAATTTACCCCGTACAGCATAATCGCTTTCATAGGATTTTAAGGTGAGAAAGTAGGGATAAATTTTTCCTTGGCGACAAATAATTCTTCTACCTGTTTTGATATTCGCCATTTGCGTAAAGGGGTCAAAATACCAGTTGATGTCGTAGCCGAACACAAACTGCATTTCCCCATTGCGCCGGAGGAATGCGTAGGAGCGCCCAGTACCATCAGCTTTTAAGCTCCACACATGTCGGGCTTCACCATCGCGGGAAATCAACCAGGAGCCCACCCATTGCTTTGCATCGTAGCGCGACTTAGCGTGCCAGCCATCACTTATTCTTTTACGGCGTTCTTCACTGGCGTGCACCGTGGAAGCAACACCAAAGACAAGCAGGGCTGAGATGAGATAAGCTTTTAGCAATACCCAGCCGCTACACATTTTTGGCATCGCCCACAGAGCGCTGTGCCTTTTGACAATACGCACGGTAATAAACTGCTAGCGACTGACAATATCCGGGCAACTGCCACCGGCTTTTGGTGTTCTCCAATCGGCCAGACGACGTTGGAAGCTTAAAAGTCCTCCACCCGCCTGCAACCAGTGGCGGCCATCAATCACGGCGAATAGTAAAGTGGCACGGCTCCAATCCCGGAAAGCTACAGAAACTACTCCACCCTTACAGCGCACAGAGGTACCCGTCCGGACCCGGACCCGATCACCATCCAATTGCCAGTTAATAGCAAATCCATGGGTCAATAAGCCTTTGGCACTAAATCCATAGGCAAACCCGGAACCATCAGCTTCAAGTTGCCACACTAGCTGATCGTCTCCCTCGCTTACGACCAGCCAATTTCCGGCCCATTTTTTCTGTGCCGATTCCGCCGAACAAAGCAGTGGAATTAACAAAAAAACAGCGGTAATAAGCGGTCTAATAAAATTGCCGAAAAGACGTTTTAATAAATGACGCAAATACTTCATGCGCTGCCCTACGGGTATCTGCCCCTGGAAAATACAGGGGTCGGGTTATTGCAAAAGGCAGGGGTTAAACTGCCAATTTTCCTTTTCGATTACCGGGCTACAGCCTCAATCATCGGTGTGAAAAATTGCTGAGGCGCTATTTTTCACATCCCTTGAAAAGTAAGGCTAGACGCAAATTACAACGGTGGCAGGATAAACATTAAAAATATTCAATTTAACGTCAAATTCCCAATGAGAATATAGAGTCAGCTTGAAAAGGGAGGTTCAACTATTTGGACTTTGCATCGGAGAAATTTTTATCCGCCCGCCAAACCCGATACTTTAATTGAACACCCTTGGGGAGGTAGACAACGAGCGGTAAATTACTGTTATAGGGCAGTAGTAATCCGTCGCCACGGACCGTGATAAATCGCCGGGTCTCAGTGCCTGGGGCACATACCTTGCGGGTGTCCATAGTCGAACTAAGATCAGATAAAACATAGTAGGGATAGCCCCAACCTGGGAGCACTTCCCGCTGTAATGGCGCACTGAAACTACGCAGATTACAATCCGCAATTTCACTTCTACCCGGTATCAGCTCCACCCTGAAGCGGCTTTCATCCACAACTTTAGGCAGCACTATTACATGGCGTGACTTACCATTCACGTCGAGTGGGAAAGCATCCAACGGTTCTGCGGCATAGCTACTCGTCACCAAGAACAGAACAAAGACTGCGGTTAGTACTTTTTCCATGGCGCCCTCACTGCTCAGCCAAAGGTTTGGCGGATAAACCTTTTCAAAGTCTAGACCGCTTTCGCTCGCGCAATCCCCACCAGAGTAAAAGCCCCAAGCCAAGCGCCAGTGAGAATAGCAGCGCCGCCCAGAGATAGCCGCGTCTCTGACTCAGCGGAGGCTCCAACTTGGTATGTGCCACATTGAGGCTTGCCCGCAAGTTTTGTAGTGCGGCAATAATCTCTGTGCTGCTGGCACCGCTAATCAAGTCACTGCGCAGCTGATGCCACTGAGCCTGTAGCTGATTGACCAGTAATTTATCCCGCACCTGCAGCTGCGGGCGCAAAGGTCTATATCCTTCGCGATAAGCCAGTATTAACTTGTTGTAGGCCGCTGAGCTGTCCCCTGCCCGATAGTCAGTCTCAGCCAACTGCAGCAAGCCAACGGCCCGCACCAATGGATGTTCCAGGGCCCTGATCAGATGAGGATGGCCACGCCACCACATCAAGGCCTCTTGCAGTTCCTGCGGGAGTTCGGCCGGCTGGCTTGTTGCCAAACCGGGTAGGCCCAAGAGCCCGGGATAGCGCCGAGCCAGATCCGGGGAAGGAGATAACTGATGGTTCACTGCGAAAGAAGCAACGGTTACCGCCAGTGCCCAGCGCTGCAGTCCACTCAGGTTTCCATCAATATCGCTGCCGTGAACAGAATCCACGGAGGGGTCCAAAGTGTTATATAGATCGTAGAGGCTGAAACCGGCCATCCGCTTAGCGTCACTGAAATCCGGCCCTTTGGAGCTACCTTCACCATTGTTACCATGGCAACTGGCACAGCGCTGTTGGTAAACCGGCATCATAAAATCCGCAGAGGGCAATGAGTAAGTGGGTGAGCGCTGCAGTTGGTAGAGCGCAGCTAGTCGATCAGCGATAGCATTGGCGCGGCGGCGCACTTCTGCTCCGGATTTTTTGTTTTCGATCGCCTCTCTCAATACCCCCAGACTCTCTTCCAGATTGGCCCGCCCCGGCCTGTCGGGAAGCCGGCCTACCAATATAAGAATTTCATCGATATGACGACGCTGAAAAGCGTATAGAGGTGTATTGAGAAGCTGTCCACCACTGACCGCATCTCCATAGTTCACAGCGATATACGAAAGGAGATTGCTGGCCTGCGCTGCTACCGTATCACTTGAGGGCTGCTCTTGGGCCGAAAATCCCTTAAAAGGCAGCACTGTGTAAATAGATAGCAGAAGAAACCAAATCCATTTGCATCGCATAGGTAGCTTCCGGATCGAGCAATAATTTGCAGAGACAGGTACTGCCCTGGTGCTTGCGGAGTACCCTTTTAAGAATAGGGAAATAAAAAACCCCGCTCTGGGCGGGGTTCTTAAAACCGGGGAGACTTAACCGCGATCGGCTCGCTCTTTTGCAATCAGGTAGTCCGCCACTTGCAACATTAACTCCTGACCGTTGCTCTTTCCTTTATAACCGGGGAAGGATGAGCTGATACGGTATTTACCTGCCACAACCACTTCAGGAGTACCGGTCATCTTGTAGGCACGCTGGTTGGCCATACCCTGTTTCACCTTGCTGTTAATAGCGAAGGAATTCATCAGTTTGGCCGCTTTGACTCCATCTTCACCATTCTTGTTGAACAGCTCTTCAATGGCCTTCAAGTCGGGGCTCAAATTACGGCCCTCGCGAATGGCCAGCATCTGCCGCTGGTTGTAAACGGTATTGAAGATCGGAGTGTGCATTTTTTCCAATACGCCCATAGCATCTGCTACGTAATAAAGACGTGCGTGTACATCCATCACTGGCCGCCAGATGGCCGGCAATTTCACCAGCGACACATCGCTGGGCATTTTTTCTTTCCAGCGGTCCAGCGTCGACTCAAAATGAAAGCAGTGGGCACAGCCATACCAGAACATCTCGGTCACTTCGATCTTGCTATCACTTTTCTGCGGCACTGCTTGCGGTAATACTTCAAAGTGCTGGCCCGCTTTAAACTCGCCACTTTCCTGGGCGCAGGCAACAAGGCTGAACATCACAGCCAAAACCATCGTGATCGGGGCGAGAACTGCTCTCATAAGTCATCTCCAACTTTTATTTCGTAGTGCGAACGCCAAAAAGCGGCGGGCTGTCGGGCCACTCAGGACACAATAGACAGCGCTGATTATTTAAGTTCCCGCACTCTCACGCAAGGAAACACTGCAAAAACTGACCAATTGATCACCATCAGGGCACACAGAGCCAGGCAGTGGACGTAAAAAAGGCCGGTCAATAGCCGGCCTCAATGTACTTAAACCTAGTAACTGATCAGTTTAATTAGTCAAGCCGGCAATGTAGTTGGCCAGCGCTTTGATCTCTGCATCGGATAACTGCTTGGCGACGGTACGCATAATGCGAACTTCTCCGTCATTCTTGCGAGTGCCGGCACGGAAGGCTTTCAGCTGAGCTTCGATATACTCGGGATACTGACCGGACAGACGCGGATAGGCAGCCGGCGCATTGCCCTGACCCGTGGGTGAGTGGCAGCCCATACAGGCCGGAACTCCAGTCTCCATATTACCTGCACGGTAGATTTTTCGACCAAGGTTCAGGCCATCGACATCTTCACCGTCGTTCAACATGACCGAAATGGCTTTAGAGCCAGACAGCTGCATCGGCTGTGAAGCAAAGTAAGCGGCGATATCCTGTAGGTCCTGGTCGTTGAAATTATCCAACTGGCCGATCATCTGTGGTACATCACGGACTTTCTTGCCTTCAGAGTCACCTTTGATATCTTTAAGTTGCTTGTACAGGTATTTTTCACCGAGGCCAGCAATCTTTGGAAATGCTGGTGAAAGACTGTTACCGTCGTTACCGTGGCAGGCGGCACATTGAGCGGCCTTGGCCTTACCCGCAGCAGCATCGCCGGCAGCTATAGCCATGGGCACGGCGCCCATGCCGAAAACCAAACCGAGTGCCAAAGCAGTGTTCTTGATAATGCTGTTCATACGTCGTCCCGTTGCGCGCTGAGAGATGGCGTTTCGCTCCGCCCCCGATAGTCCTGCGACGCGAAAACCGCGGCATTATATACTTGCGCGCCAAGCTAGTGTACCGAATAAACAGACTTATACGATGTCAAATACTGAATTTAAAGCTCAAGCACCAAAACTGGACTACCGTTCCATAGAATTTCTCACCAGTGCACCGACTCTGACAGAGTGTCCAGAGGACTTTGGCGCCGAGGTGGCCTTTGCTGGCCGCTCCAACGCGGGGAAATCCAGCGCTATCAATGCCCTTACCGGAAATAATAAGCTGGCGCGTACTTCCAAGACTCCGGGACGCACCCAGCTGATCAATTTCTTCCGTATTTCAGAACAGCAGCGGCTGGTCGATCTTCCCGGCTATGGCTACGCTAAGGTCGCTCGCAGTATGAAGGACGAGTGGCAACGACACTTGGCGACTTACCTGGAGAAACGAGGGTGCCTGCGCGGTCTAGTGCTGCTGATGGATATTCGCCAGCCCCTGAAGGAGTTCGACCTGCACATGCTCACCTGGGCCGTCGAAGCTGGCCTGCCAGTGCATATACTGCTCACTAAGGCCGACAAAATGAAAAATGGCCCAGCCAGTAACACCCGATTTGCGGTGGAGAAAGCGCTCAAGGAACAGGGACTGAACCGGGGCGTAACCCTACAGACCTTCTCATCAACCAAAAAGAGCGGGCTCGACAAACTGGAGCGAAGACTTAACGAGTGGTTGGCCGAGGTTTCAGAGCCGGACGCCACTGAAGACTGAGCACTAAAAAATAAACTGCGAGCCTGGGGGCACAGCGCCCCCAGGCTCGCAGATAAGTTCAGTTCAAACACAACTTAAAAATGAACTCCGGGCATAGCGGCAGTAATTGTTTCACCCTACTGAACGGAAACCAGAGAGCGGAGCAGTATGCGGTGTAACTGCCGGCGCGCCCCCGGAGTTAAACAATGCAATTCCTCTGCATGTAAGTATCTCTGGGCAAGGAGAGCGATCAGAGTCTCCTCGCGAATGGCAATCATCAAAAAACGGGAATTGCCATGGCTATCCATCTCTGCAGCCTCCTCAGTGCAGGCTGTTTCCGCCGTTGATAGAGGCGGAAAATCTGGTTCGGGATTGATCACGTAACTGCAGCTGGGTTTCTTCTGGATAAAGAGCGCTGATGCAGTCTGCTGCGATCCTTTGCTTGTGGCTGTCTCCCAGTTCACGGGCAAGGTATGAGCTGGCGCCGGCAAGTATGTAGCTACGAAGTTTTTCATCGCCTCGCTCCCGGTAGGCAGCCATTAACCAGATCGCGCTCTCACTAAAGCGCGCCGCTGAGATGGCATAAGTCGGCCACTGTTTTTCCAGCAGGAAACTGGCCAGATCAAAGGCGCATCCCAGATAGGAAATCGCCTGTGCATGGTCGCACTCTTCAGTCAAAATCTTGCCGCGCTCAATCCAGTCGAGCCAGGCCTTTTCCGTACGATCCGTATCAGCGGTCAGCCATTGACGGTGGTTGGCACACAGGTAACGTAAATTCACGGTAACCCCCTATTTAACAGGCCATCAAAGGTAATGCGAACCATTATCATTTGCAAGTGCATTTGTTGTGGATTTCCCGGGAGGAGGGCGGCCGAACGATTGAATCGTGATGTTTTGAGTGTTGAAGGAGGGAATCACCCATAAAAAAAAGCCGGCAGATGGGGACTGCCGGCCAGGGGACAGTGCCCTTGGGGTGGGGCACTTATCAAGCGTATCCAGGGGGACGGGTACGCTTGAGGGTTCTTTACGCTGCATATTCCCTATACGTAGTCGAATAGTAAGCTCACTTTTTTTGCTTCCCAAGCACATCTTTTGCGCCCATGGAAGTAAGCCTATATTAGGCTCTGAGACAGATTAATTCCGGAAATAGATTCCATTCACGGCAACAAAATATTTTTCAATATCACCTGAAAATAGATTTTTTTGATTTTTCCTGGCTAGACCGCAAAAACCACAGACAAAAAAAACCCCGGAGTTGGGGATCATCCGGGGGGAAAAAGCTTAACGCTTTGGGGTTAGGGAGCAACAATGAACTGCTTACTTGGATGCAACTTATCCTTTGATGGTTCCCAACGCTTAAGTAAATAAGTGTAAATGAAGCCCATGATTAGGCGCGAAAATCGCTCAAATGATTAGAACTGTGATTTTTGGGGTGCATCGGTTGCTGAAAAACCACCTCAGTTATTTTTAAACCCCTAGATCGTTAATTCAGTCACAGGACCATTGTCGTGAATACGACGAATACAATCAGCGATCAACGGCGCACAATCAACCCACTCAACATGACCGCTGGTTTGTATCTGGGGCAGTGAGTTGGTCACGGTGACAGATTCCACCGGCAGGTTCGCCATATTGTGATGAGCATCACGGCTAAATTGACCGTGGGCACAAAATACCAAGACCCGCCGCGCTCCTCCTGCTGTTACCGCTTGCACTGCTCTGCAGATAGTGGCACCGGTAGCGAGCAGATCATCGACAATAAGCACTGCGGCATCTTTTACCTCTCCGACCAACGTGCCACCACTTAGCAAAGTGCCGCTACGGTATTTCTCCACGAAGGCGCTTGCCACCGGCACACCCAGTTCATCACTGAGGGCCAAGCGAAATTTTTCAGCGCGTTTGATTCCGCCTTCGTCCGGTGACAGCACTATCAGTGGCCCCGCATCACCGCATAGACGGACCCGTGCCGCTTCAATGAACAGAGAACGAGAGAGCAAATGAACCGTGCGACAACGGAAGCCATTCTCAAATGCGGAAAGGCAGTGGACATCCATGGTCACCACCACATCAACCCCCGCGGCTTCCAAAAAAGTGGCCAAATAGCGGCTTGGCACCGGATCACGCAGGTGGCTCCGACGCTCCTTTCGTGCGTAGCAGAGGTAAGGAATGACGGCAGTCACTCGTGCGGCTCCTGCATCGCGGACAGCACCGATGAAAAACAGACTGCGCATTATTTTTTGGTCAACGCAGCTAATAGCATCGCCATACAGGGATTGCACCAGGAAAACGTCAGCCCCCTCTACATCGTCCAGTGGCCGGACTTTGTGTTCACCATCATCAAACTGTCGCTCCTCATGACGGGAAACCGGCTCGCCCAGACTGGCTGCAACACGCCCGACAAAATCCGCTCCCACATCCAGGCTAAAAAGTTTAAGGCGACTCATAAGCACACCATTGGCCGTCGACCGATAATAAGGTATATCGAGCCGGCGAGTAGCTCCGTATCTATGACCCGGTGAGCAATAAATATGGCAGTATTGAGTAGGCGAACGGCTGTCATCGGGGCCAAGACTCCTTTCCCGGCTTTTTCAGATAACCAGCAGAAAAAGCAAGCAGTGGGGGAAACAGAATGAGAACTCACGGATAGTGCGAGTGCCCAGTAGAGGACAGACTAGACCAGCCCGCCGTGACTAGATGTGTTAGAAATATTACAGGTGACAGCAGGCAAAAAAATGCCCCGGACTTGGGGGAGTACCGGGGCAAACATCTGACTTCCTTGGGGGATGATGACGCATTCCAACGATCTTGCCTTTTTAGAGGGCTTGTCGCCGGAACAGTTCCACGGATTTTCAAAAAGAACGCATAAACGCCTAATAAAACACACAAAATGGCATTTTATTCATCAAAATATATCTATATGCGCCAACTGATTCTGTTCGATACTTATCGAACTCTCAGCTGGCGGAGAATATAACGATCGTTAGTGCGCCTGATCCCAATCCTTGCCCTGTCCCAAGTCCACAATCAGAGGAACATGGAGCTCTGCGGCGCCCTGCATCAACTCGACGATACCCTCGGCCACTCTGTCGATTTCGTCTTTGGGGACCTCGAGCACTAGCTCATCGTGAACCTGCATAATCAACTTGGTGGTTAGCTTTTGCTCGCTGAGCCAGGCATCGACGGCGATCATAGCCCGCTTGATAATATCGGCAGCTGTACCCTGCATGGGTGCATTAATCGCAGTGCGTTCCGCAGCCTGACGCTGCATGCCGTTGCGCGAGTTGATCTCCGGTAAGTACAGGCGGCGTCCAAATAGAGTCTCCACATAGCCCTTCTCTGCAGCCTGGGCACGGGTATCCTCCATATAGCGCAGCACTCCGGGGTAACGCTCGAAATAGCGGTCGATATAAGCCTGTGCATCGCGACGCGGAATATCCAGCTGCTTGGCCAAGCCAAAAGCCGACATACCATAAATCAAGCCAAAGTTGATCGCCTTGGCGCGGCGGCGCTGTTCATCGGTCACCTCATTCTGAGCCACTTCAAATACTTCCGCCGCCGTTGCACGGTGAATGTCAGCACCATGGGCGAACGCATCCACTAAGCCCTTGTCACCGGACAGGTGCGCCATAATACGCAGTTCGATCTGAGAGTAATCCGCTGCAATGATTTTGCTGCCGCCGTTGATACGTGGGTCTGCGGTAAAGGCACGACGAATACGGCGCCCCTCCTCAGTGCGGATGGGAATATTCTGCAGATTGGGGTCGCTGGAGGACAGACGCCCGGTGGCCGCCACCGCCTGATGGTAGGAGGTGTGTACCCGACCAGTGGCGGGATCAATCATCTTCGGCAGCTTATCGGTATAGGTATTTTTCAGTTTGGCCAGACCGCGATACTGCATAATCAACGCCGGTAACTCATGGTTATGAGCCAGCTCCTGCAGTACGGCCTCCGCCGTTGACGGCGCCCCCTTAGGCGTTTTCTTGATTACCGGAATCTGCAGTTTCTCAAAGAGTATGACCCCCAGTTGCTTGGTAGAACCTAAATTGAACTCTTCACCGGCAGCCTCGTAGGCCTTCTGCTCCAGCTCGTGCATCTTCTGCTCCAACTCAGCACTTTGTACTGCCAGCATCTTCGCATCTATGTAAGCACCATTGCGCTCCATGCGCGCGAGTACCGGCAACAGCGGCATCTCAATCTCATCGAGAACCTTCAGCAAAGTCGGCTCGCGCTCCAGGCGTGTATTCAGCTCATGGTGTAAGCGCAGGGTGATATCCGCATCCTCAGCCGCATAGGGGCCCGCCTGGTCCAGCTCAATCTGGTTAAAAGTGAGCTGCTTGGCGCCTTTTCCGGCGATATCTTCAAAATGTACCGTGTGTTCACCCAGGTACTTGAGCGCCAAGCTGTCCATATCGTGACGGCTACCGGTACTGTCGAGCACATAGGACTCCAGCATGGAGTCACGCGAGATACCGCGCAGTTCGATATCGTAGTTAGCCAGGATGTGGCTGTCGTATTTAAGATTCTGCCCTACTTTTTTCTGTTGTTCGTCTTCCAGCAATGGCTTCAGTTTCGCCATTACTTCATCGAATGGCAGTTGCTCCGGGGCGCCCATGTAATCGTGGCTAAGGGGAACATAAGCGGCACGGTAGGGTTCTACAGCGAACGACACCCCCACTAATTTTGCCTGCATGTAGTTAAGACTGGTAGTTTCGGTATCGAAGGCAAAGATATCTGAGCCTTTGAGCTGCTGCAGCCAGCTGTCAAATTCTGCCATTTCAGTAACAATGACATAGTCGCGCTCAACCGCCTCAGCCATAGCCTCATCGACCTCTTCACGAGTCAGTTCTTCCTGCCAGCCACGGAACTCACTGTGCGTGAATAGCTCGATCAATGCCTCAGTATCAGGCCCTAAGTTGTGCAGGTCCTGTGGGTGGTAAGGCATCTCTACATCGGTCTTGATTGTGGCCAGCTTGTATGAGAGCTCCGCCGCTTCGCGGTGTTCTTCCATTTTTTTGCCGAGGGTTTTGGAACCACGAAAACCCAGTGGTGCTATTGCATCCAGATCCGCATATATATCCTTGAGCCCACCGAGGTTCTGCAACAGCGCCAATGCAGTCTTTTCACCGACCCCAGGTACGCCGGGGATATTGTCAGACTTGTCCCCCATCAGCGCGAGGAAGTCGATAATCAATTCGGGGCCAACTCCAAATTTCTTTGTAACACCCTCGCCGTCCATCTCTGTGTTGTTCATGGTGTTCACCAGGGTGACACCGGGACGCACCAGCTGCGCCATATCTTTGTCACCGGTGGAAATAATCACCTGCTGTCCCTGGCGCTGGGCCTCCAGCGCCAGGGTGCCGATCACATCATCCGCTTCAACCCCGTCGATAACCAAGCGCGGCAAACCCATGGCATCAATAATGTCGTGAATCGGTTGAATCTGCTCACGTAGATCATCAGGCATCGGCGGACGATGGGACTTGTATTCAGCAAACATCTCATCGCGAAAAGTCTTACCCTTGGCATCAAATACCACTACTACGGGGCTATCCGGGTGCTCCCTCAGGTGTCGACGCAGCATGCTGATCACACCGCGTACTGCACCGGTGGGTCGGCCCTGGCTGGTGGTCAGCGGAGGCAGGGCGTGGAAGGCGCGGTACAAATAGGAGGAGCCATCCACCAGAATCAACGGGGCGGCTGAGTTGCTTTGTTTACTCATAAATTACGGGATTCTTGCTTGCTTAGTTTGGCGCTCATGGCGCGCGGCAGGCCGATAGGATAACGCCCTTCGCACAGTTTTTCCGCTCGCTAATGCCCTGTACAAAGTGCAATTGCACAAAAGCCCACTCATCTCAACGCACAAGTTAAAACTATCGGCGCAACAGCCTCACCAAATCTTCAGGCTTGTCTAGTCTTGCCGGTAGCGACCCATGCGTTCGCTATCCCCCGGAAATTAAATCTGCTCAGGCTGCCAGCAGGCAGTCGGAAACCTTTTTTTCCGAAAAATTGAAATCCCTGATGTTGAAGGAAGGATTCTAAAGATGAGAGGAGTGATACCTGCGGCCCTACTGCTGACCGTCAATGTACTGGCTATTCCCGCCAGTGCATTTTCGGATTGCGATACTGGGCTTACTACCCAGGCTGGGACAGCCGGGGAAGCGCAAGCCAAGCGACCAGAGGAAAGGAACCCCGAGCTTATGCTCAAACAAGCCATGCGTGAAAAGGAAAATGACCTGCTGCAAAGGCAGATGCGCCATCTTGAAAAACTACAGCAGCAGGCTGAGCGAAATGCTGTCCGCACAGAGAAGCTCCAGGAGATAAAAGACAGATCCTGACATCGCCTCGGTTACTGCAATCCCGCCCGCCGACTTGGGCCTTGGGCGGGGTTATTATGCTTCCCGCTACGCCTTGGAATTACTTTTAATCCCCACCATTGTCGGGAATCTCGCTCAAACAGCTGCGGGCCTGGGTGAGGAGCGACTCAATCAGGTCTCGATAGTTGGCGTCGGGGCCAAGCTGCTCACCCAATGGGTCCAATGCGGCATAACGTAATCCCAGGTTCTCCGCCAGCTGACGGTCGCGGTCATTGGCGGGTACTTCCCCAAACAGGCAACCATTGCCAACCGAGGAAAGCGCTAACATCGCCCTGGCACCATGTCCGCCACCACTGCCATCGCCGAGGGGGAGTGTCACCACGCCCGCTGAACCAAAGAAATGACCATAGGCATCGTGGGTAACAACGATAGGCACTTGGCGATACCCGTACAAAGCCCGGTCGAGCACCTTTTGTAAATTTGCCATAGCGCTGGAAAATACCCTCGCGCGCCTTATAAACAGCTCTGCCTGCTGTGGGCGCAGTTCTGCCAAGCGCTGAGCAATCTGTGCCGCCGCTATTGCGGCATTGCGGGGGCGCAGCCAGAGGTGGGGATCTGAGGGGCTGGCCCCCTGATATTCAAAAGCGCTCCCCCCCAGTAATTGCATTCGCTTTTCGATAGGTAGCAAAGCTGCCTGCTTAGCCAGCACCCCCTCCATTTGTGGTCCCAACCACACCAGCAACAGGGCTCGCTCCAGCGCAGCCCGATCTGAAACGCTAGGCGCATAGTGGTGCGGGTCAGCACCTTCGATAAGCACCCGTATCGGAATATCACCACCGGTGATCTCCTGGGCAATCAACGCCAGGGGACGTACGCTGACAACCAGCGCGCGCTCCTCACCGGCATCAGGTTTACTGCAAGCCCCTAGGCTGAGAACGAGCAATAACATCAAAGAGTACTTAATACGGCATTTGAACGGAGGCATAAGAAACATTAGGCGAAGCAAAATTGCGATATAATCACAACCGGCCCCAAGCCGCCAGTCCAGTCGGCCATGATCGGTGTGCTGCACCAGTGCCATTAAGCCAAATACCTTATATGTTTCCCCTCGGAGATTGCACCCTGAACCCACTCCAGCCGCTTATCACTGCTGACAATATCGCCCTGTTGGTGGGCGGCAGGCAGCTACTCAAGGACATCACGGTTGAATTGTCGCAAGGCGAGATTGTCACCTTAATCGGCCCCAATGGTGCTGGAAAGACCACCCTACTACGTCTTTTACTGGGCCTCAGCCAACCGAGTCAGGGCCGTATTTGGCGCAGAGAGGGGCTGCGCATTGGTTACATGCCCCAAAGGCTGCATATCGATGGCTCTATGCCGATGTCGGTGGAGCGCTTCCTGCAACTGGGCCAGCCGAGGATGAAGTTGTCCCAAGCCAGGTCGGCCCTGCAAAGAGTCGGTGCCGAACAATTGATCGGCGCCACACTTGCCAATCTGTCTGGAGGCGAAATGCAGCGGGTATTACTCGCTCGGGCGGCATCGCGCAAGCCCCAGCTATTGGTACTCGATGAACCAACTCAGGGGGTCGATGTGGGTGGGCAGAGTGAGCTGTATCAACTGATTGCTACACTTCGCGACGAACTGGACTGTGGTGTTTTACTGGTTTCCCACGACCTCCATCTGGTAATGGCTGCCACTGACCGGGTTCTTTGCCTCAACCAGCATATCTGTTGCCACGGCCACCCCGAGCAGGTGAGCCGCCATCCAGCCTATCTGGAGTTATTCGGCGACAAAGTGGCGCCATATACTCACCAGCACAACCACCAACACAAACTGAGTGGTGATATTGCAGTGGCTGGCAACACGTCTAACCGACACCCAGACTCAACCCCAAAAAATAAAGAGCAAAAATAAGTGGTCGATTTCGGCGAATTACTGCAAAGCCAATTTCTCTGGTACGCCCTCGCCGCCGGCCTGTTGGTCGCCATTATTAGCGGTCCCTTGGGATGCTTCGCTGTATGGCGACGTATGGCCTATTTTGGTGACACCCTCGCACACTCCGCTCTGCTGGGCGTTACGCTCGGTTTTGTATTTCAAATAATGCCAACCCTCGCGGTAGGGATTACCTGTTGCGCACTCGCTTTACTGTTGATGTATCTGCAGCGCCGCCAGAAACTGGCGGTAGACACCCTACTCGGTATCCTGTCTCACTCAATGCTG
This sequence comes from Microbulbifer okhotskensis, assembly GCF_023895975.1. Taxonomy (GTDB): domain Bacteria; phylum Pseudomonadota; class Gammaproteobacteria; order Pseudomonadales; family Cellvibrionaceae; genus Microbulbifer; species Microbulbifer okhotskensis. Next base: position 46,756 of record NZ_JALBWM010000004.1, read on the forward strand.
GCATTGGGGATTGTCACTGTCAGCTTCTTCCAGATTAAAGTGGATTTGCTGTCTCTATTATTGGGAGATCTGCTCGCCGTGAGCAGTCAGGATCTGGTATTGATGGCCATTGCCGCCTCGGCAATCCTGATTTTGCTGTACTTTTTATGGGAACAGTTGTTGGCATTTACCCTTCATGAGGAGCTGGCTTCCGTCGAGGGCGTACCGGTAGAGCGCTTGCGCATCGCCCTGATGTTGATGTTGGCCATACTGATTGCCATCGCCATGAAAGTGGTGGGGGTGTTGTTAATTACCGCTCTTCTGATTATTCCTGCCGCTGCGGCGCGCAAATTATCCCGCACGCCGGAACGCATGGCAGTACTGGCCTCTATGATCGGCTGCCTTGCGGTAGTGCTCGGCCTCCTCGCCTCTGTCCTGTGGAATACCCCCGCAGGTCCTTCCATAGTCCTCGCCGCTGCAGTGTTCTTCCTCGCTTCACAAGCGCGCCCCACCTGATTAATCGGTGACGACAAACTCATCCTAAATTCCTATTCCTAAAAGGCAATTGTCGCAAATTGTCGCCTTAATCCACCAAATAATGAGATTTTGGTCACCAATTTCCGCAATAAGCGGATGGCTAGCCATTCGCCAATTGTGTCAGTTTTCCGCCATTGCTAGTGTTGCCCGACGACCAGCCCCATTAGGCCAGTCACGGATAATGACAATAAAATGGATGAGCAACGATATGGAAAAATTCTCTCTCCACCGCAAGGTATTAACAACTGCCATACTGGCTGCAACGGCAGCCACCACCCCGCAGGTACTCTTTGCTGCTGAAGACCAGACGATGGAAGAAGTCGCCGTCGTGGGTTCGCGCATCAGCCGTAACTCGGAGTTCGAAACAGCCACACCTATCCAGGTTATGGATCGTGAAGCCATTGAGAAATCCGGTTACACCAACCTGCAACAACTTTTTGAGAAAAACCCTGCTGCAGGTAACGGTACTTTTTCTACCCGCGGAAACAATCAGGACTCCACCGCCAATGGCGCTGCGGCCGTGAGCCTGCGTGGTATGGGCGCCGATGCGACCCTGGTCTTGGTCAATGGTCGGCGCGTGGCTATCAGTGCTTTTGCCGAGAGCATCACCACCAGCTTTGTCGATATCAATAGTGTGCCACTCGCCGCCATTGAGCGAGTCGAAGTATTAAAGGACGGAGCTTCTGCGATCTACGGTTCCGATGCTGTCGCCGGTGTAGTGAACCTGGTGTTACGCAAGGACTTTGAGGGCGCTGAAGTCTCTGTCGATTACGGCGGTGCCGATGGCTACGACGAGCAATCAGTTTCTGCGATATGGGGGGTCAACGGTGATGAATCAAACCTAACTGTCATTTTTGATCACCATAAAAACAGCCGTCTATCCAGCACCGAACGCAGTGGACTGGATACCGCCAATCAATCCAGCCGTGGTGGCATGGATTTCCGTTCCTCCAGAGGATATCCCGGCAGCTTCAGCGTTAATGGTACTATTGTTCCCGATCCAAACTGTCCCGAGGAGCGTGATACTGGTGAGGTCTGTGTGTACGACTACGGCCCCTGGACGCTCATTACACCCGAAGCTGAGCGCACCGGCTTGATTATGCTGGGCCATACCCAGTTGACGGAAGGGGTGGAGTTCTTCAGCGAGATCGCTGTTCAACACAATACCTCAGTGGCGCAGGGCGCTCCCACGCCCCTGGACGGTGACGCAGGGCTCTACGTACTTGCAGATCACCCCAACAATCCGTTTGGCGAGGATGTGGATATTTTCCGCTATCGCACGGTAGATGCCGGACCGCGCCAGTGGGATATCGAAACAGACAATCTGCGCGGTGTTTTTGGCCTGCGCGGTACTATCGCCGACTGGGACTGGGAGGCTTCCGTGCAGCGCGCTCGCAGTGAATCTACTCAGACCGGCGGCCGATCCCAGGGCTGGGTTCGTACCGACCTGCTACAAGAGGAAATTAATGCCGGACGCTACAATCCGTTTGGCGGCGTACAAAACCCCGATTCAGTGATTAATGACATCACTACGAGTCTAGTGCGTCAGGGAAAATCCGATCTCACCAGCTACGATTTTTCTATCAGCGGAGACCTGTTCGATACCGCTAATGGCACCATTGCTATGGCTGCGGGTCTGGAATACCGTGAAGAAAAAGCATCGGACACTCCGGACGACCAGTTTCAGCGCGGTTTGATTTTTGGCACTGAGTCAGTATCAGCTAATGCCAGCCGAGATATATCCTCAGCTTTTGTCGAGTTCGCTATTCCTCTTCCCGCTAGGTTCGACCTGACTTTGGCGGCTCGTTATGACGATTACAGTGATTTCGGCAGCACCACCAATCCTATGGCCAACTTGCTATGGACCGCGACGGATGCACTGTCTCTACGCGCTTCCTGGGGAACAGGCTTCCGCGCCCCCTCATTGGCACAAGTAGGTCTGGGCCCATCGCAGGAGTCTCTGTTCTTTATCGATTCCTATGGTTGCGAGGTTAATCCAACCTACTGTAATAGCACCGACTACAACATCATTTTCTCCGGTAATCCGGATCTGGATGCGGAAGAGTCCGAGTCTTATAATATCGGCGCCGTTTTTGAACCTATCGAAAACCTGCAACTATCTCTCGACTACTGGAATATCACTCAGGAAGGTAAGATTGACGAAGTTCCCTTCGGCTATATCTACACCCTCTACTGCTGGGACCAGGACAGCACTGTGTGCCGCCGGGACACACCTCTCGATGGCGAGTCTCTCGGTGCCCTTCAGTCCATTGACAGCAGTTTCACCAATATCGGTGAGCAAGAGGTCTCTGGTATTGATTTAAGTATTGTGTACAGCGGGATAGAACTGGTAGGTGGCGATCTGGGCCTGCGTTTGGACTACTCCTACCTGGCTGAATTTGAGCGTGTTGAGCTCAACTCTTCCGGCAACGCTTTTATCACTCGTGACTTAGCGGGGGAGTATGAATACCCTCAACACCGCTGGAACGCTACCGCGGACTGGACTTTTGACACCTTCGGCTTTAGTGCAGGGCTTAGCTATATCGGTGAATTTGAGGATACCCCGGATATCGATTTCGATGGCACCCTCGATTACGACACCAACAGCTCTCGTACTGTGGACTCTTTCCTCACCATGAACCTACAAGCTCGTTACACCGGCCTGGAAAATATGGTGCTGAGCCTCGGTGCGGATAATATCCTGGATGAAGAGCCACCCTTCGCGATCGGTGACGGTAATTCAGACCTCTATGGCTATGTCGAATCACAGCACGACCCACGCGGCCGCTTTATCTATGGCAAAATGACTTACAGCTTCTAAAAGCTAGTAGGAATTGGTTGCCAGATAAAAAGGGAAGCCTGTGGCTTCCCTTTTTATCCCTTGGATACAGCGTTATTCTTGTACATAGTTACTATTTAACTTTACCTCGCTTTCTTTTTATTGCCTCTGCTTCGAGAGATAAACGCTGTTTGGCCAACTCCACCCCCGCCTTTCGGAATTCGTGGATTCCCAACAAGATACCGATAAACTCAAACAATGACACTGCCAGACCAATAAAAAGCAGGTAGATTTCTGGCATATTTAATTCCTGCGAGCTAACAGCGCCGATACTTTAAAATAAATACCCAAGACCAGCACCGTAGGTATCCAAAGAGCAGTAAAAATACCCTGCTCTTTGTATCCACTGAACCAAAGCCATGCAGTTAGAACAAAGCAAATAAAAACCGCCAATAAGATAAAAAAATCTGACGCTTTAAGCACCTTTCATTCCCTCGAATCTTCGTCAAAATCCCAAAATCCGACTGCAGCCAATAGCAATCCAAATACAGCAATACCTGCCGGAATTCTTAACCCCAACACACCAAAAACATCTAAAATGGAGGGAACAAAATCGAGAAATCCGATTATGGCCCACAGAAAGACTAAACCTGCTATCAGCAGACCTATCCACCCGAAGATCAACCGCGTTGTCTTTAATCGAAAATAGCTAGCCAAATGAATATTCTGTGATTATTTCCAGCATAAAGATTTCACCGAGCAAATTTCTACCGATAGAATAGTGCATCTGCAATCAACCGGAAAGACAGTTTCTACCCTTTGCGGCTTTTGGCATATTCTTCATTGGCTTGCCAAACCCTCACCAGATTGGCACCTAATATTTTTTCAATATCATCTTTGCTATAACCTCGCTCCAGTAAACCTTGTACCAGATTCGGGTATTGAGAAACATCTTTTAAACCCGTTGGCAAGCTATCACCAACACCATCAAAGTCTGAACCGATTCCAATATGATCCACACCCACCAAGTTTCGAACATGATCAAAATGATCAAGGACATCTTTTAAATCAGCGAAAATAAATTTTTCACTGGAAAGTTTGTCAGTAAATTCCTTCACTTCAGTACTATCTTTAGAAAACCCTTTATCCTTGATAAATTTCTCCACTGATGCACTGATTTCAGCATAAGAATCACGCGATATTTCGCTAATAAAAGTGGAGCCAAAATTAACCATAATTATGCCTCCATTATCAGCGAGCGCTTTGATCATCTCATCACTCATATTTCGCTCAAATCCTGGGGTGAAATGTCGGGCAGAGGAATGCGAGGCAATTATAGGGACTGCGGATAGGTCAACAACCTGCCAAAAAGCATCATCCGAAACATGCGATATATCTATCATAACCCCCTCTCGGTTCATTTCACGGACTAGCCGCTTGCCAAAAGCGCTCAAACCCTCCCAGGGACGATTTTCATCATAGGAGGAATCAGAAATATGATTACTCTTTGAATGAGTCAAAGTTATATATCGCACCCCTCTTTTAGAAAAGTGGCGCAGGTTTGCAAGATCTCCTTCAATGGGAGCGCCATTCTCTATTCCGAGCGGCAAAGAAATAAGTCCCGTCTTTACCTGAGCTTGTAGCTCCTGTATAGATCGGGGTATAGCAAACTTATCAGGGTGCTTTTTTACCATCGCTTCCACCTTATCTATCAGTGAATCGGCATAAGATTTTGCATTGCCCTGAGCTTCCTTCTCAGCTGGTACATAAATAGACATAAATGGTGCATTCAATCCTCCGATCTTGGCCCGCGGAAAATCGAAATCCCCTCCTTTTGTACTAACCCCAACATCTTCCTCACTATGAGTTAACCGGTAGGGAACATCCACATGTCCATCAATAATAAGATGCTTTTTTGTCAGTTCTTCTGCCAGATTTTTGTTTTCTCCTGAGAACACAAAACCACTAGCGACAATACATAAGGCACCGGCTAAAAAGTTGGCTTTCAATTTATAATCTCCTTAAATGATCTATTAGAAATAATTTTCAACTCTGATTTCATCAAACGACTACTATCTTTAAGCTATGTTTTTAATACCTCATTTAAAGCAGTTAAGCCAGAAGAGGATTCGGAAATGTCTTTCAGACCGTAGTGAATTGGCAGATTCTCAGGGTACTACTAGAACATCTCTAAAATGGAGCTGTGAACTGATACCGAAAGGGTGCCTTAGACAGTATTGCTCTATCCTGGCAGGGGATATGGCAATAACAGAATGTGCAGGAGGTTGACTCCCCAATGTGCAAATACGCAAATCCAAAAATTTTGCCGTAGATACCAGAGCAAGGCATAGGATAAAGAAGCAAATCCTAATAACAAGAATGCCGCAATATCTGTAGACCTACCTCCATGAAGTAGTACAAATATACAAGCTACCATTGGCACGGATAACCAGCGCCATCCTCCCAATACTTCCCCAGCTCCTCGCTGCAAGATCCAGCGAAAAAATCCTTCTTCGCTAATACAAACAACCAGTAAATTGATTAACGCATATATTAGTATTGCCCATGAAAACTTTAAGGACAAAGGGTAGATGAAAAGCCCAACGAGAATAGGAAGCGATATCGCTAAAAGAAGGAATGGTAAATCAGAAAATCGGAATGATTGTCTTAATCGCAGCATAAAAGCCAGCAACGCGATTGCAATGACCGCCTTCCCACCATTTAAGTTCGCATAGACCAAGTTACCATCCGCATCTGAATAAGGAGCAGTAATCTGTATATGTTCACCTCCTGGTAGAAAATTAAGACCTGTAACCAGCATTAATACAGCCACAGAAACAAATGACAGAGCGCGTTTCCAGCCGCTACTAGACTCTATTGCCACCAAAGCAATCCACGTCAGAGGAGCAACAAGCCCGGTCCAACCAAATGGGATAATACATAACAATAATAACAGGGGGGCCGCCCAGGGGCTAATTTTTCGTACTTGCCCCGGGTATTGATCTGCCTGTTTATCGACTACCCCATTTCGCATTATTTCCCTTATAACTCTGCCGCTTGTTTAATCAAAAAACAAAAGATTACATTACCCTTTAAATGTTGCTCGTATTGATCTATAGGTCAACTTCATCTTTGCTGGATCTAAAGGAGCTTTGAAAAAGGCATGATAATGTCCGCGAGGATTAATTAGAACAACTTGTGATCCATGATCTATCGTATAGCCCCCATCCTCTAGAGTTACTTTATTGAAAGGTACATTAAGCTGCGTTGCGAATCTTTTCAATTTAAAAAAATCACCGGTAATACCACGAAATTCTTGATTAAAATAACGAACATAGTGACTCAACTGTTCAGGATTGTCCCTGCCTGGATCGACAGAAACAAGAACAACATCCGTATTTTCCTTGGTGTTCCGATCTAACGTTTTATAGAAGGTATTGAGTGTGGATAAAGTTGTCGGGCATATATCTGGACAATGGGTAAAACCAAAAAATACCAACGTCCACCGGCCTTGAAAATTTTCCGTGTGGAAAGGTTTACTGTCATCAGATAATAGTTCAATGTTATCTATTACCCTCGGACGTTGTAGCTTTACAGTTCCATTAATCCTTAGCTCAGTATCGCTGATTACTCGGGGTTGTCCTAACTTGTGCATAAACCCAGCAAGTACAGCCAGTATAAATACGAGAAGAACAGAAACAGTAATCCTAATTCCACGCTTTTGATTATTCAAGGCAGTGTGCTTTTCCATACCCATTGATTGATTTTTCATTTATGCCTCATACAGCAACTAAATAGTGATCCAAAAGCATGATGCAAAATAGAGCCATTAGATAGATTATGGAATACCTAAAAGTTTCAATGCCGGCATTTGGATTTCTCCCTAGAAGCATAATGAAACTCCAGTAAATAAACCCGAGACCGAGCACTACAGCACCAAGTAGATAGAGCCAGCCAAACATTGCGGTAGCAAATGGCAATAGACTTACCGCCAATAAGATGAAGGAGTACAGAACAATATTCAGGTTTGTGTAAGGAATACCGTGAGTGACTGGCAACATGGGTACATCCGCACGCGCATATTCTTCTTTGCGGTGTACCGCCAATGCCCAAAAATGTGGCGGCGTCCATGCAAAGATAATCAGCATCAATAACAATGCATGGCCATGAATCTCTCCAGTAACCGCCGTCCAGCCCAAAAGAGGTGGTGCTGCCCCGGCGAGACCACCAATCACAATATTTTGAGGGGTAGCCCGCTTAAGAAACATGGTATAAATAACTGCATAGCCAAGTAATGATATTAGAGTTAGCCAGGCAGTTAGAACATTGACAAAAACCAATAGAACAGACATCCCCGCGATGCCGAGTGTCAGTGCAAATATTATTGCCCTGCGCGGTTCAACTCTGCCTTTGGCGATTGGCCGATTACTGGTTCGTGCCATTTTTATATCGATATGTCGATCAACCAAGTGATTCACTGCCGCCGCACTACCGGCACACAATGCAATGCCCAGATTTCCAAATATCAATATATCTATTGGAACCATTCCAGGCACAGCCAATAGCATCCCAATTAAAGAGGTTAGGAGCATTAACATAACTACGCGAGGCTTGGTTAATTCATAATAATCGCGCCACTGCAGGTCGGTAATCCGGGCTGTATTGATGGCCATAGTCACACCTACTATTCAGTTTATCTATTGTTTTTTTAATATCTATTCATGAATCAAGCGTTATTGCACTTTCTTGTACGCTTCTCCCAAGTTGAATCTCATCCCGATCAATTCTGGCTGCCTTCAATATACCTATTCGATATATAAAAGTCAGAATACTTAATAACAGAAGGGCTGCTCCCGCATTGTGGGCAACTGCAATACCTAAGGGTAAAAACATAACGACATTAGCAATCCCCAAACTCAACTGGAGAGTTAGCACTCCAGAAAGCCAAATAGCCCAACGAATTGCTCCGGTACGCCATGTATAAGTGGCCAGGATAAGAACGATTAAAGTCACTAGTAGGCCCCCTAAACGATGCGCGAAATGAATAGCCGTGCGGGCATCATTTTCGAGTGCTCCCCCTAAATAATTGGGACCAATTTTTTGGGTGATGTTAAATCCTGCCGAAAAATCGGCTCTGGGCAACCATTCGCCGTGACAAGTTGGGAAATCTGGACAAGCCAGTGCCGCATAATTAGAACTGGTCCAGCCACCTAAAGCTATTTGCAGTATCACTACTACAACTGCAACTAGTGCCAAAGGTCGTAGACGTTTTAAAGCCCGAAGTTGCTCTATGGGTACACGCCACTCACGTTGGTGTAATCTCTCGTAAATAATCCACAACAAGGATAACGTTGCCATACCTCCGAGTAAATGTGCTGTTACTACCTGGGGCCACAACTTTAGTGTCACTGTCCACATACCAAACGCAGCTTGTAGTAAGATAACCAATAATAGAATATGCGTTTGCTTAAAGGTTGGGGTATTTGGATTTTTCCACATCAGGAAAACTAGAAAACCTACCAGCAGAAGTAGGGTACCTGCGAAATATCGGTGCACCATTTCTGGCCAAGTCTTACTGGCATCAACCGGTGATTCTGGATATACACTATTAGCCGCTCTAATCTCACTTTGTTCGACTGGCCAAGTCAGATGTCCATAACACCCTGGCCAATCTGGACAACCCAAACCCGCATCCACTAAGCGGGTAAATGCTCCTAAAGTGACAACGACGACTGTAATAACACATGCAGCCCCTACAATACACTGTGTTAACCGCTTGAGTGATTTTTGAGTGTGCATCTAGCGAAACTCCATCCATTATTTCTCGTAGGAGTATTTCAATAACCGTTTTATATCTTTCAATAGCTGATTTCCACTATGCTGGCTATCATAAGCCATCATTGCAAATCCTTCCTGGTCAACAAGAATCGTTTTAGTTAAGGCAACCCGGTCATTGTCTGTATTTTCTAATAATTCAAGAAATGTATTACTATTTAAACTAACAATTTTTAATTTAGGATGCTCTATCTGCAACTGTTTTTGTCTCTTGCTATCAAGCATTTCACTGACGACAAGAACACGCTCTACACGATTGGCTTTATCACCAAGACGAATATGTACTTGTCTACTAATGTACAGTAAATCTTCACAATCTTTTCCACAATCTCTATCACTTAAGATCAGATAGCGCCACTTTGCGGAATTTCTAGTAATTATTGGTAGCTCCTCTCCATGCTTAATAATTTTAATAGTATTAATATCAAATGCTGGTTGTAATAGCTCACCTTGATTTGCGGTATTATTCGGCATACCGATACCCGTATAAAAAACAATATATGCAGCTACGATTGGAAGAACCACCGATGCAATAATGGAAATACTCTGTATCTTCCTCCCACCAAATAAAGTTTTTTTCACATTTTTTTCTGGTGGCGTCGAGTGGATACTATTTTTCACTTTTAAAATCCCTATTTTTGTTGCTGCATATCTTATATTTTATATTTTGTACAAACCTAGTTGCTGTATACGCCCAAAGAAAGAGTATTGCGATAGCCATCGAAAACCACTGAAAAGCATAGGCTCTATGTCTTTCTGGTCCGCTATTCAAAAAATTCCACTCTGTTACTAGTGCCGTTGCTGAGTCAGCAAATAACCGCACAGACCAATTTTTTTCTGACACATGCAAACCTTGAGTGAAATTTCTGTCAACTTTTTGAATTCTTCTATTTAATTTATCAGAAAGAGGAGGATTTAGATTACTAATAGAATCGACTGGGTATAAATAACCATGCACCAGGTGAAACCCTTTTTGGATATTTAATTTAGGTAAAGATTTCCTGCCATCCCCAAGGGCCACCCAGCCGCGGTTGATTAGCCAGTTAGAGTCTGGTGTTGAGAAAACTTGAAGAACTTCATAACCAACTCGACCATTTCGCGTTCGATTATCTAAAAAATAGATCGCATCTTGATAATAGCCATATAATTTGACCGTTCTATAGGCCCTAAGGTCAGATAGATCTTCAGGCATTTGAGGCTGAGCAGAAAGCCTTGCATCCATCTCTGTTTGCAGAATTGTTTTTTGCTCTGCTCTTTGTAGTTGCCAGACAGCTAGCAGAATGAATAGAAAAAACATACCCACTGAAAAGATAGTGATGGGCCAATTGCGAATCAGTGGTAAACTGAATTTTTTCGCGAAAACTGATGGTGTCTCTACTTTCATGTGCAACTACATAAATAATGGAAAATAATAAATGTGGCTGAAAATTGTTATTGCTATTTTGTTCCTATCAGTGCTTATTAGTCTGTCAAGCGCTCTTTTTTTTCTGTTGAAAGATATTGGAACCACTCAATCCAAACGTACACTTTATGCACTGGGCATCAGAATTTTTCTTGCTGTTCTGCTACTAATTTCTATTTGGTACGGCTTTGAAAGCGGTATTCTTTCAAAGACTGCTCCCTGGGCAGACAAATATTAATTTAGTATTAGCCTTCCTTTGATGTGATTTCAGCACACAAAGAAAGGCTCTAATACTATGCACCCAAAACGTAGACAAAAATGAACAATCCCACCCAAACCACATCCACAAAGTGCCAATACCAGCTGGCAGCCTCAAATCCAAAATGATCATCAGGCTTAAAATGATTGGCGATCACTGATCTTAGCAGCATGATAAGTAGCATTATGGTACCAAGCGTAACGTGTGCCCCATGGAAACCCGTTAGCATAAAGAAGGTTGTTCCATAAATCCCAGACTCTAGTGTTAATCCTAGATGTTGGTACGCCTCATAGTACTCCTTGGCTTGTAGGAAAATAAACATCCCGCCCAGAGCTACCGTTAGCGCCAGCAAAATATTAAAATTTTTCCTTTGATTTTTCTTCAAAAAAACATGCGCAAAATGCACAGTAATACTGGAGGTTAGAAGAATCATGGTATTCCATAGCGGTAGATGCCATGGATCAATTACATCTTTAGGGCCCATTACTTTTGCTGTTTCACCATGGACAGCTGCATCTGGGGTTACATATAGGGGCCAGCTACTTTCAAACCCCTCCCAAAGCATATTCGAAATACCCCGGTCTCCCTCACCACCCAGCCATGGCACCGTGAAATTTCTAATGTAATACAGTGCGCCAAAGAAAGCGGCAAAGAACATCACTTCAGAAAAGATGAACCATCCCATGCCCCACACATAGGATCTTTTCAGTTGGGCGCTATTTAAACCCGCCATATTTTCCTTGATCACCGCTGCAAACCAGAACCACAAGACCGCTGACATCGTCAAGGCGCCGGTGAAGAAAATATATGAACTTCCGCCAGTGATCCAATTAGCCGCACCGAAGGCAATCATGAATAGACCTAGCGTTGCAAAAATTGGAAGCTTAGACTGCTCTGGAACGTAATAACTGCTTTCACTCGCCATAGTATTTATCCCTCTCGCTCGGGGTCGATCTCATTCTTATCAGTTTTATTGGCAAATCTTTCCGTCACATCAAACAGAGTATAGGAAAGAGTTATTGTATTAATACCGTCAGGAAGATCTGGATCTACGATAAAACGCAATGGTAATTCGGCACTTTCTCCCGCCATTAATTCCTGTTGGTTAAAGCAAAAGCATTCTGTTTTATGGAAATACTGCGCCGCCTTAAATGGAACCAGGCTTGGGATTGCCTGGGCGACCATATTTCTTGAAGTACTGTTAGCGGCAATAAACACCATATCTTTAACTTCACCAGGATGAACTTTCATCGATATGACGCTTGGTCGAAATTCCCATGGCATATTCTCGTTGTTGGTAGCAACGAATTGAACGGTAACTATCCTGCTTTTATCGACGGTCGCTGGTACCGCTTGATAACGTCCGCCAGTCTTTCCATTTAATCCAGTAATTTCACAGAATGCATCATAGATTGGCGGCAAAATAAAAATAGAGAAAACTAACATGCTGGCTGCAAACGCCAGCAGTTTGATGGAAATCTTTGTATTTTCTCCGATTCTCATAGGTTAGCGAATAACCGGTGGTGTACTAAAAGTGTGATAGGGAGCCGGTGAAGGTACGGTCCATTCCAAGCCTTCTGGATTATCCCAAACTTCATCAGAGGCTTTCTTGCCACCCATCACTGTGCGCACAACATTAAATAGGAATACGATCTGTGCTGCACCAAACAAAAATGCACCAATACTGGAAATTTGATTAAAATCAGCAAACTGCAGTGCATAATCCGGAATGCGTCTTGGCATACCAGCGAGACCGACAAAATGCATTGGGAAGAAGGTGACATTTAGACCTATAAACGCCAGCCAGAAATGTACTTTCCCCATGACTTCGCTATACATATTCCCGGTCCACTTTGGCAGCCAGTAATAGACCCCAGCAGTGATGGAGAAAATTGCTCCAGGAACCAGTACATAGTGAAAGTGGGCAACAACAAAGTAGGTATCATGATATTGAAAATCGGCTGGAGCAATCGCTAGCATTAAGCCGGAAAAACCACCGATTGCAAACAGAATTATGAACGCAATTGCAAACAACATTGGAGTTTCGAAAGTCATGGACCCGCGAAACATGGTTGAGACCCAGTTAAAAATTTTCACTCCGGTGGGTACGGCAATCAACATTGTGGCATACATAAAGAATAGCTCACCGGCAATCGGCATCCCCACAGTGAACATATGATGCGCCCATACGATAAAGCTCAAAAATGCGATGGCTGCCGTTGCATAAACCATGGAGCTATATCCAAACAGTGGCTTTCTAGCAAAGGTTGGAATAATTGCAGAGATGATACCAAAGGCTGGCAAGATCATGATGTAAACTTCTGGATGGCCGAAGAACCAAAATACATGCTGGAACAATACCGGGTCGCCGCCGCCTGCCGCACTAAAGAAACTCGTTCCAAAATGTATGTCCATTAACATCATGGTCACAACACCAGCCAAAACCGGCATTACTGCAATCAATAGGTAGGCGGTTATTAGCCAGGTCCATACGAATAGCGGCATTTTCATCAGGGTCATACCCGGAGCACGCATATTCAGGATTGTTGCAATAATATTGATCGCTCCCATAATCGAGGATGCACCCATTATATGGATGGCAAAGATAAAGAAGGTCACACTGGGTGGGGCATACTCAGTAGATAGCGGGGCATAAAATGTCCATCCAAAATTTGGAGCGCCCCCTTCCATAAATAGCGTGGAAGCCAGCATGGCAAAAGCAAAAGGAAGAATCCAAAAGCTCCAGTTATTCATGCGTGGTAATGCCATATCGGGTGCACCTATCATCATCGGAAGCATCCAGTTTGCCAGGCCGACAAAGGCTGGCATGACTGCTCCAAATACCATGATAAGGCCATGCATAGTTGTCATTTGGTTAAAGAATTCCGGCTGAACAATTTGCAAGCCGGGTTCAAACAGTTCGGCACGTATGACAAGGGCCATACACCCACCGAGTAAGAACATTGCAAAGCTGAACCACAAATACATAGAACCGATATCTTTGTGGTTGGTTGTATAGAGCCAACGCTTTAAACCGGGCTGAGGGCCATGTGCCATTGTAAAATTCCTCCGAGCGCTTACTGCTTATTCTTAAAATTGAGAATATCTACGGGCTGCACCGTATCACCCATCTCATTACCGAATGCGTTTCGTTGGTAGGTAATCACTGCTGCGAGATCAACCTCTGACAGTTGTTCACCAAAGGCTTGCATTGCGGGATTCACCTCGGAACCGTCGATAACGATATTCATGTGGCCAGTAAGTGGGCCAGTGGCGATTTTGGAACCCGCAATCGCGGGGAACACGCCGGGAACACCCTGCCCATTTGGCTGATGGCAGGCGGCACACGTACGACTGTAGACTTTCTCTCCCTGAGCAAACAGCTCATCGAAAGTGAAAGTTTTTGCGGTAAGCTCTTTCAATTTGACCGCATCGGCGGCGCGAGAAGTCAACCATGTATCATATTCAGCCTGCGGGACCGCTTTCACTACAATAGGCATAAAACCGTGATCTTTGCCGCACAGTTCAGCACACTGACCACGATAGATTCCCGGCTCCTCAATGCGCGTCCAGGATTGATTGATAAACCCTGGGATCGCATCTTGTTTGACGGCCAAATCTGGCACCCACCAAGCATGGATCACATCATTTGCTGTGATCAGAAAACGTATTTTTTTCTTGATGGGAACAACGAGAGGTTCATCTACCTCGAGAAGATAGTTAACCCCCTTTGGTTGCAGATTATCAATTTCTGCTTTAGGAGTGGAGAGATTGGAAAAAAATGAAACCTCAGACCCACGGTATTCGTATTTCCACTTCCACTGATACCCGGTTATCAGGATATTGAGGTCTGCTTCCTCAGTATCATAAATATCATAAAGTGTTTTGGTGGCCGGTATTGCCATCAAAATTAAGATAACGGTGGGTATGATGGTCCAAATCAACTCCACAGCTGTACTCTCATGGAACTGTGCTGCTTTGTAACCCTTACTCTTGCGGTGACGCCACATACTGTAAAACATAATGCCGAACACCAACGCACCTATGGCTACACAAATCCAGAATATCAACATGTGTAACTGGTAGGTGGTCTGGGCAACTTCCGTCACCCCCCGGGGCATATTTAAACCCCAGCGCTCAACATCCTGCTCGTCCGCTAAGACAGCTTGTACAGATAGCGAAGTAGCCAGCAAGGCGAACAGCCGATCGAAGCCTCTCAACATCGCCTACAGATCTCCGTGGTTGCGGGTCTCCTTGCGAAACCCGTAATTTCTATTTTGGCCACTGGCCTTCACGGATAAACGAATCTCACCTGTATTAACTGTCTTACAGGATTAATCCCACACAAAAATTGTGGACATACTGTAGTAACACAAGACAACATACACTGGGCGAGGAGATCTCCCCGCGCTACTGCCGACAGTGCAACTTGTTATTCTTAATAAAAGATTTTTTACTCCAGATGTCGTCGTCCGGAAAGGTACAACCAACAACCAGTTTTTTCTTTATTTATTGCAACTACTGCAGGTACAAAAGGAACACATTGCTGCAGAAAAGTCAATCAGATGTATTGTTAGAAAAATTCAGCTTTATTTCTGAAATTGGTGAAATCAACAAATAAATTCAACCACTTAGCTGGAATATTTTTCTACTTGCTCGGAGAGTGAGGAAATTATTAAACTAGAACAACTTGTTTGGCAAAATATGACAACTTTCTACCAGTTTATACACACCCAATCCCAGGCAAGCTTTTAATCTACTCGATATCTGAGTACTGCTGTGAATGTCAAAAATTCTTAATACTAAATTATGACAACAAGCATCGACTCTCGGTTACCTGAAAGAATGGGGATAAAAGTCCATCAGCCACGATATAGCTGAATGTTAAAGGAGTATTCCTGCACTCACTTTGCAACAAATCAAGCACTCTTTGAAATGGACAGGACCCGTATCTCTCTATTTGCGTGAATTTGATGCGAATAAGTTTTCCAGCATGTGGTTATCTCTTGTACTATCTCCTCTCCGGTCCAATGAAACGGACGCCAAATCAACCTATGATGTTGCGTTGTTTAGAGTAAAAAATTCGTGAAACTTGGTGAATAATGTTTGCTGCTATCTCAACACAAGAAGTCATACAGTCCATGATGTGATTTCATAAGTATCAGTTCAACTTCAGTCTTTACGCACTTCAACAAGTGTTCACTCTTTTGATCAGTCATTGTTAGCTATGTCTACTGCACACACAGATTCTCAACCTTTGTCACGAGTCTGGAACCTGGCTTGGCCAATGATTCTCAGTAATATTTCAGTTCCTTTGCTAGGTATCGTGGACACTGCAATACTCGGGCATCTGTCCTCCCCCGATTATTTATCCGGAGTGGCGATCGGCGCTAGCGTGATGTCTATGCTTCTGTGGGCATTTGGATTCCTGCGCATGGGAACTACCGGGCTAGTCGCCAGAAGTGAGGACTTGGGGATCCAGTGGTTACTACGCGCGTTGATATTGGCTGTCGGGCTGGGTATTTTAGTTATTTTTATCGCTTTTCCTCTGCTTGGCTTTATTGTCAGCTGGATGAACGCCAGTCTCGAGGCCGGTCCCCATGCACTTGCCTACCTGAATATTCGCTTGCTCTCTGCACCTTTAGTTCTGGCAAATTTTGCCATTCTCGGGTTCTTTATTGGTCGGCAGGATAGTCGTGCCCCCCTGTATATTCTTCTAGCGGCCAATCTACTCAATATCGCGCTGGATTTCCTTCTTATCCTTGGCCTTGGTCTGGGGGCCAGAGGAGCAGCCGCAGCTACGGTCTGCGCTGATGTCTTCGCCTTCCTACTGGGCTTATATTTACTTTCTCGCGTCAATAAAAACATCTGGCCCTATATCTGCATAGAGATTCGAAAGAAAAATTTTCTTCCGTGGATTGACTCCACCCCCTGGCTAAACCTGATGAAGATAAATGCTGATCTTTTTATCAGAACCTGCCTACTTCTCTTAACCCTGACATTCTTTACCGCTCAGGGAGCCGCTCAAGGCGACTCGGTCCTTGCCGCTAACGCGATACTGCTGCAGCTGCTTATGATGACTTCTTATGCGCTGGATGGATTTGCCCATGCAACCGAGGCATTGGTCGGCGAATCAATGGCCAAGAAATCTCAACGCTTATTTGAAGCTACAGTGCGCAGCGCTGGTCTTTGGGCGCTGGCCAGCGCCACCTTGATTACGGTGATACTGACGCTAGGTAAGCCCCTGATACTATCGTTATTTACCGATATTGAATCGGTGATCGAGCAGGCTGAGCAAGTATACTGGTGGCTTTGTGCTCTGCCTTTGATTGCGGTATGGAGTTATCAGCTCGATGGTGTATTTATCGGTGCGGGAAAAAGCCGTGATATGCGCAATACGATGTTTATCGCTTCTGTAGTAATTTTCTTTCCCTGTTGGTGGCTAACCAGGGGCTGGGGCAACACTGGCATTTGGTTTAGCTTATTTTTATGGATTGGCACACGATCTTTGGGCCTTATTAGCTATTATCACTACTACACTGTAACCAATTCTTGGTTGCACAAACAAAGCTGATGGATCTGAAATACTTGGCTAGAAATATAAAGTAATAGGCTAAGAAGTCTATTACAACTAGGGAACCTCTGAATAATTCCGAGCTAATTTGGTAGTATTCAGTTACCCGTCAAGACTACGATAGATCATGCACCAAGTCACCTTTGCCGAAGCAGAATACAATCTAAAGCGCCGTATAACTCGCCGAGAGAAGTTTCTTTCTCAGATGGATACCCTCATCCCATGGCAGCGACTAGAAGCTCGGATAACACCTTGTTATCCACGAGGCAAACGTGGCCGGCAGCCGTATCCATTGATGTGTCATGCTCCGCATTCACTGTATGCAGCTGTTTTACAATCTCAGCGACCCTGCTATGGAAGATACCCTCTATGAAATTGAATCAATGCGTAATTTCGCTGGATTGACTTTGAGTGGCCCAATTCCCGACGAGACAACGATTCTTAACTTTCGCCACTTATTGGAGTCCAATCAGCTGAGTACAGCTCTATTTGAGGAAATAGATAAGCATCTCGCGGGGAATGGCCTGGCACTGCGTGAAGGTACCATTGTAGATGCCACGATTATCTCCGCACCAACTTCGACGAAGAATAAAAAGAAGGAGCGCGACCCAGAAATGCATCAAACTAAAAAAGGGAATCAGTGGCACTTTGGTATGAAGATGCACATTGGTACAGATGACACCCTTGGGCTCATACATAGCCTCGACATAACAGCCGCTAACCAGCATGACATTACCGCAACAGGTAAATTGCTACATGGTAAAGAGAAGCGTGTTTGGGGAGACTCTGGCTACACGGGTGCGGAAAAGCGCGAAGAGCTTAAATCTAAAGAGGTGGAGTGGCACATTGCAGAGAAACGAAGTCGCTTGAAACATCGTCCGGGGCGTGCTGAGTTGAGAAAGGTAGAAAAAATAAAGGCGCAGATTAGGGCAAAAGTAGAGCACCCATTCCGATATATAAAAAATATCTTCGGGTATGGAAAAGTACGCTATCGAGGTTTAGAAAAAAACGCTCAGCGCTTGTACCTCTTGGCAGGCTTCACCAACTTGTTAATTGGGAAAAAATATCTGGTGACCTAGGGTCAGTGCGCCCAAAATCTGTAAAATGCGGATTTTGGGCAATAGAAATGGAGATAAATACGCATGGAAACCTGAGTTTCGACTAAAAAATAAGCGTTTTTTGATTTTGTAAAAGGTGATGAAGGAGTAGAAGCTGCTTTTCAGAGCTTCCCTAGATAATTCTTGACGCGCGATTATCGCAAAATATACGTTACATTACTCAAAAGGACGTTAACTGAGGAGTAATCTATATTCTTACAGGTTAGAGCACAAAATAAACCACCTCTAAATCCTTATTACAGAGATGTCCCAGAAAACACAAGAAAAATTATCTCAGGATGGTAAATACTGAGCGGGTATAATTATAAATTAAAAAGCCAGCTCGCCATTTTTAAAGACTTGAAGATTGAACCTGCTTATGCACTAATATTTGTTTAAAATTAGCATAAAAAGGCCCCTCTCCCTGCATTACGGCACCATATATACCTTCAACTTCTTCTCTCAAGCCCTTTTTATAGAAGAATAAGCTGCCATTTCTGGCGCTATAAGACTTTGGGTTTTCTGCCATAACTTTATAAAACTGGGAAACTCTTTCCAGATAGGTATCTACTTGCCTTTTTGAAAAACTACCCTTTTGATAGTAATCAAGAACCTCAGAACTTATCTGTTGCAGTACTGCTTCCCTATCCTGCTTGGAGAATCGGTACGCCTTAAGTTGAGTATTGATATCTCGCCGCAGATCTTTCATATAGCGGTCAGCCGCTTCTGAGGACTCATATAATGCGTTAATTACTTTTTTTCTTTTCCGCAGTGCGCCTCGATCTTTCAAAGCTTTAACATTGGTAATATCAGCTGAAGCGAAATCCCCCAGTGGGTGGAAAATGGTAACATGCTGTAAATTACTGTTTCTGGTTAATTTTCCACACATTTTAACCGCGTAATTCCAATTCTCATAAGGCGCATCATCGAGTATCTTTGCCGGGAGCGCCTCAATCTTGGCATTCAGGCGTTTTTCTTCTTCAATATAGAAGTCAGGCTGCTCTTTCCAGTTATTAGCCTGTAACCTAAACAGAGTTAAAATACCCTGATTGACACAACTTGTCAGCAGATGTGCCGTTTGCTCTCTTTGCCGCTCCTTATTTTTTCGATAGTGATCCAGGCCGTACAAGCCCAAAACCATTAGAGCAACCAAAACCACCAGTGCTAATAAATATATTTTTTTCACTTTTTTCTATTACTTGTGGGCTGGATTAATGCCACTGTCTGCTCGTGAACCTCTTTATCTTTAGTTAAGCGAGTCGACAATTCTGCTGGCCCTGACTGCAACCGAATTTCATCCTTAAACCCACAGGAAACACATTCCCGGTAATTTTTCCCGTCCATGAGATAGTTAATGATTTTGTCCATTTCACTACATCGGGGACACACGGCTCCAGCGATAAATCTTTTTTTTACAGCCTTACCAGGCTGAGGGGAACTTTCTTTTTTCATCATGATTACTACTCAATATTTCATGATACACAGTCCCTTATGAGGGACTGATATTCAACTCCTGCTGCTCTATACCGGAGTGGCGCAACAGGGCATCTATGTTAGGTTGACGGCCTCTAAAGTGTACAAATAGGTCCAGTGCATCGCGGCTGCCACCCTGCTCCAGTATATTGTGGAGGAATTTTTCACCGGTTTTACGATCAAAAATGCCCTCTTCCTCGAAGAGCGAGAAAGCATCTGAGGAGAGCACTTCTGCCCACTTGTAACTGTAATAGCCTGCTGCGTAACCACCGGCAAAAATATGGCTAAAAGCGTGCTGGAATCGGTTCTCAGAAGCGATTGGCACTACGGCGACCTCCTCGCGCACCTCGTCCAAAAGTAACTGTACCTGTTCTGCTTTCAGCGGTGCGTCACTGGCATGCAGACGGAAATCAAACAGTGCAAATTCTAGCTGACGCACAGTAAACATTGCTGATTGGAAATTTTTTGCAGCAAGCATTTTTTCCAGTAGAACCTCGGGAAGAGGCTCCCCAGTTTCATAGTGTGCAGAAATCATAGCGATTGCCTGCGGTTGCCAGCACCAATTTTCCAGAAACTGGCTGGGCATTTCCACTGCGTCCCAAGCCACACCGTTAATACCGGAAACCGCTGCTACATCAATCTGTGTCAGCATATGGTGCAGACCGTGGCCAAACTCGTGGAACAGTGTAGTCACTTCGGTATGGGTAAGCAGCGAAGGCATAGCGCCAACTGCCGGACTGAAGTTACAGACGAGGTACGCGATAGGCAGCTGCAGGCCCTCTGGTGTTTGACGGCGGCTGCTAACCGTATCCATCCAGGCACCGCCTCGTTTCTTTTCACGCGCAAAGGCGTCCAGGTAAAAGCCCGCGATCTTTTCGCCATTTTTAAGCAACCAGAAGAACTGTACATCCGAATGCCAGGTGGCGATGTCGGTGCCTTCTTCAACCGTCACAGCAAATAGTTTTTCAACCACCGTAAACAAACCGCTCAGCACCTTGGCATAGGGGAAGTAGGGGCGAAGCTCCTCTTGACTAATGGCATAGCGCTGCTGTTTTAGTTTTTCCCCTACCCAGGCGATATCCCAGGGTTGTAGCGCATCGACATTGAGCTTATCCGTAGCGAATTCACGTAACTCAGAGATTTCACTGCGTGCAGCAGGCTTAGCGCGCTCAGCCAGGTCATTGAGAAACTCCAGCACCGCCTCGGCATCTGCTGCCATTTTGCTGGCCAGGGAGAATTCAGCATAGTTTTTCATTCCGAGTAGATTAGCTTGCTCTGCGCGTAACGTGAGAATGGCCTCCATGACCTCAGAATTATCGTATTCGCCTCCCTGGGGCCCAGTATCCGAGGCGCGGCTGATAAAGGCAGTATGTACCTCTCGGCGCAATTCCCGATTTTCAGCATGAGTCATTACCGCCAAATAGCTGGGGCCTTCAAGAGTAATCAGCCAGCCGTCCAGGCCCTTGGCCTCTGCAGCACTGTGTGCAGCGGCCAGTGCCGTTTGCGGCAATCCGAATAGTTGGGACTCATCT
The DNA here is from genome assembly GCF_023895975.1 of Microbulbifer okhotskensis. GTDB lineage: Bacteria > Pseudomonadota > Gammaproteobacteria > Pseudomonadales > Cellvibrionaceae > Microbulbifer > Microbulbifer okhotskensis. The sequence goes on from NZ_JALBWM010000004.1 coordinate 68,223, forward strand.
TCTGTGTGCCAGGTCCAGGCGCTGGTCGCGTCCAGAACATTGTTGGCAAACTGGCTGGACAGTTCTGCCAAGCGCCGGCTGTTCGCGGCAAACTGTTCGCGGGCTTGCCCCTGTAATCCAACACCGCTCAGCTCAAAGTCTCGCAAGCCCAGTTCGATCGACTGCTTGCGTGGCTGCTGCCAATTTTCAAATTCAGCGGACTGGGCCAGTTGGCGATAGACGTCGTAAAGTGCACGATTTTGTCCCAGCTCGGTCCAGTAAGCGGTCACTTGAGTGAGACCCGCCTCATAGGGCGCCCGCCATTGGCCACTCAGCACACTGTTAAGGTGGCTTACCGGCGAGAACGCCTTATTGAGTTGATCCTGAGCCTGTTCCAATGGCACCAACGTATTCTCCCAACTCGGCGCCTTCAATCCCTGTTGCAAGGTTTGCTCACACGTCTTCACAAGCTCGGCAATGGCCGGTTCCACCAGCTCTGGCTCAAGTTTTTCAAAAGGGGGCAACAGTGGGATATTCAACAGTGGATTGGACATACAAGACTCTGTGCTCGAATTAGGATAACGCTATGATAGAGGATTCATTGTACAGGAGCTTCTTTATGTCCCCACTGCGTAGCCACGATAATTCCCTTGGCGAGAAATTTCCGCAACTTGGCGACAGCGTGTATATCGATCCTCAATCGGCCGTGATCGGCGATGTTATTCTCGGGGACGATTGCTCCGTATGGCCGATGGCCGTTGTACGCGGGGATATGCATAAAGTTCGTATCGGCGCGCGCACCAGTGTACAGGATGGAGCCGTGTTACATATCACCCATGCCGGACCGTTTAATACTGACGGTTGGCCACTGACCATCGGTGATGATGTCACCATCGGTCACAACGCCTGCTTGCACGGTTGTACCATCGGCAACCGGGTTTTGGTTGGAATTGGTTCTATCGTACTTGACGGCGCAACGATTGAAGACGAGGTGGTACTAGCAGCAGGGGCCTTGGTTCCGCCGGGAAAAACCCTTGAAAGTGGCTACCTCTACGTCGGAGCTCCCTGTAAAAAGGCTCGCCCTTTATCCGACAAAGAAAAGGCTTTCTTCCGCTATTCCGCTGAAAATTACGTTCAGTTAAAAGATCAATACCGCCTAAAAGAACAACCTTAACCTGGGACCTGCCACCAGTATGCTCAACCTGAACATGGACCAGCTTCATATTTTTATTCGCGCCTGCGAAATGGGGTCTTTTTCTGCGGTGGCCAGAGAGCTGGGGCGGGCTCAGTCTTCGGTCAGCCATCAAATCCAAAACCTGGAGTTGGACTTGGGACTGGTGCTGTTCGATCGCGAGGGGAAATACCCTCGGCCCACTGCCGCTGCATTAGCATTACTTCCCTTAGCGCGCCAATCGTTAGGACAGTTGCACCGCTTTCAGCAAGCTGCAGACTCATACGAGCGCGGTGAGGAATCTTCGCTCAATATTTTGTTTGAAGAGCTAGTGATGCCGGACAGACTCAACGATATGTTGGCTAGCTTCGGCAATCGCTTCCCCCACACGCAACTGCAATTGAGCAGTACCAGCGGTGAGGACGCGGTTGCCCGAGTGGCTCGAGGAGAAGCGAATTTTGCTTTTGTGACCTCAAGAGACAGTTATCCCAACGCTCTCGATTTTACTAATCTGGGTCAACAAAGGGTGTTGAGCCTGGCTTGCCCCGAACATCCCCTGGCACAGCAAAATCAATCTTCCCTGGGAGAGGCAGCCCGCCATCGACAGATTGTTACGGCATCGGACGCCCACCGGCACCGCTGGCAACTGTCGGCACAGATGTGGAGTTGTGATTCTCTGCTTCAGGCGCTGGACCTGGCGTGCAAAGGCATCGGTTGGGTCAACGCCCCCTATGAGCTGGCGCGGCCTTTCCTGAAAAGTGGCAGGCTGATCGAACTCAATTTAACCAATGCACTCAATACCTGGTGCCTGGGGGTCGATCTGCTCTGCGCCAACCAAATCCCTCGGGGCTCAGCTGGCCAGTGGTTTGCGCGAGAGGCCCGTCGCCTCTACGGGAACTATTACAGCCCACCTATCGAAATTACCGATAGAAACTAACTTTCACCTATCAAATTTTTACATAAAAATTGGCTTCGGTGGCTGAGAGCCATTGATCAAATCTGCTGACACCTGGAGCCGATATTATGTCCACACAACAACACCTTGAGGAAATGGAGACCTTCTCGCGTAAATATCAATACGATATGAATTACCTGCGGGAATTTCTTGAAAGCAGCCCGGAAGGGTTTGAGAAGTTCGCCAATTTCAAGCCACTGGCGATGCACCGGGAGTTTCTGCCCCGAGACGTATTTTGGGTGAGTAAGATCGCCGCGATGCAAGTGGCCGACTGTGGCATGTGCCTGCAACTCAATGTGCGTATGGCGCTGGAGGAGGGCGTTGAAGCGCGCTTAGTCAAAGCTTGCATTCAGGGCGGCAGTGGCCTGCCCGAGAACCTCAAGGATATTTTTGATTTTGCGACAGCTGTGGCCAGTTACAAGGCCATTGATCCGACGCTAAGCCAACGTATCGACACGCAACTCGATAGGAGACAGCGTATCGAAATGGGCGTCAGTGTGGCGACCGCCTCTGTGTTCCCTACCATCAAGCGGGCAATGGGTGAGACCCAGAGCTGCAGCCTGATGGATATTGAATTGAAACTATAATTCGAGTCAGGGCCCTGGGGGTTCTGGGCCCATTATTTACCCTGTAAACGCAGCAGGGCCGATGCAGCGATGCCGCCAATAGCGCAGGCGAGGATAATGACCAGGGGTGTCATCTGACCCAAGATCAAGGCGCCGTAGTCATAACCTCGCTGAGGCAGGAGGTATAAGAGCATTAACCCTGCCGGTAACAATGACAATAGAGCCCCGCGCATCAGCCAGGCATTTCGCCAGGGCAGCAAAAACAGCAGACCAAATACGCCCCCCCAGACCACACGCTGATACAGGTAGGCGTTGCTGAGCGACGGTGCTAGATCGACACCCAGCCACTGAGTAATACCGTAGTGGCCCATAGCCCAGAGGCCCAAGGCATAGCAAAGACCGCCGAAGCTGCCTACTGCAAAACAAATCGACAGGTTTCGCACAATTTCACGCACAACGTTTTCTCTCTTATTATTTATGGCTTGTTTTATTCAGGTCCTGGCGCAGCTTGGCCCTCACTGGAGTCGTTTTAGGACGCACACCGCGCCACAAAAAAAATGACTCCGCGGCCTGTTCTACCAACATCCCCTGACCATCGGCGACATCCGCACCCTGGGCCTGAGCCCAATGGCTAAAGGGCGTTAAGTCTGCCCCATACATCATGTCATAGGCTTTGCCTTGATCAGCGACACATCCTTCTGGCAGGGGTGGCAACACCTTGTCCAGGCTGGCGGAACTCGCGTTAATAATCAGGTCGTAACAGCCTCTCAATGCCTCTAGGCCACCACCACTCAGCTCGCCTAACTGAGAGAATTCTGCGGCAAGCTGCACAGCCTTTTCTGCGGTTCGGTTGGCGATATGTAAATGTGTTGGCTGCGCGGCGAGCAATGGCAAAAGTGCACCTCTGGCAGCCCCGCCAGCCCCCAGCAAAAGAATTTTCTTACCTCTGATTTGCCAACCGAGATTGTTGCAGATATCGAATACCAAGCCAGCGCCATCGGTGTTATCACCGAGAATTTCGCCCTTTTCATCCAGTAGCAGTGTATTTACTGCACGGGCAGAGGCCGCTCGATCCGTTAAGGTATCCGCCAGCTCAAAGGCTTCCAACTTGAAAGGAACAGTAACGTTGAGCCCCCGGCCACCTTCAGCGAAAAAACTGCGCGCAAAGTCGGCAAAACCATCCAGGGGAACAAGTTGTTTGCTATATACAATATCCTCGCCGGTCTGCGCAGCAAAGGCGCTGTGGATCTGTGGCGAGAGAGAATGTTTTATAGGATTACCGACGACCGCATAGCGCTCACTCATCGCTGCGCCCTCTTGCGCGCACGTGCCGCTTCGCGGATTTTGGCGCTCTCATCGACGATTATCAGGCCATCTATTTGCAGACTCTCACCGGCCTCGGTGATTAAATAGCGAGTGTGGGAGCTGTACAGCTCAATGGCTTTGTCATCTCCTTGTGGGTGCAGCAGAGTCCAGCGCACGCTGGCCAGCGTGCAGTAGTCATTGAGTTCGATCACCTCAGTAACCGTACCGAGGATCTGACAGACACCAAGGCGACAATAGGCATTCAGTAACTTGGCGACCTGCTGGATAAATTCATCGCGGTTCACTGAAAGTTTGACACCATCTTCCCGATAGTAGAGCAAGGGGAAACGATAAAAGTCTGCTATCTGCTCGACATCTCCTGTCTCAAAGTGCCGTCTGTAATCGAGGAACAAAGAATTGATACCTTCCAGTCGCGATGGTTGCACAGCAAACCTCCTTTGTGACAAGTTGCCTGTCTATACCCAGTCTCTATGCGGGAGGAAATCCGTATACAGCTTTTCCTCTGCTGAGCCCGGCTCCGGTTGCCAGTCGTATTTCCAGCTCACCTGTGAAGGCAGAGACATCAGGATTGACTCTGTACGCCCACCACTTTGCAGTCCAAACAGTGTACCGCGATCAAATACCAGGTTGAATTCCACATAACGGCCGCGGCGATAGAGTTGGAAATCCCGTTCGCGCTCACCGTATTCAATGTCTTTGCGTTTCTGCACTATAGGTAGATAAGCATCCAGGTAACTGTCGCCAATGGCACGTATCAGCGCAAAAGCGTTGTCGTAGCCTCCTTCATTGAAATCATCAAAGAAAAGTCCACCAACTCCGCGGGCCTCGTCCCGATGTTTCAGGTAAAAATACTTGTCGCACCATTGCTTGAAGCGCGGGTAGACATCACTCCCAAAGGGCTCACAGGCGTTCTTGGCAGTTTGGTGCCAGTGCTCTACATCTTCCTGAAAACCGTAATATGGTGTGAGGTCGTAACCGCCCCCAAACCACCAAACCGGCTCCATTCCTGGCTTTTTAGCAACAAATAGCCGTACGTTCGCGTGGCTTGTCGGCACATAGGGGTTACGCGGGTGAATCACCAGAGATACTCCCATCGCTTCAAAAGAGCAGCCGGCAAGTTCTGGTCGATTCGCGGTAGCAGATGGCGGCAGTCCCTCCCCGTAAACGTGGGAGAAATTCACTCCGCCTTTTTCGATCAAAATGCCCTCTTCCAGAACCCGAGTTCTACCGCCACCACCACCGGACCTGTCCCAGTTATCTTCGCGAAATAGCTGACCATCTTCCTGTCCCAGCGCACTGCAGATGCGATCCTGTAGATCGAGCAGGTAGGCCTTTACTTCCTTGGTATCAATTTCACTCATATGCGAACACTACGTCTCTGTTTTGAGATCAGACACTCGCCCTCAGCACACGGCCGCTAAGCAGATCGCGAATCTCACTGGGGGCGCTGCGGCTTCCGGTTGCGCCACCGCCGACGAAATCGAGGCTGCTACCGAAATAACGCAGTACCTGGTATTTGTTTCGGGCGGGCTGAGCCCCGGCCGGATTGGCAGAAGTGGATACAATAGCACCACCAAAGGCGCGCGTTAACGCTGCGGTGAACGGATGGTCGGTACAACGCAGGGCTACGGATCTGTGCATACCACAAACCCAGGAGGGTATTCGATCCCGATGAGGTAAAAGCCAGGTCACGGGCCCCGGCCAACTCCCGTCCAGCCGTTTCTGTTGCTCATCGCTGAGATTTTCCAGAAAGGGGGCGAAGTGGGTTGTGTCACCGGAGACCAGGATCAGCCCCTTTTCCAGCGGGCGGTGCTTGAGTTCCAGTAAGCGCCTGACGGCCTGTAGGTTGTTGGGATCACAGGCCAGCCCCCACACAGACTCTGTGGGGTGGGCAATAACACCACCCGCCGCCAGGGCGCGGACGGCCTGTTTTACGGCGAGGGGTGAGTACTTCATCGCAACGCTTGTCTTACTTCGCGTTGCGCTGTTGCAAATCTTTTTGCAGCTGCGCGTCCTTGGCGATAATCGCCTCGGCGTTGGCACGACGTTCATCTACCAGTTTCTGATGCATTTCTGCGTCAGAAGAGCCAATGATCTGAGCGGCCAAGTAGGCAGCGTTTTTAGCGCCAGCTTTGCCAATCGCAACCGTTGCCACAGGGATACCACCGGGCATTTGAACGGTAGAGAGCAGCGCGTCCAGGCCATCCAGGGACCCATTGATCGGTACACCAATCACAGGTTTCAGGGTGGTGGCAGAAACAGCACCGGCCAGGTGAGCGGCCATACCTGCAGCACAGATAAATGCTGCGCAACCACGCTTGTCAGCATCGGTAACATAGCTGTGGGTGGCTTCAGGGGTGCGGTGGGCAGAGGTAACTTTCACCTCAAATGGAATATCGAATTTCTCCAGAACACCAAAGGCGGCTTCCATTACTGGCAGATCGGAGTCGGACCCCATCAGGATCGCTACAAAAGGCTTGCTCATTTCAACTCTCTTTGCTGTCAAAGCGGGGGAAGCGCGGCAATCTAGCGGATTGCGCTGCCGGGCACAAGTTGTAACCGCCGCACTCCCCTTATCGATTCGCTCTCACCAAAAGATCGTGACATTCTGCGCACAACGCCTGTGGAATTTCTCTCAGGTCACAGCGCCGCATTCACTCCTGTCGCGTAGTCCGGATGCACCTTGCTAAACTCGGTCAGTTGTCGCTGCACTATTTCATCCGGCACACCCGCCATCGCTTCTGCGATATTGCGGTACAGGCGCTGCTTTTGCTCTTCATCGAAAAGATTATATAGGGCCCGCACCTGGCTGTAGTCATCATTGCCTTTACGGTGATCATATCGATCAGCTGCCCCCGAAACGGGTAGCGGAGGCTCCATCGCTGTCCGGTCCTCTTCGGCACCAGAAAAACTATTAGGCTCGTAGAAAGCATCCGGGTTGCCGCTGCGGATACCGGTGCTGTTCATTTCACCATCGCGATAATAATTGTGCACAGGACAGCGCGGCGCATTTACAGGGAGACTTTCATAGTGGGTGCCGAGGCGATGGCGGTGGGCATCGGCGTAAGAAAAAATACGCGCCTGCAACATCTTGTCCGGTGAGAAGCTAATACCGGGCACTATATTGGAAGGGGAAAAAGCCGCCTGCTCGATTTCGGCAAAATAGTCTTCAGCATTCCGGTTCAGCTCCATGGTGCCCACGTCGATAGGGGGAAATTCGGCGTGGGGCCAAACCTTGGTCAAGTCAAAGGGATCGAAGGGGAGTTGCCCCGCGTCGGCCTCTGGCAGTATCTGCACCTGCACTGTCCACTTGGGGCAATCACCCACTTCTATCGTGCGGTACATCGTCTCCTGGTAGCTTTCTCGGCTTTGCCCGACCACCGTTTCAGCCTCAGTGTTGGTGTAGTGTCTGTGGCCCTGCTGGGTCTTGAAGTGAAACTTCACCCAGAAGCGCTCACCGACTTGGTTCCACAGAGAGTAAGTGTGGGACCCGTAGCCATTCATATGCAATGGGGATATCGGTAAACCTCGATCAGAAAAAAGAATAGTGACCTGATGAAGGCTTTCCGGGCACAGAGACCAAAAGTCCCACATGGCTGTGGGGGAGCGTAGGTGCGTGCGCGGATGTCGCTTTTGTGTATGGATAAAATCCGGGAACTTGTAAGGATCGCGTACAAAGAAAACCGGCGTATTATTGCCGACCATATCCCAGTTGCCCTCCTCGGTATAAAACTTCACCGCAAATCCGCGTACATCCCGCTCCGCATCAGCGGCACCCAGCTCACCGGCCACCGTCGAGAAACGAGCCAGTAGCGGCGTCTCCACACCCATCTGTAATACCCGCGCACAGGTGTAGCGAGATATATCCCCGGTAACCCGAAGAATACCGTAGGCCCCCCAACCTTTAGCGTGTACAGCGCGTTCGGGGATACGCTCGCGATTCTGGTGAGCCAGCTTTTCTAACAGCTGGTAGTCCTGCATTAAGAGGGGACCACGCGGCCCCGCGGTGAGACCGTTTTGATTATCCGGTATGGGCGCACCGGCATCGGTGGTGAGTTTTGGTTTGTCCGCCATGGTCAACCTCCGGTATTGGAATCCCCTGAGTATTGACGCACCTATCAATCTGCGCGAACCCAGCGGCGGCTACACCTTCACTCGATATCCTCTGCTGTTTCCACAACTGACAATGCTTGGGAATAGGCGCTGCCTTTTAACGTCAATTGATACCCACCGGGCAGTTGTTCCACCAGGCCGTCCAACTCCATTTGCATCAGCAGCGCCATTAACTCTCCCGAGCCTTCGCCGCTATCGCGGGCCAGTACTTCGATACTGCGGGGGCCACCGATCAGGGCATCGATCAATAACTGCTGGGATGCGGGCAGCCGTTCTACCGCAATAGTATCGGTGACGGTGGGCACGGCTAACAGTCCACCCAACTGACTGGCGATATCTCCACTCGTTTCCACCAGCGTAGCGCCCTCCTTGATCAGGTGATGACAGCCACGGGCCATCGGATTGTGAATGGAGCCAGGGATAGCGAAAACTTCGCGATTTTGTTCCAGGGCCAGACGCGCTGTTATCAGTGAGCCGGAGCGTAACGCAGCTTCCACCAGTAACACCCCCATGGAGAGGCCACTAATGATTCGGTTGCGTCTGGGAAAGTTTTTTGCTTCGGCCCGAGTGCCGATGGGCAGCTCACTGACTAAAGTGCCCCCCGCGCTGAGCATATCCGCAGCCAGGGTGCGGTTGTGCCTCGGATAAATGCAATCTACCCCACTGCCCAGCACTGCAATCGTGCTGCCACCGCCCTGCAGGGCACCGCGGTGGGCGGCCGCATCGACACCCAGTGCCAGGCCTGAAGTAATGGCAAATCCGGCCGAGGCCAGCTCTGCAGCAAATGCCCGCGCATTATCCAGCCCAGCAACGGTAGCGCGACGTGCACCGACCATCGCTATCTGCGGGCGGTGCAGAGCTGTTTTGTCTCCACGAACGTAGAGGATAGGGGGAGGTCGAGAGATTTCTGCCAATAGCGGGGGGTAGTCACTGTGACAATGACAAACTAATTCCACTCCCAGCTCTGCACAGCGAGCGCGCTCCTCTTCCACCCAAGCAATTAATTCGCTACATGCCTCTTTTTGCGAGAACTCACGCCATTGAGATTGAGCGCGAACGGGTAACTTGTGTAATAGCGCCTGGGGAAATTGATACAGCGCTTCGACCGAACTGGGAAAGTGCTCCAAAAGCTGCCAATAGCGGGCCGGACCTATGCCCTCCAAACGCAGCAATGCCATGCTGGCGGTTAACGCATCCATGCGACATACCATTACTCTGTCTTGAAGAAATCGCAGCAGGGCAAACAGCAACGCCTGCCGCGGGATTAATACCGCGGTCTCGCTAAGGGTTGCGCACCAAGTCCATCACTGCCAGCGGCCGTCGCGCATCCAGAATCAGAGCGAGGCTCATTTTCTCAAAGGTGCGAAATACCATCATTTCGCCAGCGCGCTCATCGGGAAGCTTTACGCTGTCACCGGCAATGCGGTCGCGCACCACAGAACCACTCTTGTACACAGCCAGGACATTGCCCGCTTGCAGCCCGTCGCGATCACCGGCGTTTAGTATCACCACATCAAATTTACCAATCTGGCTAACGCCTTCATCGACTCCCACAATCAGGCTGTCGACTGTGATGCTCGGCGCACTGGGGTGAAACAGGGCGTCGATCGAACGTTCTTCCACCGGCATCAGACGATCTTCCAGGCGAATCTCCCGCGAAGTATTGCGCACGCCCATGGTCGCCACAGAAAAACCGGGGAGGCTGTCCGGATCCAATTGCAGCAGATCCACAGCGCCCACCCCGAGGGCTTGGCGCCCGAGGATTTCGCCGGTAAGTGGGTCCTCAAAAACAGGGCCAGGGCGATAGAGTCCATAGGAGGGCAATGGCGCACCAAAGTCACCGCGGGCATAAAGGGTGTCACCCGAGCCCATTAGGATATGGTTGTCGGAGCCAGAAACCACATAAGGTGTCCCTTCAAAGGCGCCGGGTTCGACGATACGGGTGCGCGATAAAAAGGCATTGATCGCATCCAACGGAATCGCTGGAATCGCATCCTCTACCGCTTGGCGGCGGACCTGGGGAGATAGGCGATTACCGTCGGCTCCCGGCGACAGGTGGTAAGCGCGGGGACCGCGCTGTAACTGCAACTGCGGCTGGCCATCGACGTAAACCAGGTACAGGCTGTCTCCGGGATATATCAGGTGTGGGTTTTCCACCTGAGGATTCACCTGCCAGATCTCCGGCCAGTACCAGGGCTGAACCAAGAACTGGCTGGAAATATCCCAAAGCGTATCGCCCTTTTGCACCACGTAGGCATCGGTGTGGCCGGGGTTCAGACGAACTTGATCCTGAGCTTCGACGCCAAAGGCAACCGCTAACATCGAAACCGCGGCCAGGATAATTTTTTTCATGGAAGCATTCCTATGCTCTTTATCGCTATAATTCTCAGCGCCGGGTCACTCCCGCAAGGAGAGTGAGACCGGACCCGGGCGCGCAGCGCTGGCAAAACAGGGGTCCACTCGGTAAATTTTGAGCGCGATCATAATGTTATCAGCGCACGTTCAACGAATACTAGAAGTTTGTCACAGGTGTTATGGCTAAACTCGAGATACTGGAATTTCCCGATCCGCGTCTGCGCGAGGTCGCTAAACCCGTCGCTGAAGTGACCGACGCTCACCGCCAACTGCTCGACGACATGTTTGAAACCATGTACGACGCGCCCGGCATCGGCCTCGCCGCTATTCAGGTCCATGTGCAGGAACGTATTGTCGTGGTTGATATATCCGAAGATGGCAGCGAACCTTTCGGTTTTATCAACCCGGAGATCGAAGTGCTGGACCCGGAGATCCATCAGTACGATGAGGGTTGCCTGTCGGTGCCCGGTTTCTATGAAACCGTGGAACGTCCGCGCAGAGTGCGCGTAAAGGCTCTTGATCGTAACGGTGAGCCTTTTGCTATGGAGGCAGAGGGATTGCTGGCAGTGTGCATTCAGCATGAAGTCGACCATCTGGACGGCAAACTGTTTGTGGATTACATCTCCCCGCTCAAGCGCAACCGCATTCGCTCCAAACTGGAAAAGTCCCAGCGCCGTCGCGCCTGATCCGCGCAGACCACAGGAGCCCGGAGCTGCCCGATGCCGGCAGCTTCCCTACCTTATTATCTGAGAGCAAGCCAGTGAACATTCTCTTTGCCGGCACGCCGGACTTTGCCGCCGTGCACCTGCAATCCCTGCTCGACAGTGAGCACCATGTTATCGCCGTTTACACTCAGCCAGACAGACCCGCCGGGCGCGGTAAGAAGCTGCTTGCCAGCCCGGTAAAACAGCTGGCGCTCTCTCACGATATCCCGGTGTATCAACCCCTGAGTCTGCGCGATGAAAGCGCGCAAGCGGAGTTGAAAGCGCTCGGGGCAGATATCATGATTGTGGTGGCCTATGGCCTGATACTGCCCCAGGCAGTATTGGATACCCCGCGACGGGGTTGCATCAACGTACACGCCTCGCTGCTGCCGCGCTGGCGCGGTGCCGCGCCCATTCAGCGGGCAGTCCAAGCCGGCGACAACGAAAGTGGCGTGGCCATCATGCAGATGGAAGCCGGACTGGATACCGGGCCGGTATTGATAGAGAGTCGCTGCGCAATCACTGATACCGATACCGGTGGCAGCCTGTATGACAAGCTGGCCGAACTCGGCGGACCATCTCTCCTCAAGGCCCTGGCATTGCTGGAAAGCGGCAATGCCAACCCACAACTACAAGATGATACGCGGGCCAACTACGCCAATAAAATCACTAAGGAAGATGCGCAAATTGACTGGCAGCGCCCCGCCGAGGAACTGCATCGGCTGATACGCGCCTTTAATCCTTTCCCGGTATGTTGGACGACATATCAGGACAAAAAAGGCGAGCAGCGCCTGCGCATCTACAGTGCTGCGCTTGAACGCGGCTGTCACAGCGATCAACCCGGCACTATTCTCGCCTGCGATGACGAGGGCATCCTGGTGGCCTGTGGCCGCGAGGCCCTGCGGCTGCAATTACTACAACTGCCGGGCAAGAAAGCACTGCCCGCGGCAGAAATTTTGAAAGGCTACCGGGAGCAATTTACCCCGGGCACACAACTGGGATAATTATGAGCAGAGATGTACGCGCTGTGGCCGCCCGAGTCATTACCGCATTACTGGAAGAGCGTGGCTCGCTGGCAAGATTGTTGCCGGCAGCTGAGGACAAAGTGGAAGAGCGCGATCGCTCTCTATTGCGAGAACTCTGTTATGGTTGCGCCCGCACCGCACCACGCCTGCAACTGATCGCCGCAAAGCTGCTGCGCAAGAAGCCCACCGATGCCGCAGTCAACGCACTGATCCTGTTGGGGCTCTACCAGCTCGAGTACACACGCATTCCCGATCACGCCGCGATCTCCGCCACCGTCAATGCTGCACGCAGTCTGGGTCTCGATCGCGCTACCGGCGTGATTAATGGGGTGCTGCGCAACGCCCTACGCAACGCTGAGCAATTACAGCGCAAACTGTCCGGCAACCCACAGTTCAGTTCCATGCACCCGGCTTGGCTGCAACAACAAATCAAGGCTGCCTGGCCCAGCCAGGCGTCGGACATCTTCCGCGCCAACAATACCAACCCACCCATGACTCTGCGGGTAAACACCGCCAAAATCTCCCGCGCCGAGTATCTGCAACAACTGGACGACACCGGACTGTCCGCCGAGGCTTGTGCTATTTCACCAGTGGGTATCACCCTGGTCGAGCCGGTATCAGTAAACATACTGCCGGGCTTTGCCGAGGGCTTAGTAAGTGTGCAGGATGAATCTGCACAACTGGCAGCCCTGCTGTTAGCCCCATTTGAAGGTGCCCGAGTACTGGATGCCTGTGCCGCACCAGGTGGCAAAAGCTGTCATCTGTTGGAGCAACAAGCTTCCATTCACTTGAGTGCACTGGATATTGAGGAAACGCGTCTGGTTCGGATAGAGGAAAATCTACAACGCTGTGGACAGCATGCAGAATTGATCTGTGCCGATGTTACACAGCCAGATGCCTGGTGGGACGGACAGCAGTACGATCATATTCTATTGGATGCACCCTGCTCAGCAACCGGGGTTATTCGCCGCAATCCGGATATCAAACTGCTGCGTCGTGAAACCGATATTGTCGAGCTAGCGACATTACAAAGCAAAATCCTGCGCACTCTGTGGCCACTACTCAAACCCGGCGGTCAGTTGGTCTACGCCACCTGCTCCAGCCTACCCACAGAAAATAGTGAAGTCGTCGCCGCGTTCATTGCGGACACTGAAGATGCGAGCGACAATACTCCTGAACAGCTGAACGATAAGCCCTGGGGAGAGAAACAAGTTGCGGGTATGCAGCTTCTTCCCCAAACCGGTGGCGGTGACGGTTTCTACTACGCTCTGCTGAGCAAAGCCGAATAACAGCGGCACTAGCCGCGAGTCTCATCCGATATGAAAATTGTCATTCTCGGCGCCGGCCAGGTAGGCGGCTCTCTGGCAGAGGCATTAGCCTCTGAGCGCAATGATATTGTCCTGGTGGACAGCGACGAGAAAACCCTGCGCGAACTGCGCGACCGCATCGATATTGGCGTGGTACTCGGCCACGCCTCTCATCCGAATATCCTTATGGAGGCCGGTATTGAGGATGCCGATATTCTGGTAGCGGTCACCAATAACGATGAGACCAATATGGCGGCCTGCCAGATTGCGCACTCGCTGTTTCGCGTACCCACAAAGATTGCGCGAGTGCGCGCCTCCTCTTACCTGCAGTATCCGGAGTTGTTTGATACCCAGGCAATTCCCATCGATGTCCTGATTAGCCCGGAACAGTTGGTGTCGGAATATATCTCCCGCCTGATGGAACATCCCGGTGCACTGCAGGTATTGGACTTTGCTGGTGGCCGCGTACAGCTGGTCACAGTGCTGGCCGTCCAAGGTGGCCCGCTGGTAGGGCAGCAGTTGCGCTATCTGCGCGAGCATATGCCCAAAGTGGATACTCGTGTGGCCGCTATCTACCGCCGTAACCGCCCGATAATTCCCCAGGGTGATACGGTGATTGAAGCTGGCGATGAAGTATTTTTTATTGCCGCACGAGCGGATATTCGCGCGGTTATGAGCGAATTGCGCCGACTTGAGCACGGCTACAAGCGGGTGGTTATTGCCGGCGGTGGCAATATCGGTCTGCGCCTAGCCACGCGCCTTGAAAATCGCTACTCGGTAAAAATTATCGAGCAGAATCACGAGCGCTGTGTATTTTTGTCCGAGCAGTTATCTCACACCATCATTTTGCATGGCAGTGCCTCCGATCAGGAACTCCTGCTCGAAGAGAGCATCGAGGATACCGATGTTTTTCTTGCCCTCACCAATGACGACGAAGCTAATATCATGTCGTCGCTATTGGCCAAGCGCCTGGGTGCGCGCAAGGTAATGACCCTGATCAACAACCGTGCCTATGTCGACCTTGTGCAGGGGGGAGAAATCGATATTGCGATTTCTCCCCAACAAAATACTATCGGCAGCCTGCTTACCCATGTGCGCCGCGGGGATATGGTCAACGTACACTCGCTTCGCCGCGGTGCCGCAGAAGCGATCGAAGTTATCGCCCACGGTGATGAGCGCACGTCCAAAGTGGTGGGGCGTAAAATAGAGGACATCGATCTGCCCGAAGGCGCATCAATCGGCGCCATAGTTCGAGAGACAGAGAACGGCAGCGAAGTGCTAATGGCCCACGATGATGTCATTGTACAAAGCGATGATCACGTAATTGTCTTCCTGATCGATCGCCGCCAAACCCGGCATGTAGAACAGTTGTTCCAAGTGGGTTTTGGTTTTTTCTGATCTCCTGAATTTTTTTCATCATCCGGTGACAACTACCTGCGTCGTCCAGATAACATTGCAACAAATAACAATAGGCTGATAAGCGCCAATGCGAATTGCGGTAATTGCGCGAGTTTTTGGAATTCTCCTGACGGTGTTCAGCCTGACACTGCTGCCACCGATAGGGGTCTCCCTATGGTACGAAGATGGTACCCACAGCGCATTTGTCGCCGCCTTCGTAATCACCCTGCTTACCGGCCTTTTTATGTGGTTGCCGGTACACGACTTGCGCGAAGACCTGCGCACCCGTGACGGATTCGTGGTGACCTCATTGTTCTGGCTGCTACTAGGCAGCTTCGGTGCCCTTCCCTTTATTATCAGTCCACAACCGGACCTGAGTGTTACCGACTCTATTTTTGAATCCATCTCCGGCCTCACTACCACTGGTGCTACGGTCATAACCGGGCTGGATTCCCTGCCCCCGGCCATCCTCTACTATCGACAACAATTGCAGTGGTTTGGCGGCATTGGCGTAATTGTTATCGCCTTGGCGATTCTGCCCATGCTCGGTATCGGCGGTATGCAGCTGTACAAAGCGGAGATTCCCGGTCCGGTCAAAGACACCAAACTGACCCCCCGTATCGCCGAAACGGCGCGGGCGTTGATTGTTATCTACATCATCCTCACCATCCTTTGCGGTATCGGCTACTGGTGGGCGGGCATGACGGTCTTCGATGCCATTGGCCACGCTTATTCCACCGTGGCCAATGGGGGCTTCTCCACCCACGATGCCAGCATGGGCTTCTATGCCCACAACCGCGCCATCATGATTATCTGCATCGTATTTATGTTTACTGCAGCCATTAACTTTGGCCTGCATTTCTTCGCCTTCCGCAACAAAACACTGAGGCACTATTGGCGCGATTCAGAGTTTCGCTTTTATGTCATGCTGATCCTTGGCGCCGGTTTGCTGATTAGCTGTTACCTGTGGATATTGAATATTTTCTCTCCCGGCAACAGCCTGCTACATGGCTTTTTCCAGGTGGTTTCTATCAGTACCACCGCCGGTTTCGCCTCGGAGAACTTTTCTGCCTGGCCGGTATTTTTGCCCTATGTTTTGTTGCTACTGGGCATTCTTGGTGCCTGTGCCGGCTCCACGTCGGGGGGGATTAAAGCCGTGCGCGGTATGCTGATTATGAAATCCGGTATGCGCGAACTGAATCGATTGGTACACCCCAATGCGGTGATTCCCATCAAGATCAATCGCAAAATAGTTCCCGACCGGGTTACCGATGCAGTCTGGGGCTTCTTCGCGGTCTACGTTTCATCGTTCTTTATTCTCGCCATTATTGTGATTGCCACTGGCGAGGACTTCGTCACTTCTGTTACTACCGTGGCTTCCTGCCTAAGTAACATCGGCCCCGCCCTGGGCGAAGCTGCCGCTCACTATGGCGCAGTCAATGAGGTCGCCAAGTGGTTCCTGATCCTCGCCATGCTGATGGGGCGTCTGGAAATTTTTACCCTGCTAGTACTACTTACCCCGGCTTTTTGGCGCCATTAACGACACAATATTTCATAGCCACGTTAACGCGTGGCAATATTTTTTAGTTTCTGCCACAGTAGTTGTTTACAGGAAGTAATTCATAAAAAAGGCTGTATGAGCAGAGACACCAGTGCGTTGCTCGGTCAACTCAAGATTGATCGGGAAACAGCGCCCGAGCCCAAATCCTCATCGCGAAAAATTTTATTGGCGGCATCTGTCGGCATAATTACCGGCATTGTTATTGGTCTTGCCGGTGCCTCTCTCTTCGCAGAGGATAAAGCGCCAGTTCTCCCCCAAAACCGTGAGCCCCAAGCCAATACTCTCACGCTGATCCCCCGAGAGGACAAATTCCGTGAAACCATACTCAATGCCTCCGGCTATATAACACCGCGGCGTATGGCCACTGTCTCTGCAGAGGTAATGGGCCTGATCAGCAGTGTCGATGTCGAGGAGGGTATGCAGGTCGAAGAGGGTCAGGTCCTGGCCCGTTTGGATGATGCCAAGGCGCGGGTAGCACTGGATTTCGCCCAAGCACAAATCCTGGTTCTTCAGGCCCAGCAAGCAAGTATCCACGCGAAACTGAAAGAAGCTGAACGCCAGTACCGCCGCTTCGCTGGATTGCGCGACAAAAATTATTCCAGCAAAGCACAGTTAACCCAGAGCGAAGCTTCTGTGGAAGGGCTCCGGGCTGACCTAAACAGCGCCCAGGCCAATATACAAGTCGCTGTTCTCGAAGCGGAAAGACAGCGTGAACGCTTGGCAGACCATACTATCCGTGCTCCCTTTGCCGGTGTTGTCACCACAAAGAACGCTCAACCTGGCGAGATAGTCGCGCCCAGCTCCGCCGGCGGCGGTTTTACCCGCACCGGTATCTGCACCATCGTAGATATGAGTTCACTCGAGATAGAAGTAGATGTGAATGAGGCCTTTATTGGCCGGGTTGCCAAAGGCCAGAAAGTTAACGCTAACTTGGATGCCTACCCGAACTGGAATATCCCAGCCACTGTTATCGCCATAATCCCAACTGCCGACCGGGCCAAGGCCACCGTCCGGGTACGAATCGCAATCGATAATAAAGACGTCCGAATCCTGCCGGATATGGGTGTTAAGGTGGGCTTTCTCGCTGGAGAGGTTGCAGCACCCTAGGAACACGGAAAAACACAAAAGAGATTTTATTCTTATACGAGGGTATTTGAGATGTCAGAGGAAGTGTTGTTTCAGCTAAAGGGTGTGAGCAAAAATTTTGTGAAAGGCAAAGAGACCATTTCCATTTTTGAGTCTCTGAATATGGAAATTGATTGTGGTGACTTCGTTGCCATCATGGGACCGTCGGGCTCGGGGAAAACAACACTTTTGAATATGCTCGGCGGTGTCGATCAGCCCAGTGGTGGTGAAGTATGGTTTGATAGTGAGCGCATAGACTCCCTCAGCGAAGGTGCACTGACCCAGTGGCGGGCGAGAAATATCGGTTTTATTTTTCAGTTTTATAATTTGATGCCGATGCTCAATGCCCAGCGCAATGTGGAACTGCCATTATTACTGACTAATTTATCCAAGTCCCAGCGTCGCCATAATGTGGAGACTGCGCTGGCGCTGGTGGGGTTGAGTGATCGCGCCAAGCATATGCCCAGCGAGATGTCCGGTGGACAACAACAACGGGTTGCCATTGCCCGTGCTATCGTTTCCGATCCCAAACTGATTCTGTGTGACGAACCCACAGGCGACCTGGACAGGGCTACTGCAGATGAAATTTTGGAAATGCTGCAATTGCTAAACCGCGATCATGGTAAAACTATCGTGATGGTTACTCACGACCCCGCCGCTGCAAAATATGCAAATCGCACCCTGCATCTCGATAAGGGACAGTTTGTGCAGAGGGAAATAGTGGCATGAGCGATTTTTATTTAATCTACAAAAACATGACGAGGAAACCCTTGCGGTTGTTCCTCACCTGTTTCGCAATTTTTATTGCCTTCCTGATTTTTGGCGCTGTAACCAGTCTCAAGTCTGCATTAAATTCCAGTGTGGAATTATCTGCTGACAATCGACTGGTAGTCTTTAACCGGATCAATTTCACCCAGACATTGCCAATTGCCTATGTTCAAAAGGTTGCCGCAGTCGACGGGGTAAAAAATGTGACTCACCTGAATTGGTTTGGCGGTTACTATCAGGAACCGAGCAGGCAAGTGGTGTCAATGGCCGTAGATCCAGAGTCTTATTTAAAAGTCTATGAAGAAATAGTTGTTCCTGAAGATCAAAAACAGGCTTGGTTTAACAATCGCCAAGGAGCCTTGGTCGGGGAAAAACTCGCGGAAATTTACGCCTGGAAAATCGGTGATAGAATCCCTCTATCCTCCAACATTTTTACTCACAATGATGGGGGGTATACTTGGGAGCTTGTGGTTTCTGGAATATTTAAAGGCGATACTGAGCAGTACGATACGCGTCAGTTATTGCTTCACTACAAATATTTTATGGAAACACAGACCTTTGGCAATGACTGGATCGGCTGGATGGCACTGACCACTGACGATCCCGCCATTAACGAAACCGTGGCAAAAACTATCGATGATAATTTTGCCAACTCCCAAAGCGAAACCGATACCAGTACAGAAAAAGCTTTTAACAAGGCTTTTATTGAGCAAATTGGCAATATCGGCCTGATTATTTTTTCTGTAGTTTTTACCGCCTTCTTTACCATTCTGGTGGTGGTTGGCAACACTATGGCTCTGACTATTCGCGAGCGCACAGGGGAAATCGCCGTGCTGAAAACCTTGGGGTTTTCCAGCACCCGTATTTTCCGCATGGTGCTGTCTGAGTCCCTGTTAATTGCCTTTGTCGGCGGCCTTTCCGGCTTAGCCGCAGCCTGGCTGCTGGTAGAGGGGGTAAAAACCTTCCTGGCCCGATTCCTGCCCAATTTAATTTTGGGTGGGGATATCGCATTGCAGGCAATTCTGTTTATGTTGCTACTGGGCTTGATCACCGGGCTGATGCCGGCTTTTCAGGCACTGCGTCTCAACATAGTGACCGCATTTAACCGACAACAATAAGACTGGGCCAGACCCGCTGAATCCATAAAGCGGATTTCACTGGGGACGCCTTTAAGGAGAGGAAATTATGGGTTCTCTTATTGCACAAGTTGTTTCGGTAACCTTAATGAACCTGGGCAGCCTGCGGCGGCGCCTGTGGATGTCTCTGGCGATGGTATTTGCCTCTGCTGTTGTCGTCGCAATCTTGCTGGCATTTCTCGCGATGGCCAAAGGTTTCGAAGCAACCATGAGTGGAGCCGGCTCTAGCCAGATTGCGATCCTGATGCGCGAGGGGTCTTCAACTGAGCTCAACTCCGTTATTCTGCAGGATCAGGTCAACCTGATTGCAGAATCGGCTGGCGTGACCAGGGACGCCAACGGCCCGCTGGTTTCACCGGAACTTTACGTCATTGTCGACGGTATCAAGAAATCCACTGGAACTGAAGCTAATATCCCCTTGCGCGGTCTCAATAAAATCGGCATGGCCATGCGTAGCAATATGCACTTGGTAGAGGGGCGTATGTTTACCCCCGGCACCAACGAAATGATTGTCGGTGAAGGGGTACTGCGCGAATTTGACGGTTTCGATATTGGTAAAGAAGTACGCTTTGGGAAAAACCTGTGGACAGTTGTCGGGGCCTTTTCCACAGGGGGCAATATCTTTGAAAGTGAGCTGTGGGCAGATGTTAAAATTATCCAGAGCCACTACAACCGGGGAAGCAGTTACCAATCGATCCGCTTACAGCTGGAAAATAACGGCGACCTGAAGCCGATTGAGGAGACGGTTCAGCGGGAACCACGCCTCAACCTGGAGGTTCAAACCGAGCAGGAATATTTCGCCAGCCAGGGTAAGCAGCTGCAATACATCGCCACCTTTGGCTGGATTATCAGTGCTGTGATGGCGCTTGGTGCCCTAGCCGGGGCTCTCAATACCATGTACACCTCAGTGGCAGATCGCGCCCGTGAAATCGCCACTCTGCGCGCTCTCGGTTTCAGCAATTTCTCCGCTTTTTGCGGCACCATCATTGAAGCCATGGTACTGGCGGCCACCGGCGGACTGCTGGGCTCGCTGGCCGCCTATCTGTTCTTCGATGGCCTCAACACATCAACCTTGGGGGGCAGTTTTACCCAAGTAGTGTTCAGCTTTGAAATGTCCCCGGATCTGTTTGTCCAGGGTGCTGTTCTAGCGCTGGTGATAGGGTTTATCAGTGGATTTTTTCCCGCCTGGCGCGCGGCGCGCATGCCGGTCGTAGTCGCATTCCGGCACGCGACTTAATCACTTTTTAAATGTGGGCTTCTATTCAGGAGCCCCTATTTTTTCTTGCGGTAAACTTTGCTCTTGCCTTCCGGCTGCTTTCTGAAGCGCTTGTATTCCCACTGATACTGTTCCGGTGCCTGGGCGATACAGGCCTCCACACCCCGGTTCATCGCTGCCAGGGAAACTTTCTGCTCATCACTATAAATAGCTTTTTCCGCTGGGACAAAAACCAGCTCAAATCCACCTTCTACTCGCTTTCCAAAACCAAATACCACATGGCAATGGGTGCGCTGTATTAGATTATGAATCAGGGTCATCGTCAGCGCGGGACGGCCAAAGAAAGGGGCAAAATCACCGCCCATATCCGGTTCCTGATCGGGAAGAATCAGAGCCAAGTTACCAGCCTTGAGAGACTTAAGCAGCGCGCGTACCCCATGCACGTTAGTGGGGACCATCTTGCCACCAGTCACTTCCCGTCCGCCGCGAATCACCGGGTCCAGAGCCTCGATCTTGGGAGGCTGGTAAAGCACGGTACAAGGAGCCAGAGTGCCTACATATAAACCAAAAATTTCCCAGTTTCCCGTATGTGGCATCAACACAATGGTACCTCGTCCCTCGGCTTCACCTGCACTGAGTAATTGCTGGTTGCGCACCCGCACTATCGCATTCTCATTTTTTGCCCAGGGCTTACTCCACAGTGCGGCCATCTCAAAGCCGGTCATCGCCGTGCTGATCACGCTTTCGCGTGCCAGCCGCTCACGCTGTCTGGGATCCATCGCCGGGTAGCAAAGCGCCAAGTTAATTCTACTTAAGCGCAGCCCCTCAGAACGGCTACACACCGCCATCCTACCGACAAACCAACCCAGGCGCCGCGACCAGTGCAACGGCAGCTTACCGATAAGTTTCAGTGCCCCTACAGCAAGGCGCCCCTTAATATCCACTGAATTACTTCCTATCCAAAAAGCCGCTTTACAGCGGTTGTGTTGGCCAAGTATGGCCATTGAACCCGTTCGGCACAGCTATAGCGCTTTAAGCACGGGAGCCGCTGCCGCTATAATTGCGCCCCTTTGCCCACAGCAGATACTGATCTGGAGATAGCGGTGTCCAAGCAATACGATCTCAGTACCTTTCAGGGACTTATATTTGCCCTGCAGGATTATTGGGCGCGCCAAGGGTGCGTCATTCTACAGCCTCTGGATATGGAAGTGGGCGCCGGCACCTTTCATCCGGCGACCTTCCTCCGCGCCATAGGCCCGGAAAACTGGAACGCGGCCTATGTACAACCCTGCCGCCGCCCCACCGATGGGCGCTACGGCGAGAACCCCAACCGCCTGCAGCACTACTACCAATACCAGGTAGTAATGAAACCGTCCCCGGATAATATCCAGGAATTGTACCTCGACAGCCTTCGCGCCATGGGCGTAGACCCGGCTGTCCACGATATCCGCTTCGTAGAAGACAACTGGGAATCCCCGACTTTGGGTGCCTGGGGCCTCGGCTGGGAAGTGTGGCTGAACGGCATGGAAGTAACGCAGTTCACCTATTTCCAACAAGTCGGTGGGATCGAGTGCTATCCGGTTACCGGTGAAATCACCTACGGCCTTGAGCGCATCGCCATGTACCTTCAGGGGGTTGAATCGATCTACGACTTGGTGTGGACCCGCAACCCGGACGGCAGCCCCATCACCTACGGTGATGTTTTCCACCAAAACGAAGTGGAGATGTCGCACTACAACTTTGAACACGCCGATGTGGAATTCCTGTTTGCCACCTTCGATCACTGCGAGCGCGAGAGCAGCCGCTTGATCGAGCTGGGCCTGCCGCTACCCGCCTATGAGCAGGTAATGAAAGCCTCTCACGCCTTTAACCTACTCGATGCGCGCCACGCTATCTCGGTCACCGAACGCCAGCGCTATATCCTGCGCGTGCGTACTCTGGCCCGCGCAGTGGCGCAGGCTTACTACGATGCGCGCCGCGCGCTGGGATTCCCCTTAGCAGATGATGCGCTCCGCGCAGATATTTTGGCCGATGACGCCGAGCAACAGGAGAAGCAGTAATGGCTCAGGATTTTCTGGTAGAACTGGGCACCGAAGAGCTGCCGCCAAAAGCGTTGCACAAGTTGATGAACGCCTTCGCCGACGGTATCACCCAGGGTCTAAAAAGCGCCGAGCTGTCCTTTGGCGAAGTCAAAGCCTACGCTGCTCCACGTCGCTTGGCGGTGGCCGTGTTCGGCCTGGCGGACAAGCAGCAGGACAAACAGATTGAAAAGTTGGGCCCGGCCATCAAGGCCGCCTTCGATAAAGAGGGCAAGCCCAGCAAAGCCGCCGAGGGTTTCGCCCGCAGTAACGGGGTAACCGTAGAGGCATTGGGTCGCAAGGACACCGACAAGGGCGAGCGACTGGCTTTTGTCAGTGAGCAAAAGGGCGCTGAAACCGAATCCCTGCTGTCGGCGATTGTCGACAAAGCACTGGCGCAACTGCCCATCCCCAAGCGCATGCGCTGGGGTGCGCGCCGCGAGGAATTTGTGCGCCCGGTACACTGGCTGGTCATGCTGTTCGGTAACAAAGTCGTCAACGGTGAAGTGCTTGGCCTCAAAGCCAGCAACAGGAGCCGCGGCCACCGCTTCCACTGTAACCGCGAGCTGGAAATCCACTCCGCTCACGACTACACCCAGGTGCTGCGTGAACCCGGTTACGTGATGGTCGACTTTGCCGAGCGCCGCGAGGCGATTCGCGCCCAGGTGATCGCTGAGGCCAACAACGTCAACGGAGATGCGGTCATTGACGACGACCTGCTCGACGAGGTGACCGCGCTGGTGGAATGGCCCGTAGCCCTGACTGGTCGCTTCGAGGAGCGGTTCCTCGAAGTACCGGCGGAAGCACTGATCTCCTCGATGAAGGAACACCAGAAATATTTCCACGTTGTCGATGAGGATGGCCAACTGCTGCCGTTTTTTATCACCATCTGCAACATCGAGAGCCAGGATGCCGCCCAGGTAATCCAAGGGAATGAGCGCGTCATCCGCCCACGTCTGGCCGATGCTGCCTTTTTCTTTGAGACCGACAAGAAGATCAGCCTGGAATCGCGTCGTGAGAAACTGCGCCAAATCGTCTTCCAGCAGCATTTGGGCAGCATCTACGACAAGACCGAGCGGGTTTCCACCCTGGCCCGCGCCATTGCAGAAAAACTCGGTAATAACGGCGATTGGGCCGAACGCGCCGGCCGCCTGTGTAAATCGGACCTGGTCACCGAGATGGTGTTCGAGTTCGCCGATATGCAGGGCATCGCCGGTTACTACTATGCCGAAAACGATGGTGAACCGCTGGATGTGGCCAAGGCCATGTACGAGCAATACATGCCTAAGTTTGCCGGCGACGAGCTACCCGCCAGCGATACCGGTACCGTAACCGCGCTGGCGGATCGCCTGGATACTTTGGTGGGTATATTCGGTATCGGCCAGCCGCCCAGCGGCTCCCGCGACCCCTTCGCCCTACGTCGCGCCAGTCTGGGCGTTATCCGTATTCTGGTGGAGAAGCGTCTCGACCTGGATCTGCACGAACTGTTGGAGTTGGCTCGCGACAATTACCCGCGCACCGCTTTGGGCCAGTACGACACTGTCGTGGCAAAAACTCTGCAGTACGTATTGGAGCGCTTCCGCGCCCGCTACGAAAACCAGGGCATCGCCACCGAGGTGTTTATGGCGGTGGCCGCGCGCAAGCTGTCACGCCCGCTGGATATCGACAACCGCGTACATGCTGTAAATGCCTTTAGCCAGCTGCCGGAATCCGGTGCCCTGGCCGCTGCCAATAAGCGCGTCTCCAATATTCTCGCCAAGCTGGATACCGCCGTACCCAGCAATGCCGATGAACTGTTGCTGCAAGAAGAAGCGGAGAAAGCCCTGTTCGCCGCCGTGCAGGTAGCCCGTTCCGAAGTGGAGCCGCTATATCGTGATGCACTCTACGCCGAGGGCCTCGCCGGCCTGGCTGGACTGCGTGAAACTGTCGACAACTTCTTCGACCACGTGATGGTGATGAGCGACGACGAGCAGCTACGTAACAATCGCCTGGCCCTTTTGGCCCAATTGCGTGCGCTATTCCTCGAGGTTGCCGACATTTCGCTACTGGTGCCCGCCAAGTAAAAGCCAACTGAACCGGGGCCATAGGCCCCGATTCAAACAAACAGGGCGAGTCAGTCATGCCAATTATTATTCTCGGGCGCGATGGGATCATTAACGATAATCCCGATCACTTCGTCAAATCCGCTGACCAATGGCAGCCCCTGCCCGGCAGCATTAAGGCTTTGGCCGCGCTGAGCGCTGCCGGTTACCAATTGGTGATTGCCACGAACCAGAGCGGTCTAGCCCTGGGACAGTTTGACCTGGACGATTTGGAGGCAATACACGCCAAGATGCGTGCAAAAGTGGAGGATGCCGGCGGTGAGATTACCGCAATTTTCTACTGCCCCCATGGTCCCGAAGACAATTGCCGCTGCCGCAAGCCTCTGGCGGGCCTGCTCGATGCTATCGAGGCTGAATTCGATACCAGCCTACACAATTGCTATTTGGTGGGGGACAAGCTGACAGACCTGTACCTTGCCCTGGAAAAGGGATGTAAGCCGGTGCTAGTGAAAACCGGCGCGGGTGAGCAAACCTTGCAACACCTGATCGCCCAGCCGGAACCCCGTCTGGCTACTACATCCGTTTTTGCAGATCTAGCGCATTTCTCAGACTTTATACTCCCTCAATAGCTGTTCTCTTGCCATAGTGTCAGGATGATATAAACGCCCAGTATCCGACCTGGTGCTCCCTATTCGACACAAGATGTTAAAGCCAGCGCCAAGTTATTGAGTTGCGCGACAGATTCCTATAAAAGCGACTGGCAGGGTGGCAAGCCCAGTGTTGTATCAGCGATTTATGCCAGACCATGGAAGGGCAAGGCCTATAAGACGCGCTTAGCAGTTCTGCCGGGGGGAGGGGTTGATACTTGTCGCCTCTGCGGAGAGCCCACCTTTAAGCCTTTTGTTTTGCTGCCACCTACAAAAAACAACAAAAGGGATACTTCAATGAAAATCAAAGTGATATCCGCACTGTTGGCCGGCTTACTGTTATCCGGCGGCAGCATGGCTGCATCGGACAGCGGGGGGCTTAACCTTAGATCCGAAAAACAGCGCAAGGTTTATATCGTACAACTCGATGGAGCACCGCTATCTTCCTACAGTGGCACCATACCCGGTTTGTCGGCGACCAAGCCCAGTAATCGCGGCAAGCTCGACCCCCACAGCAGTAGCTATAGACACTATTCAGATTTTCTCAAATCCCGTCGCCAACAGGTTTTATCCGCTATTCCCAGCGCACACAAAGTGCATGAATACGATACGGCATTTAATGGTTTTGCCGCCGTTATGAGTGAAAAAGACGCGGCCGCACTGCGCAACCGACGAGATGTAAAAGGGGTCTGGGAAGATCGTCTGCTTAAACCTCATACCGATTCCACTGCCGATTTTCTCGGTATCACCCGCATGCCCAGCCCCTGGCTGTGGGGTATTACCGGAGAAGATATAGTGGTGGGGATCATCGACTCAGGAATTC
Source organism: Microbulbifer okhotskensis (assembly GCF_023895975.1). GTDB lineage: Bacteria > Pseudomonadota > Gammaproteobacteria > Pseudomonadales > Cellvibrionaceae > Microbulbifer > Microbulbifer okhotskensis. Next base: position 94,518 of record NZ_JALBWM010000004.1, read on the forward strand.
ACCCAGAGCACCTCAGCGTCGCCGATATGGCGACTCCACGCCAAGGCAACTTGGGACGTGAGATTCCCTACGGACCAATTCCAGACACTTTCACCAGTGAGGGTTGTGAATTTGGCAACGTCGAATACAACCCCAGCGATGCAGAGTTTTCCTGCAACAACAAACTGATCAAAGCCAAGTCATTTTCCGAAGCTTTCCTTTCCAGCAATGTGTTGGCGGATTATGAATTTATGTCGGCGCGAGATGCCGATGGGCACGGCACCCATACCGCCACTACAGCCGCGGGCAATTACGGCGTAGTAACCCCGGATGGAAAGGTCCTCACCGGAATGGCGCCCAGAGCCCGGATCGCCGCCTACAAGGTGTGCTGGGACGCTCCAGATCCCGATGACAGTGGTTGCTCATCTGCAGACTCAATGGCGGCCATTGACGAAGCCGTTGCCGATGGTGTCGATGTCATAAACTTCTCTATCGGTGGAGCCAGCACCACTTTTAATGGTGCTGACGATATAGCCTTCCTGTTTGCCGCCGATGCCGGGGTATTTGTCGCCACATCGGCCGGCAATAATGGACCTGGGCCTCAAACCATGGGCACCCCCTCCGGTGTCCCCTGGATCACTGCGGTGGGGGCCTCTGAGGATGAGCAGAGTTATGGCTTGGCCTTACAAGTCTCATCGGAAGCGATTTCAGGGACTTACGAGGGGCGAGAAGGCAATGGCTCGGTAGGCCTGGAATCCACCGGTGCCCTGTCGGGTGCAGTTGTGCGCAGTGAGCCGCTGGAGGCCTGCTCCGAACTGACCAATAGTGAAGCAGTGGAGGGACAGATAGCCCTGGTAAAAAGGGGCGGTTGCTCCTTTACCGATAAATACCTCAACGCCGCGCAAGCCGGTGCCGTGGCCATTGTTGTGTACAACGACGGCACAGCAGAAGACCGTATGGACCCCATCGTGATGTCGGCACCGGACACCGCTATTCCCGGTATGATGATCCGCTATGCCGATGGAGAGCTGCTCGCTGGCTTCAGCGGACTTAACGGCATACTGGACCCAGGTCTGCAGGTTCCCCGTGAAGACCGCACGGCCAATTTCTCATCCCGTGGCTACAACGCCGGAGCTCCTGATATTATTAAGCCCGATATCGCGGCACCGGGTGTCGGTATTCTCGCCGGTACTTCTCCGGTGCTGAGCGGTGGCAGCCTGTTTGGCGTGAAAAGTGGTACTTCCATGGCCAGTCCCCATGTAGCCGGCATTATGGCGCTGTTAAAACAGGCGCATCCGGACTGGAGCCCCGCCATGGCCAAATCTGCACTGATGACGACCGCGCGCAACAATCTGCTTAAGTCCTATGGACCTGTCGATGCAGACCCATTTGATATCGGCGCAGGAGCCATAGCCCCCACGGACGCCTTCAAGCCCGGACTGGTTTACGATGCTGGCTTTAATGACTATCTCGCTTTCCTGTGCGGTGCAGAATTTCAGCCGCAAATGGTTGATAACGCCACCTGTGACACCTTGACGTCTCTTGGCTATTCCCTGGATTCCAGCGACCTCAACTTGGCCTCCATGGCTGTTGCGGATCTGGTTGGCAGCCAAACCATCAAGCGTCGTGTGACCAGTGTCGCCCCGGGCCAGCGCTGGTACTGGGCTACGATAAATGCGCCTCAAGGTATCGATGTAAGCGTCAATCCGAAAGTGTTGCGTCTCAGGGAGGGGGAAAGTGCCGAGTTTGAAATTACTGTCACCAGTACAGATTCCGCAGCAATGAATGAATGGGTTTTTGGTGAGCTGACCTGGAAATCGGTAGGTACCCAGATCGATGTGCGCAGCCCTATTGCGATTCGGCCTGTGCCCTTGTCTGCGCCGAAACAACTCTCGGCCTCCGGCACTGATGGCAGCCTCGATCTCGATGTGCACTTCGGCTATGACGGTGACTATCAGGTAGACCTGATCGGCTTGGCTGAGGGAGAGGTCACGGCAACCACCATCGAAGATGGCGATATTGAAGTTATCTTCTTTGATATCCCGGAGGGAACGCAACAAGCTCATATCGCTATGTTTGATGCCGATGTCGGCGATGGTAGCGGTGGCGATGATCTGGACCTTGAGGTCTATGGACCCGCCCCCAACTATCCGGAAGTGGGAACCAGTGGCAACGCCACCTCCGCAGAATCTGTCACTCTCGTGAGTCCCAGCGCGGGGCAATATGCCGCTGTCGTTGTCGATTATGCGACTGCAGCAGGCCCAACCAACTTCAGTCTGTTCAACTTTAACCTGGCTGGGGATGCCGGTAATACCACTGTGGATGCACCGACCCAGGTACAGATAAATACCAACGGTTCGATTTCATTGGACTGGATTAACCTCACTCCAAACACCCGCGCACTGGGTATTTTGATCCACGGCAACGGCGAAAAAAGCTTCGCCGAAACCGAAATAATGGTAAATACCCAGTAAAAAAACGGTTCCGCCACTAAAGCTAGGAAATACATTTCAATTTGTAGCCGGCCAAAGATCAGTCTTTGGCCGGCTCTTTTTATTGGCAGGACGCAGAAGCCTGCGCACGGATAAAAGCGCTGGCAATATCCAGCGAGACACGGCCAAAGTCCCAAAATACCTCGGTTTTACGATTAATATTCACCGCAACAGACAGGTTGTAATCCGGTATTACCATCAGCCAGCTTTGGCTGCCGCGGCTAACACCACCGTGATTAGCGTGACGTAATAATCCCACTCCAGGGATTTCTTGTTCGCGATAACGCCACCCCAAAGCGTAATCCTGCTGATTCACCTCATCATTCGCTAGCTTTTGTGGTGCCCAAAAAATTTCCCGGGTTTCAGCGCTTATGTAGGTTTCATCGAGGTAGCGAGCACCGAGCTTTACCAGATCACTGGGCGTGGAAATATAGCCACCTCCCGGTAGGCGGTGACTTAGATCCACTGGACGCCACTCCCGCAGACGAAGCTCAGCCCCCGATTGCCCATTACTCTTATCAACACTTCGGACAGTTTCATGCAGCTATAGCCCCATAGTCACTGTACCG
>NZ_JALBWM010000500.1 GCF_023895975.1 Microbulbifer okhotskensis
GTGGTTCTGGCCCGCCATGGGGCCCAACCCCCCCATCTGCCACATGAGCCATTCGAGCACGGTTTTGCGGGCTCGGGTCTCGGTGGGCAGGAAGCGGCCTATCTTGTCGGCCAGATAAATCAGTATGGCACCGGATTCGAATACCGAGATCGGCGCGCCGCCATCAATGGGATCGTTATCCACGATCGCGGGCATGCGGTTGTTGGGCGACAGGGCAAGGAACTCGGGCTTGAACTGG
>NZ_JALBWM010000501.1 GCF_023895975.1 Microbulbifer okhotskensis
TTGGCTTTATTCTGGTGCTGGGTATAGTGGTGGACGATGCCATTGTGACCGGGGAAAACGTCTACAGTCACATGCGCCGGGCCGAAAGCAGCCTGCATGCGGCCATTCGCGGCACCGAAGAAGTCGCCATCCCGGTGACCTTCGGTGTGCTCACTACGGTGGCGGCCTTTCTGCCGCTGGCGTTTATCGAGGGCGGGCGTGGCGTGTTCTTTGCGCAGATTCCGGCGGTGGTGATTCC
>NZ_JALBWM010000502.1 GCF_023895975.1 Microbulbifer okhotskensis
GTGCTGGATGTGCTGCGCGAGCCGCTGGAGACCGGTGAAATTCTTATTTCCCGCGCCGCCAGTCAGATGCTTTTCCCCGCGCGCTTCCAGTTGCTGGCCGCCATGAATCCCTGCCCCTGTGGCTATTTCGGTGATCCGTCGGGCCGCTGTCGCTGTACGCCGGACCAGATTCAGCGCTATCAGGGACGTATCTCGGGTCCGTTGCTGGATCGTTTCGACATGCAGCTGAATGTGAAGG
>NZ_JALBWM010000503.1 GCF_023895975.1 Microbulbifer okhotskensis
GTCTGCCCGAGGCTCCTGCGGGCAACAAGGGCATTTCGCTGTTTCTGGTACCGCGTTTTGCGGTAAACGACGATGGTAGTCTCGGTGAGGCCAACAGCCTGGGCTGTGGTTCGCTGGAACACAAGATGGGCATCCACGGCAACGCCACCTGCGTGATGAATTTCGACGGCGCTCGGGGCTTTTTGCTCGGTGAGCCAAACCGTGGTCTGGCCTGCATGTTTACCTTCATGAACAACGC
>NZ_JALBWM010000504.1 GCF_023895975.1 Microbulbifer okhotskensis
AGTCCGTTCGAGGCTGGGCGGGCGCTTATCCTAAGGCGCGGCGCCGGGCCCTGTAAAGAAGCTCGAGTTACGCTGGTCGATCCTTGTGATTATCCTGGGCCTCAGTTGTTTCCTGCGCGATTCATCCTGCGGGGCTATTCTGCTCAGTGCTGTGGCTAAGCCGTTGCGATGTGCGCCGCATCACGATGTTGCAGCGGGGTGATACCGCTCCAGTAGCGGGAAACCTTCTCAGCCTGTT
>NZ_JALBWM010000505.1 GCF_023895975.1 Microbulbifer okhotskensis
CCCTAGGTTAGCACCCGAAATTCGCCACGCTAGACAGACTCATTTAGCGGCATACGAAGCGTTGTCCGTTGCAACCAGTGAACTCAAAAAACGCCTCCACAGTGTGAGCGAGGAAAAAGAGCGAACAGTGGCTTATCAACTTGCGATGACATTGGAGTAACCCCATGCTAACCATGACCAATATTCAAAGTGGTGACAGTTCGGCGCGTGTTAGTGATGGTTCATCAAACCAGAGCAT
>NZ_JALBWM010000506.1 GCF_023895975.1 Microbulbifer okhotskensis
GCCGGCCCATACCGCCTACCCGACCCGCAAGATCACGCGCGAAGAGGCGGCGCCGGTCACGCTCGGTGATGCGGCCAGCAGCAACAGGCGCACCATCTTCAAATACATCGTGCCGGATGTACTGCCGACCTGTCAGTTGCTGATGGGGCTGACACAGTTGGAACCAGGCAGCTTGTGGAACACCATGCCCTGCCATACCCACGAGCGGCGCATGGAGGTTTATTTCTATTTCGACAT
>NZ_JALBWM010000507.1 GCF_023895975.1 Microbulbifer okhotskensis
TACTCTGGGTGCTCTGGTGGCCAATCTGATCGAGGCGGATGGGTTGATTTTGCTGACTGATCAGTTGGGGTTGTTCGAGGCTGATCCGCGCTCCAATCCCGATGCGGCCTTTGTCTCCGAGGCGCGGGCAGAAGATGATGCGCTGATCGCCATGGCCGGTGGTGGTGGCAAGCTGGGGCGCGGTGGTATGGCGACCAAGGTGCGCGCTGCGCGTCTGGCGGCACGCAGTGGTGCCGT
>NZ_JALBWM010000508.1 GCF_023895975.1 Microbulbifer okhotskensis
TGGTGCAGGTCCGCGCATCTGCCCCGGTCTGCTCCGGACGGCAGGCGCGGTGTGCTGGGATCTCTGCGGGCGCGTCAGGCGCGTGGCGTGCCCCCCTCGTCCCGGGCCCTCGGACGGTCGGGGTGTCGGCCACGCTGTCGGCGTCCTGCGCGGCGCGGTTTTTGGGCCGCCTGGGTGGGACATTGCGGGCGGCGAAGCGGTCAGGACCTTTGACACCGGTTGCCTGACGCAGCAAC
>NZ_JALBWM010000509.1 GCF_023895975.1 Microbulbifer okhotskensis
TTCAATCAGCACCTTATGGATAGACTTTTTGACGAGTTAGATCTTGACCTGAGTTGCGGAAAAGTTGCCCGTATTTACGAGCAGTACAGTGACTATAGGGCTATAGCTGTATGAAACTGTCCGAAGTGTTGTCATATAAAGAAATTATATATAGGGCAGTTATTTTATTGCCAGATGGGTCGAGGCTGTAATTTAAATTGTGTAACTGCTCATGCCCCCATACTCTATACCGGAG
>NZ_JALBWM010000050.1 GCF_023895975.1 Microbulbifer okhotskensis
AACTGAGGAGCCAACTGAGGAGCCAACTGAGGAGCCAACTGAGGAGTTAACTGAGGAGTTAACTGAGGAGTTAACTGAGGAGTTAACTGAGGAGCCAACTGAGGAGCTAGCTGAGGAGCTAGCTGAGGGGCCAACTGAGGGGCCAATTGAGGTACGAACTGCTGTGCAAACTGGGGAGGAATTTGTGGGGCGGCCTGGAACGGGAGTAGTTGGCCAAGTCCGCCAAGTGCATTAATCAATTGTCCTTGAGGCCCGCCGACTATGCCGCCAATCAGCGGTGCCGCACGGCTGAGCAAGTCACCCAGATGGTTTTGAGGGGATAACTGCTGCAAGGCCTGATAGGGTTGCGGGTTGGTAAACCCGGCGACCGTATTAATCGGGGGCAACGCATAGGTTTGTGGTTGACCAAAAATTCCTTGTGCGTATGCATATGGTTGGTACATGAGCGTACTCCTCGAGTAGACCTTTCCCGATAGAGGTATCTATCGTCCAGGTATTTCTAAATTTCCGGGTTGAGATTTGTGGAGCTTGATAAAGATCCATTTTCAGGGTCGGCCTGCTGAAAATAATTCAGTGGGGAGAAATCTAAATGACGCATTTTGTGTCGGGTATTCAGCTGGCTGATCTGAGTATAGAGAAGGTTTTTCAATGGATAGGAAAACTTTGAAAGTTTTTATGGGGGGAAATAAATAAGTAATCGAGGCGTAATATTAGTTAGTTTACATAATTCGAAATTACTGCATTTTCTATTTTTAAAATTCGATTACAAAGTGATTGGCAGGTTTTACCTGCCCTGCAAAAAAAATTTGAAAGGGCGGGCGGAATAATAAATTCGGGTTATGAGGCGGCTATATGTGTCCGATCAATTTCTACTGAAAGTAATGGGTGACTAAAGACTGATTGGTTATGCGGTGAGAATAATGTTTCTGCGTAACAATGAGCCTGAGGGTTATCAAAACAGCAGCAGGTGTTTAGGGTAAGTATTTTGAGGCGGGCTTGATGAGATTGACGAATTTGTAGTGGCTTGGGGTTAATTGTTGCGAAACTGGATATAAAAAACCCGCAAAAGCGGGTTTTTTGGGAATCTGGTCGGTGAGAGAGGATTCGAACCTCCGACCCCTTCGTCCCGAACGAAGTGCGCTACCAGGCTGCGCTACTCACCGTTTTTTATGCTTCATTTTCGAAGAGGACGGGATTATAGCAGCGATTTTTCTACTGTAAACTAATGATTCAATTTTTAATTTTCCGAATCAACCCCTCCTGGCAAGTGGAGGCTACGAGGATTCCTTCACGGGTAAAAATCTGGCCGCGTGTGAATCCTCTGGCACCAATTGCAGAAGGACTATCTGTCACGTAGAGGAGCCACTGATCCAGGCGGAAATCGCGGTGGAACCACATGGCGTGGTCTACGCTCGCCGGCATTAATTGAGGGTCGAAAAGTGATATGTCATGTGGTTGTAAGGAAGTACCTAAAAGCCCCATGTCAGAGGCATAGCAAAGGGCCGCCCTGTGCTCCATCGGGTCGTCCGACATTTCACCTTCTGCACGTAGCCAGAACATACATTTGGCCTCACGGGTTTCTGCGCCGAAGTAACTTTGCGGGTCGACCGGACGGAAATCGATCATATAGCGTCGCTGATCGTATTGAGGACTCACCAGGCCGGCCTCTAATGCCAGTTCTTGGGTGTTCTTAAGGCTTTCAGGGGCTGGAATTTCCGTGCAGGGCATATCCGCCTGATGGTCAAATCCTGACTCCCTTATTTGGAACGAAGCGGACATATTAAAAATGGCTCGCCCTCTCTGCTTGGCAACTACGCGTCGGGTGGTAAAGCTCCCTCCATCCCGAATAGGATCCACTTCATAAATGACGGGCAGCTCACTGGAGCCGGGGCGGAGAAAGTAGGCATGCAGAGAGTGGGGCAGACGGTGTTCCACGGTGCGAGTAGCTGCCATTAGGGCCTGCCCCAAAACCTGCCCACCAAATAGTACTTTCCGATAGTTCTCGACGTGATGACGACTGCGGAAGAGGTTTTTGTCCAGTTCTTCGACATCTAATAACTTACCTAATGTTTCCAGCATAGGGGTTCTTGCCCGTTACCTATTTAAGTTGACGCATTTTACAAAATGCGGCGAGCGTTGGCGCTTTTAATCAAATGAATAATAACAGCCAGGTCTTATATCTCCATTCATATTTTGAACGTCGGGGCTATTTTGGTCATGTAAAGATGTGTACTGATGAATAAGTAGGCAAGTCGTTCAGAGGTTGCTCGTTTTTTTTGGTGAAACAGTAAATCTGAAACTTTACGCTCTTGACTATTCCTATTTGTCGAAACTGCACCTATTTGTGTGATATAAGACGCCAATAGTTGATCGAGATAAATAGACTAACTTAATGTGTTTGGTCGCAAAGTATCTCGCAAAGAGCGAACAATAATAGAGGTAGGAGATACCGCAGATGTCCCGCACAGAAATTGATATTCGTCCCCCGCAGAATTTTGGCAAAGTGGTTAGCAGGCACCGAACCGCAAAAATGGTAGCGGGCACGGTCGGCTCTGCAGCCTATTACGGCACCTGGGGCGCCCAGACAGCGACAGGAGCAACTTTGACAGGCCTTGCCACCGGAACAGCTGTTGCAACTTCGGCCACGGGTATTGGCTTGATCGTGGCGGGAACGGCACTGTCAGTGGGTTATGCCGGCCTTGCCGCAAGATCTGCCTATAAAACGCACAATCACTTGAATGCACTCAAGAAAATTTACGCAAGCAGAAAGACCTATGATTGCCCTTGTCAGGGTTCGATAGCTCATGACTATGTTTCGGGACAAGTACTGCCATATATCATCCAGCAGAAGACTAAAAAGTTACATCGCAAGATGGTTGAATCTGCACCGGGAATTTCTACTGCTGAATACACTCGCAAGGCGCTTAAAAATATCTATAAGCGTACCCGAGGCACTTTGGGGAAAAAGCGGACATTTGCCGCAGAGTGGTTGGCTCAACACCTAATCTCTCATGATTGTGAACTCGCTAATGCTATTGTGGCCGAGCTTTATAGTGAAGAGGAGATGCTTTGGATCCGCACACAAGATAATGACGTCGTGGCGCCTCTTCTGGAGCTGAAATTGAAGTCGGTCTAGCCCAGCTTGACTCTTGAGTTTTCTGCGTTTTTAGGTCTCCAGTTCCCTGGGTAGTGGCGTTAGCGGGGGGAGATAGATTTGCCCGTCAGTTAGCAAAAATATAATTTTTTAGCTGTGATCCTTCGCATTCCACAAGTGGCGTGTCGTCACATGCTAAAATACGAGGTTGCGCAACTACTCGAGGCTGACCCATTTTGCCTAAAAAATAACCAATATGGACTAAGTTTTTCAATATTAGGCAGTCTAATTTGCCGATTCACTTTTCCAACCGACTTGAATTGCCTATCATTCATGAATGAATAGTCAATTTCAGTCCCCATTGTTAGGGGCAAAGAAGGTCGGAAGTATGGATAAGGCAAAAGAGAAGGTTCAGAGATTCCGCGCACGCGAGCAGCGTATCCTGGATGCGGCTCTGGAGCTTCTGCTGGAACACGGCGAAGAAAAGGTTACGGTGGAGCAGATTGCAGAGCGTGTTGATATTGGCAAAGGCACCATCTACAAGCATTTTATTTCTAAGACAGAAATCTACATGCGCTTGCTGATGGACTATGAAAAGTCCCTCGCCGAACGCCTCAAAACCGCAGTTGCATTGGCAGAGCAAGGCGACATTACCGCTCCCGCTCGCGCTTATTTTGAGTCCCGCATGGCCGATCCTGGCAAAGATAGGCTCTTTCAGCGCCTCGAAGAGAAAATCATCGCCTTGAATCTCGCTCCCGAAATGATTGCGGAGTTACATAATATTCGTAATTCTATTGTATCCTCCCTCAATCGGGTGTTTGAGCGTCGGATGGAGCAGGGCATGCTGAAAAATGTCCCTGCCTACTTCTACTACTCAACTTACTGGGCTCTAGTGCAGGGAGCAGTAGAGTTGTATCACTCCAAGTCCTTTTCCAATGTGATAGAGGATCGGGAGAAACTTATGGAGTTCATTATGGATGTCGGCGTCCATATTGGGGATATGTCTTCTCGTAAAGTCCACGAGGGGGGGGCTAGCAGCCATCAAAGCGGTTCTGCGGGGCCTACGCTTGGTTGAGCCACTGTTCCAGCAGCTGCACAAGCTACAGAGTAAATTTCATGGGTACCCACCAGTAGAAAAGTGGAACCCTGATTTTTGTGGGGATATGGATATGGTCATCAAGCGAGATGGCCGCTGGATTCACGAGGGGGCGGAGATTCGCCGTCAGCCCCTCGTTAAACTGTTTGCCAGTATTCTGAAGTGTGAGAAAAATGAATACTTTCTAGTCACTCCCGCTGAGAAGTTGCGTATTACTGTTGAAGATGTTCCGTTCGTGGCCACTCAAGTGGCTCGCGATCCAAATGATACAAAGCAGTGCCTTCTGTTGACTACCAACGTTGGCGATATTGTTGAGCTGAAGAGGGAAGCTCAATGGCAATTGCGTGACTTTGGCAGCCCGCAGCAGTTGGTACCTTATATCGAAGTGCGTAATGGTCTAAAAGCTCGCGTATCACGGGACGTTTTCTATCAATTGGTAGATTGGGCTCGGGAAGTCGATAGTCACAAAGGTAAGCTGTTTGTGCAAAGTAACAGCTTTGACTTTTTGTTGGGTGACTACAGCTAGTTTCTCTCTGCCCTTATTTCTTTTCTGAGTTTTTTAAATGCGGCTAAGCCTGTGAGGCTTGGGCGCACTTCTAAACTACCGTCCTCTTTAACTTGCACCTTTGCACATATAATTACTGGTTAACCTGTAAAAGGTTGGTGAATTTATTTGCCGGCTATTACTTTCTTTGGGTTTTGGTGTTTCCTGTTTATTAAAAAATGCATCATTGAATCCTTAATGTAATTTATGTGTATTTTTTTAAAGATAGGAAATATTAATTCAATAATTAGTAGGAATGTCTAAAAAGGTTGCAAATCCGCGGCGCAGCATTCCTAAACTCCCCTCCGCCGCAAATTGCTACTTTTAAAATCAGTATGGTTTTGGGTTTAACTTCCTGTAGGGGGGCATATGAAACGAGTACAGAGTAAGCTCTTGCTGGCCACTGCAATTGCAATGTTGTTTGCAAGTTGTGATGGAGGAGGTGTCAGTGTTGAGCCAAAGACCGTAGATAATTCTTTCGATAATACTGGCGGTGTTTCTTCTGGTGAAAACCCATATGCAACGATCGAGAGCACAGGTATTCAGGGTGAATACAATAGTGGGAATTGTTACTACGGCACTGACTTCGTATCAGCAACTAACCCCTATCGAATTTGAGAAATGTGCTTAAAGAGGTGTCCGGTTGGACTTGACCGCAACAAGCGAGCAACTGTAAGTCTGAAGTAACTATTGGCATAAAGCTTCGCATCTGCGTACAAGAAAGGCGCCTGACGGCGCCCTTCTTGTTACTTGAATTACATATTCGGGTAGTTGGGACCGCCGCCCCCTTCAGGAGTTACCCAGACAATATTTTGGGTCGGGTCTTTGATGTCGCAAGTCTTACAGTGCACACAGTTTTGTGCGTTGATCTGGAAGCGTTTGCCGTTGGTGTCTTCAATCACTTCGTAAACCCCGGCAGGGCAGTAGCGTTGCGCGGGCTCGTCGTAGATTGGTAGGTTGTGGCTCAGCGGAATTTCAGCATCCTTTAGAGTCAGGTGGCAGGGCTGATCTTCTTCATGGTTTGTGTTTGAGATAAACACAGAGGACAGTTTATCGAAGCTGAGTACGCCGTCGGGTTTCGGGTAATCAATTTTTGCACAATCTGCAGCGGGCTTAAGCTGGGCGTGATCGGCTTTGGTGTCGCGCAGAGTCCAAGGCAGTTTTCCCTTAAACAGATTGATGTCCACAAACGCGTAAGCGGAGCCAAAAATATTGCCCCACTTGTGCTGTGCGGGACCGAAGTTGCGCTGCATATGCAGCTCTTTCCAGGCCCAGCTATCGCGGTACTTGGTGGTGTAATCGGTTAGTTCTTCGCTGCTGCGATCTGCGGCAATGGCCTCGGCTACAGACTCGGCAGCGACCATGCCGGACTTCATTGCGGTGTGATTGCCTTTGATCTTGGCAAAATTCAGGGTCCCGGCATTATCACCGATCAGCAGACCGCCTGGGAAAGTCATTTTTGGCTGGGACTGCAAGCCACCTTTAACAATAGCGCGCGCACCGTAAGCGACACGTTGACCACCTTCCAAGTACTGCTTGATAACTGGGTGGTGTTTGTAGCGCTGGAATTCATCAAATGGACTTACGTGCGGATTGCTGTAAGCCAGGTCGGCAATCAGGCCGACAACAACTTGGTTGTCCTCCAGGTGGTAGAGGAAACCACCGCCGTGAGTGTCGCTTTGATCCAGAGGCCAGCCTGCAGTGTGAACAACCAGGCCTTGCTGATGTTTTTCGGCGGGAATTTTCCATATTTCTTTGATGCCGATACCGTAGTGCTGGGGGTCTGCATCTTCATCCAGCTTGAATCGCTCGATCAGTTGCTTGCCCAGGTGACCACGGCAGCCTTCAGCAAAGAGGGTGTACTTGGCATGAAGCTCCATACCCGGCATGTAGGAGTCCTTCTCCTCGCGATTCATGCCGATGCCCATGTCACCGGTGGCAATGCCTTTTACTGAGCCATCTTCATTATATAGAACCTCAGCTGCTGCGAAGCCGGGGAAGATTTCCACCCCCAGGTTTTCTGCCTGCTCGGCCAGCCAACGGCACAGGTTCCCCAGGCTGATAATGTAGTTGCCCTCATTGTGCATGGTGCTCGGCACGAACATATTGGGAACTTTGATTGAGCTTTCTTCGCCGCGTAAAACGTAGATATCGTCGCCCTTAACCTCAGTGTTGAGGGGGGCTCCACGTTCTTTCCAGTCGGGGAAAAGTTCGTTCAGGGCGGTGGGCTCGAATACCGCGCCAGAGAGAATGTGAGCTCCTACCTCCGAGCCTTTCTCTACGACACAGACAGAGATGTCTTCATTAAGTTGGCGAATACGACAAGCCGCTGCCAGTCCGGCGGGGCCGGCACCCACGATCACTACATCGTATTCCATTGATTCGCGTTCCACGGCAATTTCCTCAGCAGTTGTATTCAACTTTTTACGGCCATTCCGGCCTTATCATTTATATTGATGGCGGATTATATAGGCCTTTGAGCAACCCTACCAATTGCATGACTATTCATTTGCTATGGCAAATACGCTGTATTTCAACAGGTTACCAGGGCGAGATAGGCCATTTTTATTCCGGGAAATAGATTTTATGAATGGCAGCCGCCACTTCTATTTGACTATTGATTTTGCTTTGTAGAACCGCCACCATACACGCCGTTCAAACACTTGTTTGACCAGAACACCGTATCCGTTCGCGACGTGAATAGTCAGTCGCGGCTGTTAAAAAGCATATTATGAGACGGGATTTCCATGAAAGTTCTTGTAGCTGTGAAACGCGTTGTCGACTACAACGTCAAGGTTCGCCCTAAGGCGGACGGCTCTGACGTTGATATTGCCAACGTCAAAATGTCTATCAACCCCTTTTGCGAAATCGCAGTAGAAGAGGCGGTACGCTTGAAGGAAAAAGGCGTTGTCAGCGAGATAGTCGCCGTTTCCATGGGTTCCAAGCAGTGCCAGGAGCAAATTCGTACCGCATTGGCCCTGGGGGCTGACCGCGGCATCCTGGTTGAGGCCGACGCTGAACTGCAGCCGTTGGCTGTAGCCAAGTGCCTAAAAGCGATTGTTGAGAAAGAAGAGCCACAAATGGTTATTCTGGGCAAGCAGTCCATCGATGGTGATAACAATCAGACCGGCCAAATGCTCGGTGCATTAACAGGTATGGGGCAGGGCACCTTCGCCTCAGAGGTCGTGGTTGAAGGCGAAGCAGTTAAAGTGACCCGCGAAATTGACGGTGGTCTGCAGACGGTTGAACTGAAGTTGCCGGCTATCGTCACTACCGACCTGCGCCTGAATGAGCCACGCTACGCGTCTCTGCCCAATATCATGAAGGCAAAGAAAAAGCCTCTCGATATCACTACCCCAGACGAGCTGGGTGTAGATATCACTCCCCGCACCAAAACCTTGAAAGTTGAGCCGCCGGCTGAGCGTCAAGCGGGCATTAAGGTTGCCGATGTTGCGGAACTGGTAGAGAAACTGAAAAATGAGGCGAAGGTAATCTGATGAGCATCCTGATTATTGCGGAACACGACAACGCCGAACTGAAGGGCGCTACGCTCAACACCATTGCGGCTGCCAAGGCTATCGGCGGCGACATTAATGTATTAGTTGCCGGCGCTGGCTGTGCTGCAGTGGCTGACGCTGCTGCCAAAGCAGATGGTGTTACTAAAATACTGCTGGCAGATAACGCCGCTTACGAACATCAGCTCGCCGAGAATGTGGCCAAATTGGTTGCCGACTTGGGCAAAGATTACGGGCATATCCTGGCTCCGGCCACCACCAACGGCAAGAACATGCTGCCTCGCGCCGCTGCGCTACTGGATGTACAGCCTATTTCTGACATCGTTACTGTCGAGAGCGCGGACACCTTTAAGCGTCCCATCTACGCCGGCAACGTGATCGCAACAGTGCAAAGCTCCGATGCGATCAAGGTGATTTCTGTGCGTATCACCGCTTTCGATGCCGTTGCGGCTGAGGGTGGAAGTGCGGCTGTTGAGTCTGTTGATATTACAGATGACGCCGGTATCTCTTCTTTTGTTGGCGAAGAGCTCGCGAAGTCTGATCGCCCGGAACTTACTGCGGCGAGCGTAGTCATCTCTGGTGGTCGCGGAATGCAAAACGGCGAAAACTTTGAGCTGCTTTATAAGCTGGCTGATAAGTTAGGCGCAGCGGTTGGTGCCTCCCGTGCTGCAGTCGATGCAGGTTTTGTTCCTAACGATATGCAGGTTGGCCAAACCGGCAAGATTGTTGCCCCTGATCTGTACATTGCCGTTGGTATTTCTGGCGCCATCCAACATTTGGCAGGTATGAAGGACTCCAAGGTTATTGTGGCCATCAACAAAGACGAAGAAGCTCCGATCTTCTCTGTGGCAGACTATGGACTGGTAGCCGATTTGTTTGAAGCAATTCCTGAGTTTGAAACAAAGCTGTAATCCTCGATTACTACACTGCTCAGTGTTGAAAAAGGCGGCGTAAGGCCGCCTTTTCTTGTTTTATCAGGTATAACCTGCGGAACTAGTGTGCAATTTAGGGGACGAATTGAAGGTTTGCTGTGTTTAAGTAGGCACCAGCGTTGCCTTTCATAGGCTGAGGCAAGAAAATAGGCGTCAAAAACCAATAACCTAAGAAAGTTGAACTTGTATGTGGGTATGTTCATGTCCCCTCTAACGCGAGCTTTAGGCTCAATTGGCAGTATGTTTAGCCGAGGTGAGTCGAATAAGGCTCTGTCCCGTGGCACCCTGGCGGCATCTGCTATTAGCCTGCTGTGGTTGTCGGGAAACCTGCTTGCCTATGGTTCTCTGCTGGTCCCCGAAGGTCCTCAGGACTCCCTTCTCGCCGAGCGCAAAAGCTCGAGAGGAGGCACTCCCTCCCAAGCCGCCACTCTACCCAGTACCCCGTTCTTTGGCCGTGCTGAGCCTAAGAAAGCCGCAGAAGCCCCAGAAGTTGATCTCGATAGCCTCCCTTTAACCCAGCTGAATATTGTTTTGTCGGGTGTTTTTGATAATTCAGATAAAACCAAAGCCAGTGCG
Source organism: Microbulbifer okhotskensis (assembly GCF_023895975.1). GTDB lineage: Bacteria > Pseudomonadota > Gammaproteobacteria > Pseudomonadales > Cellvibrionaceae > Microbulbifer > Microbulbifer okhotskensis. The sequence goes on from NZ_JALBWM010000050.1 coordinate 9,758, forward strand.
CTGGTGTCCGAGAAAGGTAAACCCTCCAAGCGCCTGTATGTTGGCGACCAGCTACCTGGCGGTGCCGAACTTTATTCTGTTGAGGTAGACCATGTGGTTCTTCGTCGTAATGGCAGGATGGAAAAGCTGACATATCCAGAAGTGGATGGGCGTCCGAATGTGCCTTTAAAGAATTTCACTAATTCAAGGCCGAGAACGTCCAGTACCAGCTCAAGGAGCACTGCGAAGCGCGGAGAAAACCAGCAGAACATTCGGGAGAGAATGGAAAAGCTGCGTGAATTGGCTCGCGAGCGCCGTGCTCAACGCCAGCCCGAATAAAACTGTCTAACTAGATTGTTTTGATTTTTTGAACATTTACTAGAGCCAGATTAATAATTATGAAGATGTTTTATCGGCGGCTGCTTGCGGTCGGATTTGGTATTTTTGTGTGTACTGCATCGCTGGCTCAAGGCCCGGAGCGGGTCACTCTTTCTCTCGACAATGCGGATATCCGGGATCTCATTAACTGGGCTGCAGATTTCACTGGCAAAAACATCATTGTTCACCCCAACGTTAAAGGTAAGGTCACGGTAGTGGCTGGTGACCCGATGAGTCACAATGAAGCCTTTGATGTATTTATGTCGGTTCTTCAGGTCAATGGGTTCAGTTTGGTAGAGCAGGGTGGAACCTGGAAGGTCGTTCCCGACGCTCTCGCCAAGCAGCAGGCTATCCCGGTTGCCGACGAAAATACTCGTGCTCCCGCGGAGTCTTTGGTGGTGCGAACTGTAAGAGTTGAGAACATCTCCGCCTCGCAGCTGATTGCTATGCTGCGCCCGCTTATCCCTCAAACAGGCCACTTGGCAGCCTACGCCGATACTAATACTCTGATCATTGCGGATCGTGCGGCCAACATCGACCAAATTATCCGTCTGGTTAAGCAGCTCGATCGAGCCGGGGCTATCGATATTGAGGTGGTTCCGCTGATGTTTGCTTCTGCAAAAGAAGTGAAACAGGTTCTTACTGATTTACTGCAATCCAGTGGTGGTAAAGCAGGTAAAGAAGTGCAGCCTTTGCGAATATCGGTCGATGAGCGTTCCAATAGCATTCTCTTAACGGGCGATCCAGTTACTCGTCAGCAGATTAAGACCGTGATCGGGCGACTTGATGCACCGCTGGATGGAGATGGCAATACTGCGGTTGTTTATGTGCAGTATGCCAATGCCGCCGACCTCAAGCCGATTTTGGAGGGGATGAGCGGCAGTATACAGAACACGGAAAAAGACCAGCAGGCGGCAAGTATTGAGGTCAGTATTCAGGTCAATGAATCCCTGAATGCGTTGGTATTAACCGCACCTCCCGCGCTTTTGGAAACGATGAAAGGCGTTATAGCTCGGCTTGATGTACGTAGGGCTCAGGTACTGATTGAAGCGATTATTGTTGAAGTGACAGAAAGTACCGGTAGTGAGCTCGGTATCAGTTGGATAGCCGGCGCGGGCGATAACGTGGTAGCGGGATGGAATAATACCGCCTCCGTTGACGACGATGGCAATATTAATCCTTTCTCGCTGCCAGTTACTGATCTCTTGGGCGCTGGTGCTCTGAACCTGGGTTATCTCAGTGGTGGTGATATTCGCGCTGCAATTAATGCGATCGCCTCGGAGAGCAACACCAATATTTTGTCTACACCGACGATCATGGCTCTGGATAATGAAGAAGCTGAGATTTTGGTAGGTCAGAACGTGCCGTTTATTACTGGTGAGCAACTGTTGTCCGGTAGCAATGACGATCCCTTTACAACGATCCAGCGTGAAGATGTGGGTACGACACTTAAAGTGATTCCCCGTGTGAACAACAACAACTCCGTGACTCTGGAGATTGAGCAGAAGGTTGAAAATGTGCTGCCCTCGACCGTTGAGGCGGCGACCGGTGCTTCAGATATTGTGACCAGCAAGCGTGAAATTCGCACCAAGGTGTTGATAGATGATGGCGCTATCTTGGTTCTGGGGGGGCTGATGGAAGATCAGGTTTCAGAAGTCGTATCCAAGGTGCCGCTGTTGGGAGATATCCCGGGAATCGGTCGATTATTCAGAAATACCAATAAGAAGGTTACCAAAACCAATCTGATGGTGTTCCTGCGCCCCAGAATCCTCAGCACTCAAGTTGCAGGCTATGAAGAAACTCGCAAGCGCTATATGGACATGCAGCAGAAACAGATATTCTTGAAAGATCGCACCAGCCTGATTTGGGACTGGCACCGCGGTGATGCCCTGCCGGATATGATGCCTCCGACTGGCACCTACAACGAGAGCCCCGCGCCGGTGGATGGCTCTATTGACGCCATTGAATCACTGGATGAGGAAATGGAGGTTGAGGTGCTGGAGGTAGAAGAAGCTAAATGACGGCTGATATAGGAACAGGGACTCCCACAATTCGCCGCCTTCCTTACGCTTTCGCAAAGCGTCATAAGGTTCTGTTAACGGAGAGGGAAGGTAAACCCCTCTGCCAATATGTGGCTCCGTTGAGCCCATCGGCAATTGCTGAGGTACAACGCATCAGCGGTGCTGTCGTGTCGTTGGAAGCGGTGGCAAATGAAGTTTTTCAGGCAGCCTTGCAGCGCCTCTATGAAAACAGAGAGGGGGGCAACCTCTCTGAGGTTGAGGGTCTTGGGGATGATCTGGATCTCGCGGCAGTGGCCGATTCACTGCCTGAGACCGAGGATTTGCTGGAACAGGAAGACGACGCACCTATCGTTAAGTTGATCAATGCAATTTTTGCTGAGTCGCTGAAGCAGGGTGCCTCCGATATTCATATCGAGACATTTGAAAAGCGCCTGGTGGTGCGCTTTCGGGTCGATGGTGTGCTTCGTGAAGTACTTCAGCCCCGCCGAGCACTGGCACCACTGCTGGTATCCCGTATCAAGGTAATGGCGAAGCTGGATATCGCGGAAAAGCGTGTTCCTCAGGATGGCCGTATATCGCTTTTGATGGCGGGTCGAGAGGTGGATGTTCGTGTTTCCACTATGCCGTCGTCCGCAGGAGAGAGAGTGGTGATGCGCCTGCTTGATAAGCAGGCAAGTAATATGGATCTCAGTAAATTGGGCATGGCAGATCACCACTTACGGTTGATGACCGATCTGTTGGCGCACCCCCACGGTATTATCCTGGTTACCGGCCCTACCGGCTCCGGTAAAACGACCACTCTGTACGCTGGTTTGGGCAGTATCAATAACCGTGAGAAGAATATTCTTACAGTGGAAGATCCTGTGGAATACAACCTGGAAGGTGTCGGTCAGACTCAGGTAAACACCAAGGCGGATATGACCTTTGCCCGGGGTCTTCGCGCGATTTTGCGCCAGGATCCGGACGTCGTTATGGTTGGTGAGATTCGGGATCTGGAAACCATGCAGATTGCGATCCAGGCGAGTTTGACAGGCCACTTGGTACTGTCAACATTGCACACCAATACCGCCCTGGGTTCGGTAACCCGCTTGGTAGATATGGGAATTGAACCCTTCCTACTGTCATCCAGTTTGATTGGTGTTTTAGCTCAACGTCTGGTTAGGGTATTGTGTCCGAAATGTAAACAACCCCATGTGGCAGATAGCGGCGAGCGCAGTGTTCTAGGAATAGAGGCCGATGAAGAAGTCATCATCTATAACCCAAGTGGTTGTGAAGACTGTAATCATAGTGGTTATGTTGGCCGAATTGGAATCTACGAACTGGTGCCACTCAATGAGGTAATGCGCCAGTTGATCCATGATCGCGCTTCAGAAAGCAAGCTGGTCGCCGAAGCGCGAAAACTCGGACCTAGTATCCGAGATGACGGCATCGGCAAAATACTAGCGGGTAGAACGTCCCTTGAGGAAGTTTTACGGGTTACGCAGGAGTCCTGATTGTGGCAGCTTTTGAGTACACAGCACTCGCAACTTCCGGCCGGAAGAGTCGCGGCACCCTGGAAGCAGATAGTGCGCGTGCTGCACGTCAGCAATTGCGGGCTAAGGGAATGGTTCCGCTCGAAATCAGTTCCGCAATGGAAAAGGAAGAGAAGGGTAGCGGTAGTTTTTTATCCGGCAGCCCGAGTCTCAGTGTTAAAAATCTGGCCCTGCTTACCCGTCAGATGGCCACCTTGTTGCGGGTGGGTATTCCTCTAGAGGAAACCCTTGGCGCTATTGCTAACCAAACTCGCAACCAGAAAATTAAGCGTGTTGTGTTAGCGGTGCGTGGAAAGATATTGGAAGGGCACAGCTTTGCTCTGGCGTTGGGCAATTTCCCTCGTGCTTTTCCCAAGCTATATCGAGCGACGGTTGAAGCGGGCGAGCATTCGGGTCACTTGGATTCTGTTCTTGAGCGGCTTGGGGATTACACGGAGGGGCAGCAACAGTTCCGTCAAAAAGTACAGCTTGCGCTGATTTACCCTGTTGTTCTGGTGTTTATCTGCATTTTGGTGGTCACCGGTTTGATGGTTTACGTGGTGCCGGATGTGATCGAAGTATTTACAGGTACCGGGCAGGTTTTACCCCTCGCAACTCGAATCCTGATGTCCATGAGTGACTTTATCTCTGTGTGGGGTTGGTTGGTACCACCGGCACTGGGTGCCACTATTTTTGGCATTGTTCTGATGCTCCGGCGTCCTGCGATACGTTACCGCTTTCATCATCGCCTTCTCGATTTGCCGATTATTGGCTGGATGATGCGCGGTACCCAAAGCGCCCGCTATGTGGGCACTCTGGCAATTTTGACCGGTAGCAGTGTGCCCTTGGTTCAGGCCATGGGCATTGCCGGTGGGGTAATGAGTAACGACTTCCTTAAAGATCGCCTCGATGCTGCGCAAAAAAGTGTTCGTGAAGGCGGGAGTCTGCGAAAGGCTTTGGAGGATATTGGTTACTTCCCTCCAATGATGATTTACATGATTGCCAGTGGTGAGTCCTCTGGCACTTTGGATGAAATGCTACAGCGCGCGGCAGAGTCGCAAGAGCAGGATTTGCAAGGAGCCGTTACCGCTTTTGTGAGTATCTTTGAACCACTGATGCTTCTGATTATGGCGGGTATCGTATTATTTATCGTCATGGCGATTATGATGCCAATCCTGAGCATGAACGAACTGGTTGTCTAACGCTCAAAGAGGTGTAGGTCGAAGAGGTTCTGCGTAGTTGATTTAGGAGAAGACCATGAAACTCTTACGTAAAAACGCGGGTTTTACACTGCTGGAGGCATCGAAGATACTCGTGGGGCTCGGAGCGCTTGCCTTGATAGGCGTATTGCTGTTGTAGTATTGAGAATTTGGTAATTATAGATTCATTAAGTGACTGATAAATAATTGGGGTCGCGAAGGGTATCGTGACCCTTGGGGTTCCCAGAGTTAAGCTGAACAGGAGACAAAAATGAAAACCCTACGTAAAAGTGGTGGCTTTACCCTGATTGAAATTATGGTGGTGATCGTGATTCTCGGCGTTCTCGGTGCCCTCGTAGTACCCAACGTAATGGGAAAAACTGGGGTGGCTCGCATGAAAGCCGCTCGCGTCGATTTAAAAGCTATTGAGACCGCTCTGGATTTGTATCGAATGGACAACTTTGTCTATCCGAGTTCTGATCAGGGGCTTTTGGCATTGGTGTCTCGTCCCTCAGGGTTCCCTGAAGCGAAGAACTGGACCGAACCCTACTTGAAGAAAGGACCCAAAGATCCCTGGGGCAATGAATATCAATACATTAGCCCAGGCAGCGCCGGTGCCTACGACCTGTTTACCCTCGGTTCAGACGGTAAAGCGGGCGGAGAAGGTGAAGCTGCTGATATCTACGTTACCGATCTGTAACCTTTGAATTTTGCGCCAAATGCATAGCAGTATCGGCCGAAGCCGCGGTTTTACGCTGGTAGAAATCCTCGTGGTCATCGTGATCATCGCCTCTCTGGCGGGGATGGCGACTTTGTCGATGGGGAGTTCCGGAAAGCGGGTTTGGACCAATGAAGCCCAGCGGCTAGCAGCCCTATTGCAGTTGGTTGCGGATAGGGCTTTGATCGATAAGATCCACTACGGCGTGGTATTGGAGCAAGCCTCCTACAGCGTGGTGCGCTTTGAGCCCGAAACCATGACTTGGCTGCCGCTGGATTCAGTTGTCGCCGGTACACGAGCCTCACGCTTTGCAACCCACGAGCTGCCGGAAATTGTTCGCCTTGAAGTGATCATGCAAGCAGAACTGCCAGCCGCAGAGTCGACAGAATTCGCTGAAGAGCGTGATGCAGAAGAAAAGGTTACTCCTCAATTTGTTGCCCTTTCCAGTGGCGAAGTTCTACCTGTCGAAGTCGCCATGTTTCTGGTGGAAGGGGGGGAGGATGCGCTTGGCGTCACTATTTCTTATACGAGCTTTAATGGATTGCAGCTAGAGTGGCAGGCCGATGACTTTTAAACGCAATCAGCGTGGCTTTACCCTGGTCGAGGTTCTGATTGCCCTAGTTATTTTTGGGGTGATAGCCTCCAGCGTATTGCAAACGATGCAGCGCAGTGCTCGACAACAACGAGTGATGGAAGATCGTCTTGCCGCCAATTGGGTGGCTCAGCAGGTACTTTCACAGGTTCGTGTTCAAACCCCCTGGCCGCCAGTGGGCGAGCAAAAAAATCAGGCAACCTTCGGCGGGTTCGTATGGGAAGTCACTGCTCGAGTGGAAAGCACGAGCAACGAGCGCTTGCGACACATCGTTATTGAGGTGGGGCATCTCGACGCGGAATACCCAACGCGAACCCTCGATGCTTGGGCTGCGCAGGAATGATTAATATCTCTAAGGGCCGTCTTCACCATCAAGCGGGTTTTACCCTGGTGGAAGTTCTCGTTGTTCTCGTTCTGGTGGCGATTATCAGCGTCGGTTCTTTTTCTCTTTTGGGTTTATTCTTTGATGCTGAAGAGAGAGTAGATCGGCGCGCCGAAGAGCTTAGGCGTTTATCCATGGCGCTTTACCGACTTGATAGTGATTTGCGTCAGGTTACCGCGAGAGCGGTAAAAAATGCCTATAGCGGTTATGAGCCCGCGTTGAGTGGTGATGAGGATGAGTTTGAGTTCACTCGCCTTGGCGCAGCAAATCTAACTGGGGAACCCCGAGGGGAGTTACTGCGGTTGGGTTATAGCATTGGCTATGCCGAGAACTATGAATCAGGTTCCCTCTCTGCCACTGAAGAGGATGTCGGTGGCTTGCTTCTGCGAAGCCGTTGGCGGGTTTTAGACCGATCTCAAGACTCGGAACCGGTTAGCGAGCCCCTGATCATGGGGGTTGATAGTTTATCGATTCAATATCTTGACCCAGAGAGTGATGCCTGGGTAGTCCAGTGGCCACCGCTGTCCAATACGAACCCCTCTACCCCTAATACAGATGCAAATGTCCGTCTGCCTAAAGCGATCGAGATAGTCATTGTCACTCGAAAAAATGGCGAGATCCGCCGGGTTTTTCCACTTTCTTCCGCTGAGATCAGCGCTCCTCCGGATCCATAGACGATGGCGAATAGACAAGTACCTGTAGCCTTGGGGCGCCAGAAAGGGGTCGCGTTAATTGTTGTACTGCTTGTTATGGTTATTGCCATTGCGGCTGTGTCCCATGCCATTATGCGCGACCAAATTGCCATATCGCGCAGTGGCGCTCTTCTCGCAAATACCCAACTGGCTGAGTTTGTTGAAGCTGCTGAAGCTTGGACCCGGGTTACTCTCCTCACAGATTTTGAGGACGATCAGGAGGACAGTGAAAACGTAGATCACGCCTTCGAAGCCTGGGCATTTCCAGTCCTTGAATTCAATCCGGATAACGGAAAAATTCGGATGAATATCAAAGATTTACACTCATGTTTTAATGTGAATAATTTATCGGATAGCAGCGATACAGTTCAATTTACGATTTTTAAGCGCTTGGTCAGTAATGTGACGGGTAAGTCTGAGTTGGCTGACTCGATTGCTGATTGGGTCGACGACGGCGATACACCGCGAACTGTAGGGACTGAGGATGACGGCTATCTGAGCAGGGAAATCGCTCACAGAACACCGGATAGCATGATTAGTGATATTTCAGAACTTTCGTCAGTTTTGGATATGGAGCGGGAAGACTGGCAGAAGCTAGCGCCATTTTTGTGTGTACTTCCAGAAACCGGCACTCGGATTAATATCAATTCCGCCCCTGAAGAGCTTATCGAGGCAATAGAGCCGTCGGCGAGCATCTCGAAATTAGTGCAGTTTCGTGAGTCGGGCAGTTATATCAGTGACTCCAGTGAATACGCCACTTACGACATACCGAACCCGGCACCTTTTACCTTCCAAAGTTCGCACTTTCTGGCGCGTATTGCTGTCCAACTCGGAGATGGCGGTGAGTACCGGCAGTACTGGGAGTCTGCCTTGGTGCGTGATACTAGTGATGGCTCAGTCAAAGTGCTGCAGCGTCAGCGTCGGACCTTTTCTGGTCAAATGATGCAAGAGCTTCTGGACTACGAAAGTACTGACGAGAACAGATAGTTAAAATTTGTATGTTTAAAAAGAAAAGTATTAATGACATTAAAGCTCCGGCGGCAGCTCCGCAGTCGACTCTAGTTCTGTTGCGCCTGAGTGAAACTGCCGATCTGGCTTTGCGATTGTACCAGTGGCATGAGGGGAAATGGTGCCAAGTAGCCTTGGATGCCGAGTTTACGCAAGCCTTCACCCCGGACTGGGTGCCCTCTGAAAATGAGGTAGAGTTGCCCGAAATCAATCTGCCCGAAGGGGCCAAAGCAGTTTTAATGCTGCCAGGTAATTGGGTATGGAGTGGTCTGGAAACAATCCCCAAGGTTGCCCGTCGCCAAGCCAGTGCCATTGGCTATATGGTTGAAGATCATCTGGCTCAGGATGTCGAAGGCCTGCACTTTACTTGCAAGCCTCGAGCTGAAGAGCTTTGCAGTGTTTATGCGATAGATATAGAGAAAATCGAGGCTCTCCACGGCCAGCTGGAGCGTCTCAAGTGGCCGATGGCAGCGGCCCTGCCTGAATATGGGATGCTTGAACTGCTCAATGGTGACCTCGGCTTATGGTTGGATGGTGGCCAGGCACATATTTGGAAGGGGGTGGGGCAGGGGCTGACCGTAAATCGGGATTTTCTCCAGCCGTTACTGGGCTCGTTGTTAAGCGACGAAGATCAGGCGGAAGAAGACTCCGAGAGCGGCAATCCAATGGATAGTAAAACGGTAATACTGCTTGGGTCGGGGGAGCATGACGGCTTGATAATTGCTGAGCTGGAGTCCCAATTCGGTGATGGTGTACAGGTGAATCAACGCCCCGCAGAAGAGGTCTTTTTAGAGCGATTTAAGCCGGGTACCCTGACAAACCTTTTGGTAGGTGATTATCAGTTATCGGATGGTAACGGGACATCGGTTTGGTGGATGCGCCCGGTAAAAGTTGCTGCGGCATGCTTTGTGGCCCAATTGATTTTTTTTGTGGGGGCAGGCGCTTACTACCAATGGCAGGGTAACCAGGCAGAGAGCGAAGCACAGGCAATGTTCTCTGAGCTGTTTCCGAATACACGACCCTCTCCTCAATTGCGCAGGCAGCTCGATGGCTTCCTCAAGGGGGCAGGCAACCACGGCGGCGCATTTTCCATCCAGATGCAGCAATTGAGTCAAGTCTGGATACAGCACAAGGGCGGAGCGCTCAAGCTGCAGTCTTTACGTTTTGACGGTCAGCGTGGTGAGATGGTACTTCAGTTACAAGCGTCGAACCTGTCTGACCTCGATGCCTTCGTCAGCAAATTGTCCGGCGGCGGAATTAAGGCGGACCTGTTGGGCGCTAATGATTTGAAGAAAGGCGTTTCGGGCCGTATCCGCTTACGTTGATGCCATCAACATTGGCCATTCGTTAAGCGTGAAAAAAGATGGGTAGTACCAATAAAATGAAAGAACAGATAGAGCAGTGGCGCCAGAAGTGGCAAGGACTTCCCCCGAATGACCAGAGGGCTTTAGGTCTTTTGAGCTTATTTGCGGCCGTAATTTTTGTGGTCTATGGCCTTTACTCTCCGGCCAAAGGTTTTTTTGATGAGGCCCATGCACGGGCTGAGGAGGCGGGCGAGCTGGTGAGCTGGATGCAGACTCAGCGCCCCACGCTGGAGCGGATCAAACCCGCTGGTAATACAGGCGGCGGTGCTTCTGGAACACTACTACAGCGTGTGACCAGTGCAGCGAAGCAGAATCAGATAGTTATCAAGCGGTTTGAACCTGAGGGCGACAACCGAATCAGGTTGTGGATTGAACAGGTACGCTATCAGGATCTCCAGCCCTGGCTGAACCGTTTGATGCAAGAGAAGATGGGGGTACGTACGATCAACCTGGATGCTCTACCGGAGGAAGGTATGGTGTCCGCTCGTTTAACCATTGAAGGCTAGCCGCTCTGTCAGAGAAACTGGTCGATATGACATTCGTGGGCCCCTTCGCTGACAATCTGATTCTCATGCGGGAGGACTATTCGGCGAATAGCTTCCAGTCCCCTCACTCCTCTCGCGCAATGCCCTCTATGTGAAAAAAATAGGATATAGGCGGAAATGTCATCTTTAGCCCTATACTGAATCAGTAGTGAGGAAAAAGGTGCCACTATGCTTTTTAAAGACATATCGACCAAGCATTTGGTGGAAGTGGCTGATATTGTCACGCTTTCCAATCCCTATGAACTTACAGTTGTCGGACGCTATCTTTGGGGCGAAGAGATTCAGGATCCGGAGGTCTTTGATAAAACTGACTTGTGCTTCCTGTCTGGGGAGCCACTACCCAGATGTTGGCATGACAGCCGCTATCGCGAAAAAGAGGTCCGCCGGCTTCGCTGTGGTACCCATGCGTCAGAGGATGGTGATTACTATCAGGGGGCGTGAACTAATAGTCATTCTAGGCGATGGAATATTCGACTACATTTCGCCAATGATTTACCCGTTGTCTCCAAGCACTGTACAATGCGCGCCACTTTTTTAAGCGAATGCACGCATGACATTTCAGCAGTTTGAAGAGTATTCCCTGTGGTTGGGAATAGGTGCGCTAATTTTGTTCATGGTCTTTATCGTTTGGAATCTGGCAAAAGATTCCAAGGCCGGTAGATTCGGAACCTTTATTTTGTTCCTGGCACTGGGCCTTGGGTTGCTCGGATTTATTATAAAAACCGTACTGGTTGAAGTACTCGGGATAGGCTAGGGGGCTTTTCGATGTCACCGAACACCCAGTCTCCCAGGGAAGGTCGCAATGTCCATATTTGATCGCCCTGAACTCAAAGTTCAAAAAGATAGACGTATTTGCCGTGCTACGGATATGCGTATTGCCAAGTACACGCGGCGTGGAATGGTACTGTCCCTTTTTGCCTTCCTCATCGCGGCGTTTATTGGGGATATGCGTCTGGAAGCACCGCGCCTCCTTTTAACACTCGGCATTGGCTTGGTAGTCCTGACACTGGTGCGAGGTTACTACGTCTTTCGTTTTGACCACCTCTATGGCTCAGGGCCCAATCGCTGGCGCAATCGGTACTTCCTGTTCTCGATCATAGGTTCCGCCTGGTGGGGCCTCACTTTATTTTATTTTGTCTATTTAATGGGATTTGCCCCAGAAACACATTTTCTGTGGATTTACTCCGTTATATTTTGTTCCAGCGTGACATCGGTATTCTCTCCATACCACCGTTTCCTGACTTGGTTCACTGCGACCTCGCTTCTGCCTGCCGCACTTATGGCTTTGTTCTCTGGCATGATCCTGGGCACCATCTATGGAACCCTGACGTTAGCCTTTATCTGGCTAACGGCTCACCAGGGCCGTCGTGAGTCCGAAAATTATTGGGAGCGTCTCTCTGCAATGCAAGAGCTGCAACAGAGAGCGAGCAGTCTTGCTGCAGCGCGAAAACACTCTGAAGCGGCCGTTGAATTGACGAATGAATTTATTGCCAATATTGGCCAGGAATTCCGCAGCCAGCTGTCAGACTCCCTGGGGGCGCTGGCACTCCTGGAAGCGGAGCCACTGAGTAGTCGTCAAAAAGAGTGGGTTGAGCTGGCAAAGGCTGCCAGTAGTCAGCAGCTGAAGCTGGTTGACAATGTCGGCTTGTTTACCCGAGTAGCTCGCAAAGATATTCGCCTGCGCCAAGGCCCCTTCAACCTTGTTAAGACGGTCGAAAAATCCTTCAAATTTGCGGCCCGAGCTGCCCACGGCCAAGATCTGGAATTTAATTTCCAGATTGATGACAGTCTCCCGGTGATGGTAACCGGAGATAATCGCAAGACGGCCCAGCTAATCCGAAATCTGGTGGATTCCGCCACAGGTATTGCCCAGCGCGGTGAATTGTGGGGTGAAGTTTCCTATAACCCAATCACCACGGTAGAGGGACAACTTTCAATCACCCTGATGGACGATGGTCGTGGGGAGATCTTGCCCGACGAGAGTGAGTTGTTCGGCGCATTCTCCCGGATGGATACAACCCAGGTAACCACTGGTCTTGGGCTTTCAATTGCGAAGGGATTGGCTGAAGCCATGGGGGGCTACTTGCAGTTGCATTCAACCCCGGATGGCAATCGCTATCAGGTGGTGATTAAGTATTCGACCGAGCAAAATCAGCGAACTTACCTCACGCCAGACAGAAGATTACAAGACACCGAGGTGTTGCTGATTCACCAGAAAGGTCTATTTATATCCGGACTTGTTCAGGTGCTTCGCTCTTTTGGAATGGATGTAAAATCGCTGCGCTGGTGTGAGGGGTGTGAATGCGAGGTACAGCAGCTGCTTCGCCAGGCAGTGGAGCGCAATCAGCTGGTAATGATGGCTCCAGCAATGGGAGACTCGACTCTTTTTAATTCAATCACGCCATTCTTTGAAAAAACTTATGGCGAAGAGGGGAAAGAAAGCCGTCTGGTGTGCCTCGGAGGCTTTGGTCAGAAAAGTGAATTTTCCCATTTACAACACCTAATGCCATCAGCGCTGTATCTGGGGCGCCCGGTAACCAGAAAGGAGCTACATGATGCTCTGGTGGGGTTGTTATTTGGCGGTGTGAAGCGGAGCTGCCGAAGAGTGATTACCGGAGGGGCCGACCTGCCGCGCCATTATTCTCTACTGCTGGTAGAGGAATCACGCCCCCATCAGTGGGTAACAGAAGAGATGCTCCAGGCGCTGGGATACCAGGTTGATATTGCAGCCAATACGGATGATGCGTTGGCCCGCCTGCTGGAGGGGCATTACGATCTTGTATTGGTAGACTGCCAGCAAAATACGGATCACAGTGCGCAAATTATTGAGATGTTACGCCGCTGGGAAGCGGAGCACCGTCCCGATGACCGCCTCCCTATTGTCGCATTAACCAGCACTACCGAAGAGCAATTTGAAGGGCGCTGCCTGGCAGCGGGAATGGATGACTATCTGACCAAACCTTTGAGCAAGGATCTTTTGAGGGAAACTCTGGCGCGCTGGTTGGGCAGTGCCTAGCGTATAAACCCCTACAAAAGGCCGCAGTGAATGCTGCGGCCTTTTGTAGGGGTGACCTAAGGTTAAAAGTTAGAATTCGTAGCGGATACCCATACGGGCACTCCACAAAGAGGCGTCAGTAACTCGAGTCTGGCCCGCCGGATCGAGGAATTCCTCAAATACATAGCGGCCCTGTTCATCAATATCGGCCGTTACTGCAGCCTGGTAACGAGGGAAGCCCCCCTCGTACATTACGCCCCACTCGTCATTCAGCAGGTTGCCCAGGTTTTCGATAATAAAGTAGGCATTAACCCGGTCCTCCGCTCGCCAGCCCGGCAGCTCCTGGTCGATACGGAAGTTGAATTTGGTCCACCAATCACTATCGAGTGAATTGCGTTGCATAGTGCCACTAGCCAGATCTTCAGAATTGGCCCAGGCAAAAAATGCTTCCGTGTCGAAATTATCTGTGAATACAACATTTGTATCGCCAGAGTCGGTGGGTACATACAGAAGGCCACGCCCCCAGCCCGCATCACCAAAATTGCTGTCGGCGAATGTATAGCTGTAGGGGATACCTTCGTTGGCGCTACCAAACAGGGTGAAGCGTGTTTCGTAGCCAGCAAAGAACTCCTGGATGTAATCCAGTTTCAGGGTGAACCGGTGTGGAACAACATAATTTGAGGTCGCTGTGCCAGGGTTCTGGGCATCGGCAGTGGTGATCTTGGTGTAATTGGAGTAGGCCACTGAGCTGGTCATGGGGTTAACATCTTCGGCCTCGGTAAAAGCGTAACCAATGGCAACATTCAGTCCAAAGTCGAAGGCCTTGCTCAAGCCTAGGGAGAGCACGCTGGAATAACCGGAGTCACCGTCAACGTTGGTCAGCATAAAGTCCTGACTACGACCATTGGCACTGTCGTAAATTGGGCGGCCATCAGAAGTTGTCGCCACTTGTTCCAGTGAGATATCGCGAATAATTGCGGCATCCTGATAGTTGCTGTAGAGGTAATCTACAGACATCAGATAACCGTTCTCAAACTCATAGCTACTGCCAATTGCGTACTTCCAGGTGGATGGCACCTCGAAATCCGGGTCCATCAGGTTTACGCCGCCTAAAGATCCATCGCCCTTAGCAACCTGGTCGTATAGGGTCTGGGGAACTTCGTATATTGGATTACCGTCATCGGTCCAGTCTATGTCAAATAGCGGAGTGCCGCTTCTGTCCTGAGCTTCAATTTGTAGAACACCGTTGTTGGAGAAATTGTTGGAGATCCATACATTGGGATTACCTCCGGAATAAAGGCCCACACCACCGTGCACCTCCAAATTGTCATTAACATTCCAGCTGAGACCCAAACGAGGTTGTAACAGATCCAATCCGTCCACAGTGTGTTGATTGGAGAAGCCGTAACTGGCCAATACTTCTGTGTTTTTTACTGGCTTGTCATCGCTGCTGTAACGATCGTAGCGCAGCCCGGCCACAACAGTCAGGTCAACGTTTGCGAAAGTGTACTCATCCTGGACGTATAGAGTATTAATGCTGTAACCGAACTCAGCTGCTGCATCTAATACATTGTTGGTATTGGCTGCATTTTCATAAGTGATTAGGTTGGCGATGCCAGCTTCAAAATTTTCAATACTGTCAAAGCGGTATTCACCGGCGGCTTCTTGGATAAACAGATTGTAAACATCGAAATTTTCATGCTCGAAACCGGCGGTCAGGTTGTGCTCGCCCAGTAGTAATTTACCAGCGAGCTTAAAGGTTAGGTTTTCATAACTTAATTTGTTCGCGTGGCGGGAGTCATCAGCACCCAGGTAGACGGTTGCACGAGACTCGCTGCCATCATTATCGTGGTCGTTATAAGTGGTAATCTGAACTTCGCCAAAGTCAGTCCCTCCCAGGGATAACTGGCGATTATCCAATTCGGTGTATCCAATTTTCAATTCGGTAGAGAAAATATCGCTCCAGTCGGAGAAGAGTTGTCCAACGTAGGAATTTAGCTCTGCACCGCGCTCATAATAATGATTGGAGAGTTCCAGCTCGTCGGGATCGTCATCAGACTGGGCAATAGAGAAGCCATCATTATAGTTATACGTGAATGCCGCACGGTGAAAATCGGAGATATTCCAGTCGAATTTGACCAGTAGCTTTTCATCTTCTTCTTGCAAGCTGGTGGGGAGTCCCCCTGGATGGTAGCCATACACCTCATTGGAGATGCGAACAATTTCATCCAGTTGCTTTTGAGAGACACCCTGGACTTCGATGGCGGCATTGCTGCCGGCCGGGCCACGATCAAAAGTAGCTACGCCTTCCAACTTTTCATAGGCGGCAAAGAAGAACAATTTGTCTGCAATAATGGCACCGCCCAAGGTTGCGTTGTAGCGTTTCTCGTCAAATCTGGCCACATCAATATCGTCACCTTCCAGCGAGTCACCACGGAAGCCATCCTCGCCGTAGTCATAAAAAAAGGAGCCGTGCCATTCGTTGGTGCCTGACTTGGTGACCGCGTTTATGTTGCAAGCGCTGAAACCGCCATACTGAACATCAAAAGGTGCAAGTTCCACTGCAACATGGTCAATCGCATCATAGGAGAAAGGCATGCGCTCAGTCGGGTAGCCGTTGCTATTCAAACCGAAGTTGTCATTCATACGCACGCCGTCAACAGTCAAGCTGTTAAATCGGGGATTGGCGCCGGCACACTGAATTGCATCCAGGTTGGCTTCATCGATGTAAACGCGTGGGTCGAGGCGTAGTAAATCTTTGATATCGCGGTTAACGGAAGGGGTACTTGCCAAGTCGTCACTGTTAAAATGAGAGGAGGGGCCCACAGCCAGGCGTGAAGTGCTAAGGGCCTGCCCCAATACACTAACCTCCTCCAGGCTGGAGGAGTCGAAGGTCAAGGACAAGGGTAGCGTATCACCCACAGAGAGATAGATATCCTCGAGTACCCGCTCACCTTGTTCAGATTCGATAGTAACCGTGTAGGGCCCGCCCACCCGTAAGCCGCTCAGATTAAATTGGCCCGCTTCGCTTACTTTTACTTCACGACGGCTGTTGGATGGTGTATGAACTACTGTCACCTTTGCATCGGTAATGGCCTGTCCACTACTGCCGGTGATAGAGCCGCGAATTCCTGCGGCAGTTTCCTGTGCGTGAGATATCTGTGCCGTGCTGGCAGCTGAGATGATCGCCGCGGATAGCAGTAGGCGAGGGAATAGAGACAGTTTCATAGTTTTTCCTGGTCTAAAGAATCACCAACTCACGTGGCCCAAGTATTGGTTGAATTTGGCTCCTGAGACTTAATCCACCTGGTCACAGCCAGCGTGCTTGGTAGCGGATTTAATGGACGTACAGGTTAAGAGCTGGTAGCGATTATGTGGTGCTTGTGTAAATAAATTATTACAGGGACCTATTTGTCACATACCGACGTTAAAGTACGCAGGAAAATTAAATTTACGGAGCCTTGCTATGAGCATACGGTTGATGGGTATTCGTATCGTTATCGCACTGTTTGGATTGACGGCGATGGCACAAGCGCACGCTTGGGGTGATGATGGCCATAGGGTTGTCGGGGAAATTGCATGGCATTATCTTGAACCGGAAGTTGCCGCTGAAGTAGCGCTTTTGCTTGAAACTGCTGGAGAACCACACCTTGCGGAATCGGCAACCTGGGCTGATCGAATTAGGTCTGACGAAAGCTACAACTGGGCAGCCCCTCTACACTATATAAATTTACCCCGTGATTGGAGTACTTATATTGAAGTTCGGGACTGCCCCCCGGCAGGCTGTATACTAAAGGCGATAAAAAGCTATGAGGCCATTTTGGCAGACAGGGAGCGCAACAAAATAGCGCGTGCCGAAGCGCTGATGTTTATTGCTCATTTTGTCGGTGATCTACACCAGCCACTACATACCGGTCTGTTTTCTGATCGGGGCGGGAATGATGTGCAGGTCCAGCTGCATGGAACTGATACAAACCTACATGCACTTTGGGATATCCACTTGGTTTCTCGCTTAGTTTCAGATTGGGCTGACTATGCCGTAGAGCAAACGGAGAAAATCAGTACAGCAGAAAGGCAGCGCTGGCAGTCTACTTCAGTCTCTGTTTGGGCGGAGGAATCCCACAAACTGGCCCATAATCTTGCTTACACCACAGAATCACAGTTAGGTGAAAAATACTTCCTGCGTTGCCGGGAGTCTGTGGAGATGCGTCTGCAGCAGGGTGGGGTTCGCCTAGCTTCCGTATTAAATCGTGCTTTGAGCAATCCAGTGATGGACGTCGCCAATGACTAATTCCTCCCGAGGTTTACCACAGCCTATACTGTAAACCGCCGCGCCCCCTGTCCAGGATCCGCAGCCAAAATAGTGTTAACAGGTCCTAAAACCCCAGCGGTAATTAGCCTATTCAGCTTGAGATTTTGAAACTATTTATATTTTTTTGTGTTTGATACTAAGTTGACTGGAATATCATAATTTCATCTTTTAAGTAGGTATCGTTTATCTAAAATAGCGGTATCTCCAATACCATTTTCTCGGGAATATAGAAAATTTGCAATTTTTGTCTTGGCATGAATTATTGAAATTTGGCAGCGTTGGGGGAGTGCTCAGGGGGTTGAATGTGATTTTAAGAGGCTGTCTTAACAGTGGAGGCATTCCCATCGGTTGGTTGACCGTTATTCAGGTTTCACATCATATGAATATCATTAAGTTCAGCACAAAAATACGTAAAAATAGATCTTTTTGAGTATATGTATATCCCTATGTAAGGATCTGTGAAATTTTTTAATAATCTTTCGTAGTCGTAGAAGGTGGTGAATAGGCGAATATTATTGATTAAAATATAAAAATCACAAATTTGATATTAGGTTTTCCGGTAGTCCTTCATAATGTGGCTATCTGTCGGCCCCTATTTATACTTTTCAGGTGTGATAATTCTGTGGTCTACCTATCCAGCGCATCAGCTCGTAAATAAATTTAGCGACCGCGTTTTCGTTGACACGATAGTCCCAATTTGATATCAAATAAACTCGATTTGCAGGCTGGCCTCATTGATTCATACTTGACTCTGGTCAATAAAATAAAAACTCAGAGCCCCTAAAGTGAATTGGGAAAATCCAAGGCAGCCAAAAATAATAGATCGATCTTGGCGTAATTTATTCATAGTTGTTATGGAGGATGTAGGCGATGAGCGGAAGAGGTTTTAATCCTAGAGCGTGTCAGGGACACTTTGCGGGCATTTGTTTTGTATCCAGTTTGCGATCATACAGCTCGTTTTTTTCCAGATTTTACGCGCAGTGGCAGGGCAATGGTGGAGTGGAAAGCTCCATGGGTAGAACATGGAATGGGCACACTGCATTAATAACCGGCAATAACGGTGTCATTGACACTATCGTTGGCTGGGATCCAAATAGTTCCTGGGACGCGTTTACTGGTTCTGTCGGTGGGCGGCATAATAATATGCGTCCTATTGCCGGCCGCTGGCGTGATGACACAGGGATGAATGCAGACCCGACAACGAAATATTATGGGCTGCAAGTTACTCAGAATGAACATACCCGTTTCCAGAATTTTTTGCGGCAAGAGCTTTTGGGTACTCAGGGTTTCGGTAACAACCTTGATGATAGCGGAGTTTCTTTTCACTATGCATTTGCACCTGGAAAATGGATGGAAAAACTGAGTTCCCTGGAGGGGAATAATAACGGTCAACTACAGATTATTTCTAACTGCTCAGATGCAGCCTTCCATGTGCTTGCAAGTTTCCTATATGATTGGAGCAGGGGGGATCTGGTAACCGAGTTGGCATCCTTTATGAATAACGGGGATGTAAAAAATAAAAATATGTCGCAAGGCCGTTTGATGCAATGGTCTAGTCAGATGGGGCAACAGAATTAATAATCCTGTCTGATAAGTGGGTGGTGCAGGTCAGTCAAAATCTGCACCGCTTAAGTGACATCCCCTAGGGCAGGGCTGTCCCATATAAATCAGCTTAAATCGTGACTGTAATTATCTTGTCTAAA
>NZ_JALBWM010000510.1 GCF_023895975.1 Microbulbifer okhotskensis
GTGACTCGGAGAGGATCATGGCTAGCAGAGTCATGTGTAGTATCGCTTTTGAGCATGCTGAGAGTGCGAAGATGCTGATTTCAGCCGGTAACTTAACCTCTGCCACTGGACTCGTACGTCTTCAATATGAAGCTCTAGTCAGGGCTATGTGGCTTCGCTACGCGGCTTCCGACATTGCGGTATCGAAGTTAACTAGTGAGCTGACTCGGGAAACGGCCACTAGAGCTAACAACCT
>NZ_JALBWM010000511.1 GCF_023895975.1 Microbulbifer okhotskensis
CGCCTGCGGACGGTATTTTCAGCATCGCACCGCTGAATGCGATTATCACCGCCATGCTCGCTTATGTGCTGTTTTACAAGCTGATCTACCGCAAAGAAGGCGCTGCTCTGAGTCGCAGTTATCCGTAGATAACATTCGTAAAGAAGAGAAGGGGGCCGGCGTAGGCGCATAGCTCGCGCCTGCTGTACCCCGTTTTGCTTCTATTTTCGAGAGCGCTGTTGGGTGGCAGCTATTG
>NZ_JALBWM010000512.1 GCF_023895975.1 Microbulbifer okhotskensis
CCCAGGTAAGCGATCTCACGGGCAAACATGACCTTGAGTTCCGCTACGGCTGCCGGGGTGAGTACCTCCCGGTAACCGGCTTGTTTACGGAACCCGCTTTTAGCCCGGTACTCAGGTAAGGCCAGGGGCTCCGGTAAGCCCAGTTTTTCCGTAAGAATGGCCAGGCTTTTATCCATCTCCTCGAATTTAAACACATCGTCTACCACCACGCGGTTCCCGATTGAGTACAGGTCAT
>NZ_JALBWM010000513.1 GCF_023895975.1 Microbulbifer okhotskensis
ACCCGATTGAGTCGACGTTCGGAACGATACGACACCGGACTAAGCGCTCCAAAGGGTGCCTGTCGAGAGAGGGAATGCTACACATGCTGTTTAAGCTGGGCATGTGTGCAGAGGGAAAATGGAGAAAGCTCCGAGGTTTTGACTACCTAGCCAAAGTCATCACCGGAGTGGAGTTCAAAGATGGAGAGGAGGTGCCAACAGTCGACCAGAGCGCTGCTTGATCAGGCCTGTTGA
>NZ_JALBWM010000514.1 GCF_023895975.1 Microbulbifer okhotskensis
TGGTGGCTGAGGTAATGCGGGCTAAGCCATTCACGTAATATCGAATGGAGTTATCTGTAGCAAGATAAATACAGGGCCGGGGTTGGTTGTAATTACCATAAGACCTGGAATCGATAATGCCTCGGCTGTCGCTGCCATTTAGCGCTTCGATATAAATCCAAAGATCAATAGAGCCATCACCCGTTCCCCATGCCAGTTGATCTTCTGTTTCACGGTCCAGGCCGCTGCCATTGT
>NZ_JALBWM010000515.1 GCF_023895975.1 Microbulbifer okhotskensis
TCGGAGGATGGCGGTAAGTCCTTCCGCCAGATCGCCGACTACGGCAACGGCGTTCACCCGGATCACCATGCTTTCTGGATCGACCCCAACGACCCTGAGTACGTGATCGACGGCAACGACGGCGGCCTCAACATCAGCCGCGACGGCGGCGAGACCTGGCACTTCGCCGCCAACCTGCCCCTGGCCCAACTCTACCACATCAACTACGACATGAGCTACCCCTATAACGTGGGT
>NZ_JALBWM010000516.1 GCF_023895975.1 Microbulbifer okhotskensis
TCTGCGCGAGCTGGCGCCTTTTTTTGCTGCCCAAGCCAGCAGTGACGGGCTGGCATCATAGGTGGTAAACAACTGGTTCTAACCCGACCTGAGGGATAAATTTAGCTTGTTAGGCATCAACAGGAAATTGGTGTCCGGAGCTTGTCCTTGTTGACGTTTGCAGGAACTATCGGCACACGTCAACAGGACCCTGCCTCCTGCCCGTTTGCACAAGAACTACTCCATACAGACAGG
>NZ_JALBWM010000517.1 GCF_023895975.1 Microbulbifer okhotskensis
TGGGCTGATCGAGCCCGGCCAGCATGCTCAGCAGGGTTGACTTGCCGGCCCCGGAGGGGCCAATAATGGCAAGGCTTTCGCCACGGCGAACCTCAAGATTGAGGTTCTCGAACAGCTGCAACTCGCCACTCTGGGTGTGGAACTTTTTGCTGACCGCCTGGGCCGAAACGACAACTTGATCTGGTTTTGGAGAGTCCATGTTCCGCCTGCTGCTGTTTGTCTGTGTGTTATTAG
>NZ_JALBWM010000051.1 GCF_023895975.1 Microbulbifer okhotskensis
GGCCCCCTTTGCTATCGCCAAGTGTGTCGGTCATTGTGGGAATCTAGGAAATACCGCTACTGGTGGGTTCTCGGCGACCCTAACGCCGCGGAAAAACCACACATATATCATGCACCTTTAGCATCTCAGCAAGCATTTAAAATTACCCAATCCTTCAACGGAAAGTTCTCTCATACAGCCCAACCCAATCAATATGCCATTGATATAGCTATGCCCGTTGGGACTTACATAGGAGCAGCCAGAGCAGGCACGGTAATTTGGGTTAAAGATGATTATCATATGGGAGGCAAAAATAAGTACTTCCTCGATAAAGCCAATTACATCAAAGTTCTACATGATGATGGCACCTATGCCGGTTACTACCATATTCTGATAGGATCCGCATTGGTAAAACCTGGAGACCACGTCGAGATTGGCGATAGGCTAGCCATGTCGGGTTCTTCCGGATATTCAACAGGGCCTCACCTCCATTTTGCCATCTTTAAAAATAAGCGATTTTCTAGAAAGTCCATACCCTTCCTGCTATACAATAGTGACGGAGTTTCTTTTACCCCAGAAGCAGGCATGTATATTTCCCGCCCAAACTCTGATACTTAATTTACAATATCTAACAACACTACTTGCCGGACATATACCCATTTTGGTGACGATCAGGTTAAAAGATAGAAAAATAGAACAGTTTTACAATAGGTGCACTGTAGATCACAATGGGGCCTCGAAGCCGACATAACCTGTATCACTGGCTGGATTTGAATACCGTCTGCCTTGAACTTAATTATCAGCAGGCTACAGATAAATACAACAGAACACGAGTTAAGCCATATTCCTCCTGTAACTTTGAACCAGCTGCTATGGAGTATTCACAGAATGCATTAACTCCACCAACAACTCCCTGCATTCAAGAATCAAAATTAATCTCCAGCGTCACTCTTGCCGCAGCTCAATCAACTCTGCCACACTGGAATTGAATATCACCAATCGGTCCAGTAATACTTCTGGTATATCTCTGGCCGCCACAGACTGGCAGGCGGAAGCCATCAGCTGAAGCCCCACGGAGGGCTCCTCAGTACTCGGCAATCTTGTAGAGAGCCCTACTCCCTATTTCACAGGTAACGAAAGCTGGCCGAACAATGCCAATATAAACCGCAAAACCGCTCCCCGTACTGGCAACAACAGTGTTGACTTCACCTCCAAGGAAACCGGCGTCACAGCAACTTTAATCCGCACTTCTGTTGCCGGCTCACTAGCCGAAACTGCAAAGTCTGATGACTTTACCCTGCTATGGCGTAACGAGATTAAAGTTCCGATCAAACTTATCGAAGAGCCTGCCAAATTTAATCAAGGCTAGAGGGTTGCCGCTCACCTTCAGACGCCCCTCCTTAATCATGGTCGGCGCACCAACTAAACCACCAAACATCAGACGCAGGTCGGTACTGCTCAAGGCGAGACCAGCTGAGGGATCATCACTGTGCCGACCAGGGTAACCATGTAATACTCCGTTCTGTACAACCACCAGATACTTCTGCTCGGTATCAATCATATCAATATTCAGGCGGATCTCTGCATCCGCCGCTTTCTCACCATTAAGGCGCACCGCCATGGCATCGAACAATAATTGTAGGGGAACCCGCGCCACGATATCTTCAGCAGGTAAGACCTCCTCGCGAAATTGAACGCCATGACGTAACTCCTTGGCACCCGAAAGATAAAAATTACGCCAGATACCCGATTCTGCCTGGTAGCCCAGTTGCTCCAGACTATCTGCCAACAGATAGCGCGCTGGTTTGTTTTCCGGTTCGGCAAAAACCAGGTGCTTCAATACCATGGCCACCCAGCGATAATTACCACGGGCAAAATCCTGCCGGGCGCGTAGCATAATGGCCTCGTCTCCCCCCATATATTCAACGTAACGCTCAGCTGCCTCCTCCTGCGGAACTGGGTGCAGATTTGCTGGATTTCCATCGAAATAACCCAGGTAGCGATTGTAAACCGCCTTGGCCCCAACATTGACGGTGCCATAATAACCCCGGTTGGCCCAAGCCTGGGACAGACTCTCAGGCAACTCTAGACGCTCTGCAATCTCGACCATGTCGTAACCGTGATTGGCTAGGCGCAGGGTTTGGTCGTGAATGTACTTGTACAAATCCCGCTGCTTGGCCAGGTAATCCATTGCTTCACTTTTACCCCAGGTGGGCCAGTGATGGCTGCTGAGCACCACCTCGGTCTGGTCTCCAAACTTCTCCATGGCGTACTCAATATAACGGCTCCAAGCCTGGGCATCGCGGGTTTTAGCACCCCGCAGCGTATAAATATTGTGTAGCGTGTGATTGGCGATCTCGCTCATGCACAGGGCTTTCAATTGAGGGAAGAAAAATACCATCTCCGTCGGTGCTTCAGCCCCCGGAGTGTTGATAAAAATAATTTCCACCCCATCAACTGTCATCTCTGCACCAGCCTCAGAAATCACAACCGTTGGTGTGGCGATACCATGCTCACCATCGGATACCCGGTTGCCCAATCCAGATGAGACAAAACCCTCCGGGCTGGAAGGCAGTAGATCTCCGAACTGATATAACGCACGACGTTGCATCACGTTGCCAGAGCGCACATTCTCACTGATCGCTTCCTCGGAAAACCCCTGTGGCGCAATTATGTCGACGGAACCGCTTGATAACTGTTCTTTGGATAAAACACCCGCAACCCCGGCAAAATGATCCGCGTGGCTATGCGTAAAGATCACTGCGCTCACCGGCCGCTCTCCCAGCGCCTTATTGGCCAAGGCGAGGGCCGCGGCCGCAGTCTCTGCGGACGTGAGAGGGTCGATAATAATCCAACCCTTTTTCCCCTGAACCAGAGTCATATTTGCCAGATCCAGAGAGCGTACCTGGTAGAGACCATCTACCACTTTAAACAGACCATTGTTCAGAGCGTTGAGCTGGGCCTGCCGCCACAGACTGGGGTTTACCGTGTCTCTAAAGCCGCCCTGTAAAAATTGCAACTGGGATAAACCATAGACTTGCCGTCCCTCAGCATTATTGACCTGAGCCCCGGGAATGGAGGCTATAAAACCGCGTTTGGCCAACTGGAAATCCGTTTCATCATGGAAGGGCAACTGTTTAGATAGGGCCCGATTGTGAGAGGTAGTCGCATTGGAAGCTGGTTTGATCTCGGTATTGAGAACCTCCCTGTCGGTTTCAGGTTCACTACCACAGGCAATTAGAAGGAAGGACAACAAAGACATCAGTATCAACGAGCGCATAGAGACTCCCCCAGGCTGGTTTGCATGAAACTCCATTTTCGTACTGGGGTAAGATTGCCGCAGCCCAGAACAGCTTTAGCTTCTACTACCTGTGCTGGTGCGTCAAGCAAAGCCTGATACCTCTTTGCAGAGCGAAAGCTTCCATCAGTTAGGGGCTAGGCAATAAGGCTACGCTACATATAGCCCGGAAAAACACTTAAAATGGCCCACCGTCAGTATTCACGAAAACAACCGGTTATTGTTTATTAAAAGTGTGTAAAATAAGCCGGCATCAGCTTTACCCGTTAACTAATACTTACCCAATTATGATCTATGGATCAATCTGGAATACTGAACCTTGCCGAATTTTTGTTATTTTCATCACCTTAAAATATTGGCTGAAGGTGGGAGGCGGCCAAGTGTAAATATATAATATTAAAAACATCTCACAATCCCTGTGGCTACCAACAGCGAGAGATACCCAAAGAACTTGATCTCGGCCCGTCGCTCATCTTAACCGGAGGCGGGGAAAGTAGATATCCAGTGCCGGGCAATTTCCTCACGGCGACAAAACCACACCGATTCAAAATCGGCAACGTACTGCAAGAATTGATAAACAGCCCTCGCGCGAGCAGGGTGACCGCTAATCCGCCCGTGCAAACCAACGCTCATTAATTTGGGGGCACTATTACCCTCTAGCCAAAGTTGATCAAACGCATCTTTTAATAGCTGAAAGAAATCTGCTGATGTCGCGCAACCACCAGGCAAAAAATACTGTATATCATTATTTACTAAGGTATAGGGAATAACCAATAACGTTTTTTTATCGTACAACCAATAAGGCAAATCATCATTATAAGCGTCAGAAGTGTACAGTAATCCTGCTATATCGCTCACCAAAGTCCGCGTGTGGGCACTAATTCGGCCTGTATACCAACCGACAAGAGGCCTTCCTGTTAATTTTTCAATTAATTTTACGGTGAGATGGATATGCTGTTTTTCTATACTCCTGGGGATATCTTTATAATCCAGCCAGCGATAACCATGGCCGGCAAGCTCATGCCCCCCTTGAACCAAAGCCTGTGCCAATGCCGGGTTTAACTCTAACGCTTTGCCTGTAGCGAAGATAGTTAGAGGCACATTAAAAGATTCAAAAATATCTAAAATTCTCCAGGCTCCCACCCTGGAACCATATTCATACATGCTTTCCACGCTATAGTCCCGCATTCCGACACGCGACATCCGCCCAGGCAATTCATGTAAGTAAGCTTCAGACTGGACATCCCCGTTGAGCTGGCAAGATTCAGAGCCTTCTTCAATATTTAATACGAACTGTACAGCAATCCGCGCTTGTCCAGGCCAGCGCGGATGGGGTGGTCGTCCGGTATAACCCTGCAGATCCCTCTCCCTCATCAGCCTAACTCAAAAGTCGTTACTGCAAAGATCTTATCCTGCGCGATATCTGGCATCGACCCCAAGTACATTCTTGCGCAGCCAAATATTTCTTCCATACTGTAGCGCTTTGCCAGTGAGATAGCAGCAGTATTGTTTTCAGGTACATCTAGAAAGATAGGGCCACCATCCGAAAATAATGCGAGTCGCCCGAGTAGCGCACCAGCAATCCTATCGTTGTTTGCGAATAATGGGCCAACTTTACAACCATCCCTACAGCGGCGGATTACGCCAAAGCCGTGAAGGATTCCAGATTCAACATATCCCAAACTCAAAGCCTCAGGCTGTAAAATCCAGGCTTTAAGAAAGGTCTCCCTGTCTGCCGGAAAGCAGAGACGATCATACGTCATCAACTGATCAAACGGCACTTGGCTTAAGGGGATCACATTGTTTGAATTTACCCCACCAGCACCATCTAGTGCAGCTAAATCCGTGCGATAACGAAGATTGCGATGGGAAAAAATAAATCCGCCGCGGGCATAATAGGCTCGCATGGCAAAGACCCCTTCCATACCGATAATTGCCCCGGGCTTCAAGCGAGCTTTAAGCCGCTCACGACGCAAATGCCACAACCGGTTTCCAAAACCACGTCCCCGGAACTCCGGCTTAACAATAAAAAATCCCATAAAACCAAAATAGTTTCCGTAGGCTGTGATCGCCCCCCCTCCAATCAATCGCTCCCGTAAGTCCGCCGCAATATAAGCGTCCGGGTCAGTCCTCCAAAAAATATCAGCATCGTGAAGGCCTGGATTCCAACCCTCCAGAGCCGCCCAGTCAACCAGTACATCCAGTTCATCCCGTCTCATTTTCCGCGTTATAAAAGCTTCATTCATTGGCTCGAGGCCTTCTATTTCTCACCGATCTCCCCTTGGCACAAAATTCATGGAGCAAGAAATTTGAAAGGTTTAGAAGGTTGCAATTTGGAAACTGCCTCTCCTCCCTGGTTGTCCGGCATATTGAGCTTCATCGACATAACCTGGGCCCCAGGCTCTATGGAAACCTTATCCATATCCAGCCAAATCACCCCTGGATTAATAACAGAATCAAAATAATACCGTTTATCTGCCTGATCAATCACCGAGCGCCATAACGTTGAAGCGATATTCGGCTTGTCGGGGTCACTCATACCGAGTGGTACACTTACAGCACGAATTTGGGAGAAAACTGAAGCCAGTGCCGCCCGAGGGTCCTTGTACTTCGGAGAAACTTTCAAGGCATAGCTGGCTCTTGCAAATCGGTCGGCTGCACTAATGGTACCGGGCAAAAAATTCTCCCCGCCGATCAAATCCCAATATGTATTAATAGCCAATTGTTGGCTGTATACCGGAGAGTTAGTCATTACGGTATACTGCTTGCCCTGATGGACCTGGAGCTTTCCGTTAATATATTCAAAAATAGCTGAGTTGCCACTGGGATCAGAAATAGCAATATGCGTCGTCGCAGCTTTGCCATCGGGAAGAGTTGCCCCCACCACCGTAAATGGGTCTGCCTTCATCGCAGTAACAGCTTCATCCACCGTGGCGTAGTTATCCAGCAGGTATTGGAGCCAAGCTCCCACAGAAATCGTTGGCTTCCCCCGCGCCATTGCATCGCCATAGTCAGCCTCAGACAAATACAGCAAATTCCCGACTAAGCCTTTTTCATTCAATCCATCTGAAGTTGCAGCTTCATAGATACTAATGACAATCGACCCGTATTTAGAGGTCCATGTAATAGACTTCTGTCCAACACCACCATTTCTCTCCATAGATCGGGGAAA
Source organism: Microbulbifer okhotskensis (assembly GCF_023895975.1). Taxonomy (GTDB): domain Bacteria; phylum Pseudomonadota; class Gammaproteobacteria; order Pseudomonadales; family Cellvibrionaceae; genus Microbulbifer; species Microbulbifer okhotskensis. The sequence continues at coordinate 6,450 of NZ_JALBWM010000051.1, forward strand.
TACCCAAAAATCCATAGCGGCCTTTGTATCACTCCAATCCATACTGCGACCGGTAATATACGATTTGTTGCCAGTCTCGTAGAAAATCCGCGTACATGAGAAAGCGGATAAGGACTCAAACAAAAATAAAACGACAAGGCAACCGCCAAGCCCCCAGGTAGATACCTTTAAAGTTTTATGTACTCTCATTGTCATTCGATCTCCCATTGACAAAACTGAACGCTTCCTCGGAAAAATACTATATAGGTCTGCTTCTGCGACTATTAACAGGCTATGTATTTTGATGAATATCAGGCCAAAGACCGGCAAATCACTGCTTACCCCTTAAATATAGAATCACTCTTCGCTGTCCTGCCTGCATCCAGCATAGATCCCACAAAGAGCTGGCAATCCACCTTTTACACGACACAACCAATGTCCATCAGGCAAATATTGTCACTTAGTTCAACTGTTTGACTTAAAATTTCGAATTTTTCCATAAGATTTTGACACCACCGATTTACGGTAAACTGCCGGCTTTGCAAATAGCTAGGACTATTACCAGTCTACCTGGTACAGATTCCCCAACTTAGCGATTTTTTATCTGAATTTTGCCTCCAGCCTACAGCGAGCTTCTCCTGGAGAATCAATGAATTCCATTGGGTGATTGGTAATTCTTACCAACGATTACAAGGAAGCTATTGCTTTTTATCACGACAAATTACGTTTTGAAGCCTTTATTGACTCGGAGGTGGCGCCACACAGATTTGTACATGCTTGCCTGCTACAACAAAAAGATATGGAGGGTCTGGCTTCTGCAGACCACCTCAGGGGGTCAGCAGAAAAACGTAGGTTATCAAACCACCAGACACCCTGCGCTGTAATCTATACGAACAATATTGAAAGGAAATATCAAAGACCTATCCGTAATGGCGTGCATTTTGGCAAGCCACCCAGGTCAGATGAGGGGCTGAATTTGCTCACTTTGAAGTTCTTCACGGTAATCCGTTTGTTCTGGTTAAACTTCAAGAAACGCTGGTTGAGTAAACTCGACTGCATTCAACGCGGAAGTACATCGCCCCAGCTGTTTATAATTTTTCTGCTGTGGTGATATGATCACGACATCCAACCCTTGCTCCACTCAATAGTTATTTTTTACTCTTCCTAGCTTCCTGTAGAGCGAAAACACAAAATTCAGGGTGCCTTCGCTGGCAAACACCTATTCTTTACGCTTGCGATATTTACATCTCGCTTCGTATCACCTATAAACCGAACATTACTCAAATTATACGTACCAAGTCACCAAAGTCCTGCGATCAGCGTACCGCCAATGGCTGGTGAAAATTTCGGCGGCGGGAACTGCCGCAGCTGGCTCGACACTAGTGCACAGCCAAATATCAGAAAGTTCGTTTAATGACATTAAATTTATGAGTGTTTATTAAACACACTGTAACTGCGATATGGGCGTTTCAAGCGTTAACTGATTTCTCGCGAAAGATCTCTTTGACCCAGAGGAGATCCAACTGGAAGAACAATGAAAAGAAGCCTAATTATGCTAGTACCCGGCTTGACACGGGTTACCAGCGCCGCCCAATTGTCAGAGTTCACGGAGGGACTTATTGCTGCCAGTGAGCGTATACCACTAACCAGTATTTCTGACCCGACAATACCTGCGGGAGTCCAACGGCTCAGGGTCACTTCAGGTAGTGACGCGCAGGAACTGGATCTGGTGGAGGCCTACTGGAACGATCTGGTTCCGAGTATCACCCAACAAAGCCTAAAGACCCGCCTTGCGCGTGGCTTCTCCCTAATCTGGTTTTGGCTCGCCAATCTACATATTTGGAGAGGTGTATTAAAGCGAAAGTATCTGACTTTTGGCCTGACTCTGTCGGCTTTGGCTTTCATTGTTTGGTACATAGGTACCATTATTCTGTTTATTGAGGCGATAGACCCCGCCAGTGGCAGCCCATTCTATTCAATCATTCAACAACTAAAGCAGGGGGTTGAGTACATCGGGGGCTGGCGAATATGGGTCATAGCTACTGCCATCGTCGCCATTATGCCGGTCTCCCTTCTCGTCGATGTATCGGACTTCTGTAAACGCTATCTCACCAATGAACCTGCCGCAAAGGGCAAGCCTGCGGTCAGGTTTGAGATAATCCGGCGAGTCAGAGAACAGCTGGAAAACAGCCTGAAAATGGGTGAATACGATTCTGTCACTATTGTCGGGCATAGTTTTGGCAGCGTGGTGGCCGTGGACTTATTTGCAGACCTTCCTCCCATCGGGATGCCAGTCCGTATTCTCACCATGGGTTCCCTGATCGAGGTGCTTGGCAAACAAGCGTCCTGGTTGCAAAAGGAAGTAGAGCACTTATCCCTGAGAAAGGATCTTGTTGAATGGATTGATATAAAATCACATGCCGACTGGTTTGCCAGCGGCTCTGCAGTGCCGCCATTACAACACTGCCACGAGAGAATTATCGGCTCCTATGGCACATTCCCCGACAAGCTCGCTGCCCGCGTACACTCACGCTATTTCGACAACCAAGAAGCCGTCAAGTTACTGCTTTCCTACTATGAGCAGAAAAGCGAGTCAGAACTGTCACAGCCATCATTGGAGCCCGCATAATTGAAGAGAGAGGTTCCCGATGAGATTCGTAATCGATGGCCAGAGTCACAGACTGAAAGCACCGAATTCGATAGCTTTATTGTTTTGTAGCATTCAACCAGGTTCTGCCGTTTATTGAAAAAAGGTCTGCGGGACTTTTTCAATCCGGGTTTACGGCACACATCCGCAAACCCTTTACGACAAGTCAAACAGAAGCATACTTGACTTGCGACCCGCGCAACAATTTTGTTCGGGTTGGCGGGCTTTCGAAAATGGGTTTCATAGCCTGCTCAAAAGCCACTCTGTATTAACACACTAAATAGTATGGGGAATATTTATGTCAAAAATGTACCAGAAAGCAGTCATTGTACTGTTCATTGCTCTAACGGCTTTCACTGCCAGCTGTGTTCAGCTGGCACCAAAATACGATGCTGAGCTGTACTCTGATCTAACCAATGTCAACACGGAATTGATGGAGTTATTCTCTAGCGTCGCAAGGGGGACCCACAAAGATTCCTACCCAGAGAGAAGCAATCAGTACCATGCACTCATTGGCAAGATTGAAGCGCTGGCAATGCAGTCTAGAACCAGACCGGTTCCAGAGAGCGATGCGTTAAAAAAAATCAACCAGTATCTGGATTCCACCAGTCAAGACATTACCTTTGACCAGCAAGCCCCCAGTGTTGCCTCTCTGCAGAAGATTGCTGAAAGTCTCAACAGGATGCGCACGGAAGACGAAGACCAAGGGCTAAATGCTCTTGCCGTGTCCCTGTTCAAAAATGAGGTAGTCATCTCCATGGATCAAGCACTCACCTACGAATCTTTTTTGAATCGCTAAGGAAGTAAAATGTCTATCGATACAGATCAACTCATCGCCAACATCAAAGATGCTGCCTCTTCGGTAATTAGCCACGATATTGCAGGAATCAGAGGGTTTTCAGATCGCCAGCTTTCGGCGTTAGCACTGCAGGCAAAACTGATTTCACAAGCTATTTTATCAGGGGAAATTTCCGGCGAGCTGAGAGATTATTTTCTTGATTCCCTGGAAGATATGGCCCGCAACTTTGCAAATACATTGAGAGGACTGATGACAGTCACTATTGAAAAAATCTGGAATGCGGTTGTTGGTGTAATCTGGGGAACCATTGAAACTTGCACCGGCATATCCCTGAAACTTGAGACCTAGCTGCCACAGCGCGCTCTTTCAAGGCTGGGGTGCCCCAGCCTTTATTCCATCGACTGCCATCAACCCATTAAATCTGTTACCAAAAAAATTAACTATTCGCATATTTTGTCAATTACAGCCTGCCTAGAAAGAAAAAATTTCTGCACATAATCCCACGTTAGTACAAAAACTCGATCATTCACCAACTGGTCAAGAAATTTTAACCCGCCGGTAAAGAATATTTCATCAAGACGCGTCAATGTACGCGCGCAATTCACATAAGCCGTCGATTAAATACATAAAATTCGGCTAAATCACTACTAACTTGGATGTCCCGATGAATACGAAAAAGACCGGCTTGGCAGCTGCCATCTCAATGGCTACCGTGGTGGCCACTTACTCATTGGCCGCTGAAGAGCCTGGCGCTACACAGCTAGAGGAAGTGGTCGTGCTGGGCTCAAGCAGCACCTTTAACAGTAGTGAAGTCTCTGAGGCCATGCGTAAACAGCAATCCACCATTACCAGCGTCAATGCTTTAATCGACAATTTACCTGGGGTGTCCGTCAACGAAGGAGACACCTACGGCTTTGACGATTGGTCAACGAATATCAGTATTCGCGGTTTTACCAACAGCCTGGATGAACAGCAAATCGGCACCACCATCGATGGCATTCCCAACGGCGGCTCCAATTATGGCGGCGGCTCTAAAGCAAACCGTTTTATTGATCCAAGCAATGTCGCATCTGTCGAGGTCTCCCAGGGAACATCTGATATCGCCTCCCGTTCTCATGAAGCATTGGGAGGCACCATTGACTACCGCACTGATGAACCCCTTGATATTCAGCGCAGCCGCATAGAGCTCTCCGCAGGAGAGTTCGACGCACAGTGCCTGCACTACCGCTACGATACCGGTGTCTTTGCAGGCAAAAGCAAGGCTTGGATTTCCTACTCCAATCAGGGCGCAACTGACTGGATTACCCAAACAGCAGAGAATGAACGCGAGCATATTGCGGCCAAGCTGGTGACAAGCTTGGAATCGGGTACTATTAAGACCTATATCTCCTATGACGATATTCAAGAGGACAACTATCAACGCGTCTACTCAGACGCCCAATTCGAAGAATATCCGGAAAATGATTTCCTCAATGGCGACTGGGCAGGGATTCCCTACATAGATCAATTGTATCGCCGTGGTTGGTCCACCCTACGTGAGAATTTACTGGCTTACACTCAATTTGATTTTGACCTCACTGAATCCTTCAATCTTCAAGCCGGCCTGTATTATCACAGCAATGAGGGCCGGGGAGATTGGGTACCCCCTTACCTTGTCAATATCACCAATGACGAAACTGACGGAGAATCTGAATTCCTCGGAGGTTCCACAGCCTATGGCGGTAACCAAGCAGGTATTATTTATTTCGTGGATGCAGACGGTAACGCGCTGACCTATGACCAGGAATGTTCGGCATCAGTCATCAATATTTATGGACAATCCGGACCCGCATACAATCCCGAGTGCTATGCGGAAGATACTATTCCAGCCATGTCTTACCGACATACCCACTATGAAAAAGAGCGCACAGGGCTGACACTGGATTTCACCTACAATACCCATATTGCTGGATATGAAAATGAAGTTCGCGGTGGCTTCTGGTATGAAGACTCCACCCGCGATGAACACCGGGACTGGCACAAAATTACCGATGCAACCCAGAGTTCCAATTACAACTCTAGCCCCTATTGGGTTCAGTACGACCGCAGTTATCCTCAGGACGCCACAAAATGGTACCTACAGGACTCACTCAACATTGACTCTGTCACCCTGACTCTGGGGGCCAAACAGTTCTTTGTTGACGTACAGCGTGAAGATCGGTTCCAAGATTCTGCCAGTGCAAGCATCGACTCCGATTCAGACATCCTCATCTCGGCAGGACTTGTGTGGGAGACACCGGTGGAAGGGTCAGAATTATTTGCCGGCTACGCAGAAAACTTTAAGGCTATCGGCGACAGTGTCCTCGAACGACCAGACTCTGATCTCGACAGTATCAACCCAGAAACATCAGAAACCCTTGAACTGGGCTTGCGTTACACTGCTGACAGCTTTACAGCAACAGCCACTTACTTCCAGAATGATTTTGAGAATCGAATCATTTTCCTGAATAACAATACTGCGGTCGGTAACAACTATCTGATTGGCACCAACGGCACTTACTTTAATGCAGGGGGTATCGAATCTGACGGTCTGGAATTGCTGCTTGATTACAGTCTTTCTGAATCGCTTAACCTCTACACATCCTACACACTACTGGACTCCACTTATATTGGCTCGGGAGATGCAGCAGTCGATGAAGCTCAAGGCATAACCGCTGGAAACGATGTGGTTGGTATCGCCAATCAGCTGTTTGTTATCGGTCTGGATTGGCATTCAGAAATGTTCTATGGTGGCATCTCCAGTAAATTTACCGGCGACCGTTATATCGACCTGGAAAATAGCTGGAAGGCTGACTCTTTTGTCGTTACCGACGCATATCTGGGTGTCAATCTGGCAGATATGAATCCAGCACTGCGGGGAATAAATATTAATCTGGTAGTGAACAACCTACTCGATGAAGATTATCTGGGCACCATAGTCTCTGGCGGTGCCTGGATTGGGGCTCCGCGCACGGTATCATTTTCTGCGACTGTTGATTTCTAAATAGTCCTTATAAGTGTCATAAACAGCTAGAAAACCACAGGCTGTTTATGACCCTAACGCAAAATAAACGAACTCGATATTCTGGGAGCAGGGGATTTAAAATTCTTATTTTAATAAAAAAGAAAGGTAAAACCTACGCAAAATCCCCGATTAACCAATCCAATTCAGCGACCACCTATATCCCGCAGAGTGAAATTCCAATGAAATCTCTTATTACCACTGTTTTAGCCCTGCTTTTATCAACACAAGCCTATAGTGCCGACAATCTAATACTAGTAACCATAGATGGTTTGCGCTGGCAAGAAGTATTTTCTGGATATGATACAGCGCTCCTTAACCATGAGGAATTTACCGATAATAAAGAAATTTTAATCGACAATTTCCACGGAAATACTCCCGAGGAAAAGCGTCAAAAATTGATGCCCTTTATTTGGCAGACCGTAGCAAATAAAGGCACCCTGATCGGTAACCGTGAAAAAGGTTCAGAGGCCAGAGTCACCAATAATTGGTGGTTTTCCTATCCCGGCTACAATGAAATATTAACCGGGTCTGCCGATCCAAAAATTAATTCCAACAATCCTGTTCCAAATGCCAATACCACTTTCCTTGAGTGGTTGATTAACAAACCCGAATTTAAAGGCAGCGTCGCCGCATTTGGCAGCTGGGGTGCATTCGCCTCAATAATTAATCGCGAGCGCAGCGGTGTGTATGTCAATGCTGGCCTGGAACCGGCAAGCTGGCCCAAGCTGACCCAAAGAGCAAAATTTCTCAACGATTTGCAAGGCCAGCTTCCTGTTTTTTGGGAGGACGTAAGGCCAGATGCGTTCACTTATGGCTTTGCAAAAGAGTACTTGATCAGCAAAAAGCCAAGGGTGATGTATATTGCCCTAGGAGAAACTGACGATTTTGCTCACGATCAGGAATACCACCAATACCTCCACTCGGCACACCGCAGCGATATGATACTGGCCAGCTTGTGGCAGACGCTACAGTCATTGGAGCATTACCGCGATAATACCAACCTGATTATCACGGTGGACCACGGCCGCGGAAACACAGTCGAATCCTGGCCACACCACGCCAGCGGCCCTGCATTGGCCCAATACTTTGGCAAAGAGGACCACCCCCACCCGCAGGGCGTTCCCGGTTCCGACGAAATCTGGATCGCCGCGCTGGGCCCCGATATCAAGGCCTCCGGGGAAGTGTCAGGTGGTGATACCATTCTCCAAGACCAAGTGGCAGCAACGGCACTCAAGCTGCTCAACTACAAGCCCAAAGCGTTTTCTAAGGAAAGCGGTCCGGCCATTGACAGTATCGTCAAGCAATAGCAAAACTGCCTGGAGCCGCCAGCTCTGGCGGCGCTCCTCCCCGGCACGATTCGTTCAAATAACAAACAATATGGCATTTGATAACATCTCACTAGCTGCCCCGCCCCAGTTTCCGCATAATTGCAGACCGCACTCGCAACTGAAAACAGATGGCTTGATGTATGTGGTTTAAGAACCTCCGTATTTATCGCTTGACCAAAGAATTTACCCTGGATGCTGGAAAATTGGACGAATTGCTGGAAACACAAGCATTTGTTCCCTGTGGTAGCCAGGACAGCGCGCGCTATGGTTGGGTGCCCCCGCTCGGGCGCCACGGTAGCCAGCTGGTGCACGCGACCAATGGCTACCTGATGATCTGCGCCAAAAAGCAGGAAAAGGTTATCCCAGCAGCCGTAGTTAACGAGAAAGTTGAGGAGTTGGCGCAAGTAATTTCCCAGAAGGAAGCTCGTCAGGTGGGGCGCAAAGAGCGGCAAAACCTCAAAGACGAAGTCTTACTGGAGATGCGCCCCAAGGCTTTCGCCCGCTCTCGCCTGCAATATGCATATATCGCCCCGCAAGATGGCTGGGTGGTGATAGATGCTGCCTCCGCTTCTGCCGCCGAGGAACTGTTGGAAAATCTGCGCGAGGCGATTAGCAGCCTCGCGGTAGTGCCACTCTCCGCAAAAAACTTGCCTCAGCAGACCATGACCCACTGGCTTAGTGCCCCTGAAGCACCACTACAGTTCGACTTTGGTCATGAATGCGAACTGCGCGACCCAAAAGACAGCGGCAGTGTGATCCGCTGCAAAAATCAGGATCTCTGCGCAGAGGAGATACACAACCACCTGGTCGCTGGGCTGCAGGTTCACAAGCTGGGCCTGACTTGGCGCGGCGGAGTGGAATTTCTGGCTGACGACCAGCTGTCCTTAAAGCGCATAAAGTTCAGCGATGAACTCCTGGAAAAGGCGGACAGCGCTGATGCAGAGAGTGCAGTACATCAATTTGATGCTGACTTTGCCGTAATGACTCTGGAAATTTCCGCCCTAGTCAAAGACCTGCTGACGGCCTTCGGAGGGGTAAATACCGAGTCAGCGAGTGTAGAGGAGATTATGGCAAAAGCGTCCCGCCAGGAAGCTGACGCACTGACAAAAGAAGTGGACGAAGTCGTTTTTTAACTTCGACTTGCCGCGATGCGGACCCTTCTGGGGCGCATCGCTATCCGTTTCTGGGGATCTCAGATTTCAACCATCGGACGGCCCGGCTCGCTCCACTGAACGTGGTACTTGCGCTGCTCAGGTTGATCCACTCGCGCAAAGGTGTGAGCACCAAAGTAATCACGCTGCCCCTGCAACAGGTTTGCCGGCAGGGATACGGTGCGGAATGCATCGTAGTAGTTGAGTGCAGATGACAAAGCCGGTACTGGGATACCATTCAAAGTGGCGCTCGCCACCGCCTGGCGCCAGTTGGCCTGGTGATCGGCAATCTGCTGAGTAAAGAAGTCATCCAACAACAAATTGGAGAGTTTCGGATCGCGGTCGTAGGCATCACTAATAGACTGCAGGAACACCGCCCGAATAATACAGCCCGCACGCCAGATACGAGCAATTTCCGAGAAGTTTAACTGCCAGCCCTGCTCACGCGCAGCCAACTTCATCAAGTCGAAGCCCTGAGCGTAAACACAGATTTTTGCACAGTACAGAGCATCGTGCAGTTGCGCGATCACCTCTTCACGCTGCTCCGCTGCCACTTGTGTCAACTCTGGGCCTTGCAGCTTCTGTGCCGCACGGGTACGCAATACTTTGCGGGTAGACAATGAACGGGCATATACCGCTTCAGCAATACTCGGTGCCGGGCAACCCACCTCCAAACTGCTCATGGCCGTCCACAGACCGGTCCCCTTCTGACCGGCACGATCGAGAATCACATCCACCAGCGGCTGTTCGGTAACAGAGTCCAAAGTAGATAGCACTTCAGCACTGATATTAATCAGATAGCTGTTCAAGGGACCGCGATTCCACTCCCGGAACACTTCAGCAATTTCCTCAGGCGCCATCCCCAAGGCGGTCCGCATTACATGGTAGGCTTCGCAGATCATCTGCATATCGGCATACTCGATGCCATTGTGTACCATTTTTACATAGTGGCCTGAACCGATCGGACCGATATAGGCTGCACAGGGCTCGCCCTCCCGAACCGGGCTGCCTGGCTCGAAGCGCTCAATAGGCTGGCCACTGGCTTTGTCCACCTTGGCGGCGATGGCATGCCAAACCGGCTCTATACGGCTCCAGGCATAGCGATCACCACTGGGCATCAGTGAGGGACCGAAGCGAGCACCCACTTCGCCACCCGATACCGCCGTGGTGAAGAAAATCAACTTACCCTCGTAGCGCTTGGCCCGCTCTACAGAATCAGTCCAAAGACTGTTACCCGTGTCAACAACAATATCATCTGCCTTCAGGCCCGCATCCATCAATTTACTGCAAACATCATCAACCGGAGCTCCGGCGGGGACAGACAGAATAATCAGGTGCGGCGCTTTGACTTTGGCCAAAAGCTCGGTGTAAGAATTGCAAGTCTCGACACGTGCAGGCAGCCCCCCACACTCTTTCTTATCCTGCTCCAGCAGCGCATTGAGCCGGTTGTGATCAAGATCAAAGGCACAGACCCTGTAGCCGTTATCGGCCAGATTCAGGATCAGGTTTTTACCCATCACACCGGCGCCGATAAAGCCAATATCGCACTGTGATTCAGACATCAAGTTCTCCGTAAAAAGAAAGGGGGCTTTCAAGGGCGCGGAGTATAGCAACATGGAACCAGTGCCGGGAGAGCAAAAACTCCACAAAATAGTCCGTCTTAACGCTAATTCCAGCCTAGTAGGATAACAAATAGCAGTATAAAGCAGCGGTGTGCCAACCGGGTCCTCAAACCGTCAAAACAACCCCGCCCCACTCTTTATCACCAGAGGACAATGTTCCGACAGATGCTGCCAGCACTAACCCAACAAACAAACCTGTTAACGCAGTGAACGCGGCACAAGGGCGAACCGCCATGGGCCAGACACCGACGCGAACCCATGAAATGGTCCCCAAATATTCAATACTCGCTTTCGTATCGAATACTACTAACCGAGAATGGCTGTCTAGTCATGCGCTTAAGATTATCAGGCCTTCCCCAGTGAGAATCACTGAGTACACCCTACATAGAACTGTTAGTGCCATTAAACCCTGCAAAGACTCCAGCTTATCCTCCAACTGCCGGGGTTACGTCTGACCTAGCCAAATAATTTTCTTGACCTCCCTTGATTCCCAACTCCGCAAAAAAGAGTCCCCCACTATTTGCCTGCAATTGAATAGCCGTGGGGCCATATAAACCTGCGGCTATTTCAAGAGTTGGTACCTGGCTTACTCGTCTGCCTGACAAATAATCCCTGGAGCCATTAATTCCCGTCATCCTTTACACCGATGGAACCCCTAACAAATAACGATCAAAAAATCACGAATATTCATAAACCGAATCTTAAGGACTAACCTACCCTGCAGACTGCAACTGAATAAAAAATATTAATAAAATAAAAAAACGTCGTTTTAAATAATTCAACTCCCCCCAAAACAATTCGATCACGTCTTTTATTAATGGGAGGCAGCCGTCTGGCAAAGGCCATTTTTGATGAAATTAAATCGCCCAACTGAACAGGCACCTTCCTGCGATGATGCAATTAACCCACACCGATCGATTAGCAATCTCTGCAATTATAATAAATTTGCATAGCCTGCACAGAAATCTCGATCTCACGGAGCGAAGAGGAAATTATTATCATGAAAAAACTTCTTGCCACAGTATCACTTTGTATTGCTGCCACCGGATTTCCCGCCTTAGCCAGTGCGGACACCTGGTCCCCCAACGGCTCATCAGCATTATTTAATGTTGGAAATATCACGGTGATGAAGGGCATTCAACTCAGCTGCAATCTCTCGGGCAGTATCGATATCGTCAGTTCTGACGCATCGGTGGGTAGTTTGTCATTGTCTGGGGGCCTCTTTGGGCTGTGTGGTACCATTTCTTTTAGCTCCCTGCCCTACAACGTGGTCGGCAATGCTGATGACACCATTACTCTTGAAGATGTAGTGGTACAAGCCGTCACCGGCTCTTGCGTTGGCGATTTGGTCGGAGATTTTGATCACTCCACCGGCCGAATTACCTTTAATGGTGCAAACATTCCCTCCAGTCCCGCAGGCGGAAGCCCCTGCGTAATTTACGGGGTGGTCGATAGTAACCCACAGGTCTCATTTGTACCCTAAGGCATACCCGGATAAACCTATAACTCTGTAAACCAACGAGTTAAACGGCACAAGGATGTGCCGCTGCCGGCCATAGCTCGGCGCGAGCGGATGAAGTTCCAGCACAATCATCCATCTGCGCCAGTGTTTTACAGGCGGCCATGAAATAGAGAGATCAAAATTTACAGGATGGAAATACCGCCGCAAGCAAGTGCCTGCAGCGGTATTTTTAGGCCGGAACTATTAATCTATAAATCCTAAGTGTCTGACTTGAACTGTCGGAGCATCCTAGCAATTAACCTGTCCTCAAAATCCTTTACTAATACTAAAGCCGACAATTCTTGGTTCTAATGTGAATACATTGGTGCTGAGACCGGTATCATCACTATTAGTAAAGAAATCAGTAATCGGCGCATCATCAAAGATATTCTTTACATACAGCTGCATCTGCATATCCCAGGCAGGCTGGGTAAGCGTTACTGAGGCGTTGAAGTTACTCCAGCTTTCTAGCCTATCGTAAACACTGTTATAAACCCGCGCATAACTCTCGGACTGACGATAGTAATCGGCACGCAGTTTCAAGTCCCAATCTTCCAGGGTAATCGCGTGCTCTATGCCCAGACTAACCGTAAAGTTCGGTGCATTAGGCAGCTCATTGCCACTCAAATCTGCAGCAAATCCTTGGCCACCGTTTGGCGCGTCGGTTAGCGGGTTGTAAGGGTCAATCCCCAAGAGTAAATCGTAGCGTAAATGGTCACTCGTCTCGATATCAGGCGTAAAAGAACCGTACCTGGAAGAACCAGCACACAGTGACCACAGCATCAACTCGTGCAGATCCTCGCTGGGTGAATTGATAATGGTTTCCACCAATTCTACTGGCGCAACACAGTTCGAGGGTACCTGAACACTGGGGCGTACCAACATCCAATCTTCATTGCCCTGAGTGCGGTTCATCACATCAATAGATCCCGCTCCATCAGCGATGCGAGTTTTCAAGTATCCAAGGTTCATATCGACCCGGGTACTGGGAGTCACCTGCCAAGCACCTTCCAATTCGAGCCCCCAGCTCTCCGCATCAAAGTTTTCATTGAAAGAGATTCGATCAACAATTTGAGAGACCTGATAATCGCTGTAGTCGTAATAAAATGCACTGGTATTCAGCGTCAGGCTACCATCGAGTAAACTATTTTTAGTACCAAATTCAATCGCGTTGACAAACTCCGGCTTAAAAGTCTCCGCCAGGGGCTGGTACTGGACCACCGTTGGATCAATGTCCATTCTTGGAGGGTTTGCGCCTCCACCTTTATAACCGTGTGAAAGGGATACATACATTAGTGTTTCATCAGTAAATGGTGTGTCGGCCCGCCAGTCCAATACCACACGCCCGGTGTATTCCTGCCATTCCTGCTCAATATCAGCGCCGCGCGGATAGCCCTCACCCGTTATACCTCCAGAGGCCGGGCCCGACTCCACCTCGCCATCAGGTAGGTAATTTGCTGCCAGCAACAACTGACTGGGGACCGGCGTGGCTGTCTTGCGGTCCTCAGTATAACGCAGGCCGGTGGTCAGCTTAACGTCATCGGTAACCTGCCAATAGGTCTCGCCAAACAGAGCCCATGAGCGGGTCTCTACCAAATTCCGGCTAAGAAAATAGTTGTGTCCCTGATCATCAATCTGACCGAGCGAGTTGTAATCTACATAGAGGCACTCTCGCGCATACTGCTCATCCACTCCTTCGCAGTTCCGGGTTGCAGGCAACAGAAAATCCAGCCCCTCAGCAAAAATCTCCTCAAATGTTGGCGTGTTGTAAAAATACTCAGCCATAAAGGTAAACAGATTATTGAAAACGTAATAGTCATCCTGAGACTCAAAATTCAGGTAGTTGGCACCCACAGAAAAATTGAGGCGACCATCGAAATTCGACTGCAAGCGGAACTCCTGACTCCACTGACGGTTGTCTGACTGACTGATATCTACAGCCAGTATACGGTCCGACGGGCCCAACTGCGGATCAGTGTATACACCACCTGGCGTGGGACCCGGATCGGGATTCTCGCCCTGCAGCCCAAATAGCCCTTCAGAATCGTTAAAAATAGGGTCGGATACATAGCGGTTATAATCCTGGGAGGAATAGTAATCATCCTTGGCATAGGTGGTCTGAGAGAAAAACTGCAGAGATTCACCAATGCCAACTTCAATATTCAGTTGCACCAAGTCATTTTCTGCACGAAATTTAGGGTCATAGCTCGTTGCAATTTCACGCAAATCTCGTGACTGGGCCACATTCGCATAGGGGTTAAAATTGGAATCAATGGCATAGATTGTATTGCCAAAAAAGCCCGGTTCATCCTGCCCCAGGGGAATACCTGACGGCATAATTACATAGGCAAAACCGCTAGCATTTGGCGTACTGTAGGCATCGGCATCGTAGAGAGACCCGGGTAAACACCCTTGACTGAAACGCCGACTCAGACTGTCAGGGACCTCTGTCAAACCAATCATGTCAGGCCCAGGATCACGGGTACACAGCTGTTTTCCTGTGCGCGAACGTTGATCATCTTCTTTAAAATGCTGCCAGATCAGATTAGCATTAAGATTCTCAGCGGGCTTCCATTCAAAAATTGCGCGGGTAGAGTAAAGGTCTCGATCGTTAACATCATTGCCAGTAAAGGTATTGGTATCGAACCCATCTCGCTGAGTCAAAGCACCCGAAAAGCGAAATGCCAGGGTATCCCCCAAAGGGATATTAAACATGCCATTGGCACGCTTCGAATTATAACTACCCACCTCGGCCTGCACTTCTGACTCAAACTCACCAGTTGGCATATTTGGCAACATGTTAACAACGCCAGCAGTAGCATTGCGGCCATACAGAGTTCCCTGCGGACCGCGTAATACCTCCAGCCGCTGAACGTCAAAAAACTCCTGCTCAAACAATCGGTTGCGTATTAATGGGGTATTGTTAAAACTGACTGCCACAGCTGGGTCTGTACTGGCCGAGACCGCTTTGGTACCTACGCCGCGAATTGAAAAATTATAAGTACTGAAGTTAGCCTTGGAAAAGTTGGCATTGGGTATGGCGCGGAGAAGCTCCTCGCCCCGCTCTATCTTAAGATCATCCATACTGTCACCGCTAAGTGCGGAAACCGCAATGGGTACATCTTGAATACTCTCTTCAATCTTCTGTGCGGTTACAGTGACCTCCTCAATGGCCTGAGTTGAGCGACCACTTTCCGTATTGCTTTGGGCAATCGCAACGGATGGCACTGCGGCAATTGCAAGCGATGCTATCGCGGCACTGTACCAGGAGCTCGCTTGAAGACTGCGACCAGCTTGGTAAATCGCTTGTGCAATCAATGTTTTTTGTTTGGCGGGTTTGATCATCTCACTGCGTCTCTCTTTATTGTCGGTATTATTGGGCCGTTGACCTGATCTAAACCTATTTCAGGTACAACAAAAGCTAAGACGCACATTAAAAAAAATGGGGGGGATAAAAAGATAATTATTCTTGTACTACTTTATCTGGCAGATAAAACAACATTTTTAAGGAAGATTTTTAAATCGATTAGGGGCGCTCAGGTCAAATTTGAGACTAGAGCCACTTGCTTTTTTGTGCAGGATTTGCGGAAACTTACCGTACAGCCCGATTGACAAAATCCAGGAGTCACATTTTCAACAGGCCGCTAAAAAACAAGAAATAACTCCATCATGCTATTAATATGGAAATACTGCCTGAGTGCATTCGGGCAGCACCCTCTCAACAATGACACTACCCAAGGAAATACCAATACCGCAATTCATACTTACTCAATAGCCAGCCTATGATCGACAACTGGCTGACAAAATATCAGGTGGTACCCAATGAGGTTTTAAGATGCCTCTTCTACAGCCTGCCGCACCCGCACCAAAGCGCGCTGTATTAGCTCCTTGACAGACTCCTTAGAAATCCCCATCTGTTCGGCTATCGCTTGATAGGTCATTCCCTCAAACCGGTGAAACCGAAAAGCAGTGCCGGCCCTAGGGGGAAGCCCTAATATAGCCTCCAAGACACGGGAATAGGCTTGAATCCCCATAACAGTGCGCTCCGGGCTAATTAAGTAAGGGATATCAAACTTACAGTCAATGGAGTCATGAAGTGCTCCACATCTGGTTTTCTGATGCCTGCCATGGCTGATCAGGAGATTTTTTGCCACCGCATAAATATAAATTTTGGGGTTATCAATATCTTTTCCATGCCTTGTAATGCGGACAAACAACTGGGTAAAGACCTCCTGAACCAAATCATCGACATCAGACAGGTTAACTCTGGAAGCAAAGTAACGCCTTAACCCCAATCCATATTTTACGACCCATTGAGCAACATCATTTTGATAGTTGTTTTCCATTTTATTAGCAAGCCGTCAGTTGTGACCAGGCAGTCTAACCTTTAGAAAGCAAAAGCAACCAAGTGTTCGCTGATCAAATTATTTTTATATTTGAAATCTATTTTTTATTTAAAACTTAGTACTAACTTTAACTTGAAACTATACGACTTTAGTTTCACCCACTTAGACTGGTCATTCACGCCCAGGTAGAGTGCACCAGCAAAATCATACGATAAAGGATTACTCTTTACACTAAGAACAAACCAACGCCTAAATTACACCCACAAAAGAATCGCGGCCAAAAAGATCAAGAGCGTTATTTAAATCAAATCTTAGACTATTAAACTCGAAAAAGAGCGAAAACACACGAACTAAACCACAAAATATAAAACAAAGCAGAAAAACTAAAACAAAGACACCTTACGGAATATAAAAACTGCATTATTCATTTATCACTCAGCCAAGCTATCAAAGTATATTTTTACATTTGTGCACAAGCATGAAAATATTTGTACTCCCCACCTTAAAGCAACAAAAACCAACAGCAAACTTTCCCAATCGGTTTCCAACGGTTAGATAGTTCGATATGCTGAGGTACTTACCTGACTTTTTATCAGTAATGAACTGGCGAAAGTAAATCAGAAATTAGTACTTCAGTGTGGGGCGTGACTGGAATCACCATAAGGACTGAGTAAGCATTACCACAGGATTCACCTCCATGATTAGATCTGTTATCGCTACATTTTGTATAGTAAGTGTCTTTTTTTCCCATTTTTCTTCAGCTAACACAGCTGCAATACCCGTGCAAATCCCCCGCAGTTACAGCCTAGAATTACAGGACCCTGGCAGTAAAAGGTTCTACTCTCTATTCATTCAGCTACCCAAGAGTTACAGCAAGAGCCCGTTGAAACAATATCCTTTAGTGCTTGTTACCGATGCCGATTACACTTTTCAGCTCATCTCTGGAGTCACTCAAGCGCCTATGCATTTTGGCAAAATGGAGGAGGTAATACTCGTCGGTCTATCTTACTCAAAAAACTCAGGTGCCCAGAATAGTCGCATACGCGACTTTACTCCTAGCACCAATACCGACTGGGAGTACATAACTGGTGAAGCCCCCTATCACGCCACATTTATAAAAAATACTATCCTTCCTTATGCGGAAAAATCCTATCGTCTCTCCGAGCGGGGACACACTTTTGTGGGCAACTCCCTGGGTGGGTTATTTGGGGCTTATTTACTGCTCAGCCACCCTGGGAGTTTTGACAACTATATTCTCGGCAGTCCTTCGGTGTGGTATGACAAAGAAATGATCCTGAAACTCAAAGCCAAATCAAGTACGAAACTCCGTAAAGTATTTATCGCAGTGGGCGCCTTTGAGAACCCAATCAACAGTAACACTCACAACGACATGGTCGCAGGTGCGCTTAAACTGTACAACAAATTAAAAACCGAAAAAGGAATTGAAGTAGATACTAAGTTGCTGATTATCCCAGAAGCCAATCACGGCACTGCTTTTCCTACAACAGCGATACAGGGACTAGACTGGATATATAAAACGAACAAATAAAATCGCCAACCGACAAACACTACCGTTAAATGGTCAACGACATAAATTTTTCCAGCTGTATACTGTTCCAACCCAGGATCTGGGTTGTCAAGGCTTAAAACAATGAGAAACCTTTATACTCTTTTTCTTTCCGTTATGGCCATACTGTCCACATATTCGCTGAACTCTCCGCATGCAACAGCAACCTCAATAGCCAATGAAGAGCCCTATACATTTACCACATGGAGCAAGCAATCCGCTGAGGGCTATAGCGGTTTTTTTGAGGTGACGGAGGACCGCAGCATTAAAGAGAGCCGTAAAATTCCCATTCACTATGTCCGATTCCCTGCAATAGGAGAAAAAACGGCCCCCCCTATTATCTATCTTGCGGGCGGACCCGGGGGCTCCGGAATTATGACCGTCAACTTTCGCTTTGATATGTTTATGGCGCTGCGCCGATACGGGGATGTTATTGCGTTGGACCAACGCGGCACGGGCCTTTCCAATGATTTACCTAACTGTGAATCCCAACAGACTGTCCCACCCCTTAAAGCAATCTCAGACTCGGAGTATATTCGCTACCATCAAGAGGCTCTAAAAGAATGCTTAACCATTTGGCAGGAACGGAATGTTAACCTTTCAGCGTATAACACCAAAGAAAACGCACTTGACCTGGATGACCTGAGAAAACACTTGGGTGCAAAAGAAATTGTACTCTGGGGCACCTCCTATGGTAGCCACTTGGCATTGGCGGCAGTAAAGGAAATTGAAAGCTCCATCGACAAACTGATTTTATCCAGTGCAGAGGGGCTAGAGCAAACCATCAAACTTCCCGCTCGTACCGAGGAGTATTGGGATCGTCTGCAACAAGCCATTAACCAGCAAGCTGCAGCGCGAGCAGCATACCCTGACATCAAAGCTTTAATAAGGAGAGTTCACGCAAAACTGGACAAGCAGCCAATGAAAATAAAAATTACACAGCATGATAGCCATGAGCTGGATTACCTATTGCAACGCAGGGATATGCAACAAATTGCTTCGGCATTTATTGCCGACCCTAAAAGTACAGCTCATCTTCTCGAATTCTATCGTACTCTGGACCTGGGGGAAGCTCCCGCCTTCGACAAAGTTCCGAAACGCTATTTTCCCGACGGATTCTTACACCCAGGGGTTGCTATTTCATTGCGCCCAATGGCGACTGCAATGGATATTGCTTCCGGCATCGATAATCAACGCAAACTGGAAGTTAAAGAACAGTCCAAAACCGCATTACTAAAAGACTACCTGAATTTTTCTTTTCACTATGATGGCCTCGCTCCCGAACTGGACCTCGGAAAAGATTTTCGCAAGAAATTAATCAGTGATATCCCGGTGCTTCTACTCAGCGGCACATTGGATGGGAGAACTTACCTGGAAAGCCAACATGAAGCCATTTCAGGATTTAGTAATACCACAAAAGTAACAGTAGAGAATGCCGGACACAATTTGTTTATGGCCTCCAGTGAAATCCAGGATACGATCAATCTATTCATGGAGGGAAAACCCATCGAAAAAACCACAATTATGGTAGAACTTCCCGATATGGCCCCGAAAAAATACTAACCGGAAAGACCACCAGTGATGGCTGGATACAGGCCTGCCATCACAACGACAACCCCTCGCGCTCCCTCGCTTCCTATTCTCCCGCACATTACCCTTTCTGTAGATGCAACTGGAGGCTGGGGGATGACTAATATCACCGACGAAATTCATCGTGGTGCAATTTGTGACTTGAGAGCGCTTCAGCAGTCCGGCCTGGACACCTTTAAACGCTATATTCGCGGCAGTTTACCCGGACCACCCTTTTGGCGGCTCACCGGAATGATGCCGACCGAGGCGGGGCTGGGTAAAGCGACCTACTCAATGCCCATCACTCCATGGCTGGCCGATGGCACCGGTATCTACTGGGGCGGTATCTATGCAATGTTTGCCGATGCGCCGCTAGCCTCAGCAATTTGGACAACCTTGCCCGCAGGTAAAGTTCTGAGCACGTCAGAGCTCAATATGTGCTTTATTCGCCCGATTACCACGAGTACCCAAAATATTGTGGGGAGAGCTACGACCATTCACTCTGGAAGCCAAGTGGGTCTCTCCAGTATCCAAATTAACGATCAGGATGGCAGAACTCTGGCCTTCGGCAGCACACGCTGTCTTGTGGCAGACTTTCCGGTCAACCCAGATCAGGAACTTCCAGTACCGGATCTGGGACCAACCGACCCTCCAGACCCTTACCTGCGCCCAGCACCGAAAACTTTTTTCTGCGATATGGCACATCTGTCGGAGCAAGTACCGATCGAGTTGCAGCGCAACACCATCAACGACGGGCGCTCTCATCCAATCTGGATGCTCACGGGTTACCGTGCCATCGAAGTGGAAAATGGTCGCTGTATCTCAACCATGCCCTCCTCCCCCTGGTTCTCCAATGGAACCCTATCCATCTATGGCGGGCTTCTGGCCTGGGCCGCAGACTTCACAATGGGTGGCGCGGTCTACTCTACACTACCGGCCGGGTCCATTTTTGCAACGCTGGACATGCATATTCGCTTTGCTCGCCCCGCCAAACTCAACAGCGGCGACCTGATTCTGGAAGCGCAAGTGCTCCACCGCGGTCGTCAGTTGAGGGTATCCTCTTGTAATATCGACACTCCCAGCGGCAAGCGCGTCGCTATCGCCACAGGCTCGGCGCTGGTTATTCCCGGCGGAGCGCAAATGCTCAGCGACGGGAAGCAACCCGACGAAATCATTGCCACTGCCACCTCTGGCAGGCCATGGACGCCATAGAAATTCCTAGCGGCAAAGACGCGATCTTAAGGTAAAATGCCCACTGGTTATGCCAGAACCCAGGAGCTGACGAGGACTTGACCAGTACAGCTGCCCAAATTCCCTGTCAATAACGACAACCCTAACCACTGAATGTTGCGGATAAGAAACTATGGCCTCACTGCAAGACCAATTACTTCAAGCGGGACTTGTCGACCAAAAAAAAGCCAAGCAGATCAGCAAGGACAAACGCAAGCAAAAAAAAGTTGCCAAGAAGTCGGCTCAACCCCAAATCGACGAAACCAAGCTCGCAGCACAGAAATCCCAAGCAGATAAGGCCGCCCGCGATCGCGCCCTTAATGCCCAGCGCAACGCAGCGGCGCAACAAAAAGCCATTGCCGCACAGATCAAGCAACTGGTTGACAATAATCGTCAGCCCTATTCAGGCGAAACCGCTTATAACTTCACCTTCGACAAGAAGGTCAAGACCCTCTATATCACCGACGTCCTGCGCGACCACCTGATTGCCGGCCGCTTAATGATCGTCGCCCAAGGTGAACGCTTCGAGCTGGTTCCACGGGTCATTGCCGAGAAAATCGCCGAGCGCAATGCCGGCAACGTCGTGAAGCCCACTGAAACTGCTGCGGTTGGCAACGAGGATGACCCTTACGCGGACTTCCAGATCCCCGACGACCTGATGTGGTAAACCTTTAGATGGAAAAAGCAATAATCCCAACGGTGAGCCAGTGGCTCACCGATGTGGTCGTAGGCCTGAATCTCTGCCCTTTCGCACGCAAACCCCTACGAGCCAAGCAGATTCGCTTTAAGGTCAGCAAGGAAAAAGATGACGAGGCGTTACTGGCCGATTTATTGGCGGAACTTCAAAGGCTCGACACCACACCAGAAAGCGAGCTACTCACTACCCTGCTGATTATCCCCAATTGCCTTCAGAACTTCGCTGACTATAACCAGTTCCTGGATCTGGCAGAGTGGCTACTGGAGCGCCATGGCTACGTAGGTAAATATCAACTGGCCAGTTTCCACCCGGATTACCAATTTGCCGGTACCGCGCCAGACGATGCCGAAAACCTCACCAACCGAGCACCCTATCCAATTTTGCACCTGTTGCGCGAGGAAAATTTGGAGAAGATGATTGATGTTTATCCAAACCCTGAAAATATTCCACACAATAATATTCTCCGAGTGGAATCACTGAGCCACGAGGAAAAACTAAAGCTATTTCCCTACATATTTCAGCTCAACCCCGAAAGACAATGAAGTCACTAGAAGAGCTGCTACGCCTTAAAATCGGGTTCGACTCATAGGATTTGATGACGCCCCCTTTGGAAAACAAAGGGCTCACCGGCAAAGATCAGCGGTATTGTCTGTTCAAACACCCGTTTTTAAGGGATGTTATGGGGGCAGGCCGGCAAAGATGGCATGGATTCAACAAAAGTAATTGCCACCCAGCTAAAAGAGAGCAAGTTTTACAGCCAAGTGAACGCTGTCCTTACTGACGGCGTCGCCGTCGGCGGCTTTAATATCATTGATTTAACCAAGCTGGCCAACATATTGCATCGCAGTAATGCGCAAGCCTCCCAATATGGAGGCTATCGACAAAGCCCTGCAGAACTTCCCAGATTCCCATCTGCGAAAACAAACCCTGCGAAGGGCTGGGCAGATTTACAGTGCCAACCGCTTCCATTTCTAAGTGCAGGGATGCAAACCTGAAACTGCCGCCGAGATTTTGGTGCTGGCTACCGATACTGGCCATGTGCCAGAAGCTTTACGGCTGGCTCATATGATTGGCGCGGCCATGATGACAGGGCAGAGTGGGAATCGAGCCAGGGCTGTCCCATATAAATCAGCTTAAATCGTGGCTGTAATTATCTTGTCTAA
>NZ_JALBWM010000518.1 GCF_023895975.1 Microbulbifer okhotskensis
TCCGGAACCGTCGAAATTCTTATACGCGCAGCATGGTCAAGATGCGCTGAGCCGCCTGGGCTTTCTTGATATCTTCAGGAGTCTCTGCTTCGAAAATAGGAAGCGAAGCCTCTAAAATAATTCTCAATAACTGCTCTCTTGGGATGCCAAATCGATTTGATAAAGCATCAATTCGACTCCGAGTTTTTTTACTCGTCCTTAAATTTGATTTGCACTCCAACCCTGACCTCATT
>NZ_JALBWM010000519.1 GCF_023895975.1 Microbulbifer okhotskensis
GTCACCGGGGGCATTTCCTGTCGATGGATCTGAGCCGCCAGAGCGGCACCTTCGCGTTACTGCCACAGATGGTGCAAGCGGTGTCGATTCCGGTGGTGGCGGCCGGCGGCATCGCCGATGCGCAGGGGATCCGCGCGGCCATGGCCCTCGGCGCCCAGGGGGTACAGCTGGGTACGGCCTATCTTTTGTGTCCGGAAAGCCTGATCAGCGACCTGCACCGCGCTGCGCTGCTG
>NZ_JALBWM010000520.1 GCF_023895975.1 Microbulbifer okhotskensis
CGTGGCCCCGTCCTGCAGGAAGCCAAGCGCCTTGAGGAAGAAGGCCACCGCATCCTCAAGCTCAATATCGGCAACCCGGCACCCTGGGGCTTCGAAGCCCCGGAAGAAATTGTCCAGGACGTCATCCACAACCTGCCATCGGCCCAGGGCTACTGCGACTCCAAGGGCCTGTTTTCGGCGCGCAAGGCTGTCATGCAGGAAACCCAGCGCAAGGGCATTCGCAACGTTACCAT
>NZ_JALBWM010000521.1 GCF_023895975.1 Microbulbifer okhotskensis
GTAACCACCAGGCCTGAGTCGAAAAAGACCTGACTGAAAAACAGCAGATCCCAGGGTTGCTGGCGCAGCGCGGCCAGCATGCGGGGCGCGAATTCGCCTATGGGTTCGCTCGCAATGCGGGTGACCTGGCACCAGCCGGTTTCCTCCAGTCGGCGAATCTGACGTGAAAAGCTGTGAAATTCCGCGGTCGAGGTCAAAATCTGCACCTTGCGGTTCAGAGCCAGGCAGGAGAG
>NZ_JALBWM010000522.1 GCF_023895975.1 Microbulbifer okhotskensis
CTTTCCCGGTTCTTCCAGCTCCTGGTGGCAGGGGCCGCAGTGGTTATCCTGCTGATTATTTTACCCGCAATGCTTTCTATTTAGGCGCGGCCGCAGGTGCAAAGAGTTGCTCATCAAGCAGCAGGCCGGGTTACACCGGCCGCACCGGTATCCGTTGCTCCGCCAGGTAATCCTTGAGTTCCTTGATGCCCACTTCCCCAAAGTGGAAGATGCTGGCCGCCAGCCCCGCGTCG
>NZ_JALBWM010000523.1 GCF_023895975.1 Microbulbifer okhotskensis
AGAACCAGGGCAAAGTGCTCACCTTGAGCGGCCTCCTGCGCAATACACTGCGCTATCAGGTGCAGGGAACGGAGCTGCTGTTCGGCACAGATCGCCCCTATGGTGCCGTACACCAGTTTGGCGCTACCCAGGGCCAGTTCGGCAAAACCAAACGCGGCGGCCCCATTCCCTGGGGAAATATTCCCGCGCGCCCCTGGCTGGGTACCAGCGCAGAGGATGACCGCGAAATCCT
>NZ_JALBWM010000524.1 GCF_023895975.1 Microbulbifer okhotskensis
GGGGGAAAAGGCGGTGTTTGCACTGGGCCATATGGTCAGCAGAGGGTCAGGTGATGACGCATCCCTGCTTGATGTATCAAGCCGTCGGCTTGATATGACGCACGAGGGTAACGCACGTCAGCTGGGCGCTTTCACTGCATCCGACTCAAGCCCGCCCAAAAGCGCGGAGCCAGCAAAAAGCCCGGCATGGTGGCCGGGCTTGAGTCGATAACGCGTACTGGCTGTATCAGGC
>NZ_JALBWM010000525.1 GCF_023895975.1 Microbulbifer okhotskensis
GACCGGTCTGGTCGCCATTGATGTCGGTCAGTCGACCGGCGGCTTTACCGACTGCCTGCTGCAGCATGGCGCCGCGGCCGTCGTGGGTATCGAGGTAGGGCACGATCAGCTCGATGCGCGCCTGCGGGCCGACCCCCGCGTTACCTGCCTGGAAGGCGTCAACGCCAGAGCGTTGAGCGCAGAGCAACTGCTGCCATTGAGCCGTGATGGCGCAGGCTTTGATCTAGCAGT
>NZ_JALBWM010000526.1 GCF_023895975.1 Microbulbifer okhotskensis
AATAATGACCTCGCGGAAGGGCATTTTCGCGTCGGCGACAGGCCTGTAGCGCTGACCGATATCCGCGTGCCCATCTTTGCGGTCGGCACGCAACGGGACCATGTCGCGCCCTGGCGTTCGGTATACAAAATCAACCTGCTTACCGACACCGATGTGACCTTCCTGCTGACCAGTGGCGGCTATAATGCGGGCATTGTCAGTGAGCCGGGTCACCCGCACCGTAGCTATCAG